>NZ_JACIFP010000001.1:1517783-1821340 GCF_014197435.1 Gordonia humi
TCATGCGGCGCCCTGTTCGCCTGCCCGCGTCCGATCGCGCGTCATGGTGCGTAGGACCTGCGCCGTCGCGCGCCACGCCGCGGCCTCCTGCGCGTAGAAGCTGTGACGGTCGACGTCGCACTGTGCGGCGGCGTCGTCCGCCAACTCCGACAACTCGAGGTTCTCGTCGGCGCATCGAGTGATCAGAGACGACAGGCGATCGCCGCGGCACGCGGCCTCGATCTCGTCGGAGGCCAGGGTCATCAGGCGTTCCAGTTCGCTGCGGTACATGAGTCAACGGTAGATCCGGCCACCGACAATTCCGATCAGGCGCGCCCCGCCCCGACAGTCAAGGGTTTACCGGGCCGCCGCGCAGAATCCTTTCCCCGGGAGATCGGCGGACCTACCGTCGACGCCATGACCACAGCACAGACTCTCGCCCACCAGATTCCGGACTCCGGCACCGCCCTCAACACGATCGCCGCGCAGACCGCCCGGGCCGTCGAGGCGAAGCCGGCCAACGCCGCCGTCGTGTTCACGGCATCGGCCACCGGGGGAGAGGGCGTGTCGAGTGCGATCGATCTGCGTTCGTTCAGCGTGAACGTCGATGAGCCGCCGACACTCGGCGGCGGCGACAGCGCGCCGAACCCGGTCGAGTACTACCTCGCGGCGCTGCTCTCGTGCCAGGTCGTCACGTACCGGTTCTGGGCCGAGCGTCTCGGCCTCGAGATCACCAAGCTCTCACTGACCGGCGAGGGAGACCTCGACGTACGCGGCTTCTTCGGGCTCGACGACGGTGTGCGCGCCGGATTCACCGAGGTCCGGGTGACCGTCGACATCGAGGGACCCGAGTCGCCCGAGCGTTACCGCGAACTCCAGGAGGTAGTCGACGCGCACTGCCCCGTCCATGATCTGACGACCAACCCGACACCTGTTGTGACGAGTCTGCAGGTCGCCGGGGCCTGACTGGCCGGTTCATCGCGGAAGGCGATGCGCGCCCGATATTCTGAACGGGATGCACACCTGGGTTCCCACGCTGATCGCCATTGCCGCAGCGCTGCTGATCGCGGTCGGCACGGTCCTGCGCCAGCGATCGTCGGCCGCCAACGGCGCCATCACGGCCGGGTGGTGGTTCGGAGCGGTCGTCGCGATCGCGGGCTTCGGCCTGCAGGCGACCGCGCTGGGACTCGGTTCGATCCTGTTGGTGCAGCCCCTCGTCGTGCTCGCGGTCCTGTTCGTGCTGCCCATGGAGGCCTGGGCCGACCACCGGCGCCCGAAACGCTCGGAATGGGTGTGGGGTGCGATCCTGGTGGTCTGCGTCGTCGGGTTCCTGCTCGTCGCCCGGCCGGTGACCACCGACCGCAGGCCCGACATGCTCCTGATGGGCACGACTGTCGGCGCCGTCGTCATCGGTCTGGTCTTACTCGTCGTCTTCGCCGAGAAGTGCGACCGCGGACATCACAAGTCACTCCTGTACGGACTGACGTCCGGCGCGCTGTTCGGCGTGTCGTCCCTGCTCATCAAGGCCGTGGCGATCCGGATCGTCGACGAGCCGCTGTCGCTGTTCGTGCACTTCGAGGTGTACCTGCTGGTCCCGGTGGCCATCCTCGCGGTGATCGCCCAGCAGCGGGCGTTCGGCGCCGGCGACCTGCAGACCTCGTTCCCGGCGATGAACGTCATGGAGCCCGTGGTCGCGATGGCACTGGGCGTGGCTCTGCTGGGGGAGAGCATCTCGGCGGGCGTCCGAGCCACCGGACTGCTGGCCGTCATCGCCGCATTGTCGGTGATCTCGGTCGCGAAACTGGCCAAACATGCAGTGATCCGCGAGAACCAGGTGGCGGTTCCCGCGGATCGACAGATGTGAGAAGGCGGCTCAGGCCTCGTCGATGACGGGCTTGAGGCGCTCGGCCCACGCCTCGGCGGCCTTCGCGGGCTTCTCCGCGCTCGACGCATCGTGACGGTAGTGCTCGCCGACCTCGACGGCGCCGAGTGCGGTCAGCTTCTCGGCCATGATCTCGCCGCCACGGTTGAACGTATCGTCGTAGACGGTGTCGCCCATGCCGAACACCGAGAAGCGCATGCCGGTCAGGTCCGGCTTCTCCTCGTCCAGTTCGTCGGCGAAGGGCAGCGCGCTCGACGGCAGTTCGCCTTCGCCGTACGTGGAGCAGACGACGACGAGGAAGTCGTCGGTGTCGAGGTCCTCGGCCGCGTACTCGGCCATGTCGTAGATCGACGGGTCGTAGTCGGCGGCCAGCACGTCGGCGATGGCGTCTGCAACGAGTTCACCGGTACCGGTCTCGGTACCGTAGAGGATGACGGCTGCCATGGTTGGCGTCTCCTGGAGTGATTCGGGGTCAACGACGACGATTACGGTATCGTAACCACCCCGCTGCGTCGAACTCCGACCAGGGACTTTCGGGTATGTCACGCAACCCGCGCTGCGGCGGCGTCGAGGTGGGCGACACCCGGGCGGAAATCGTGAACGGTGGAGTCAGTCGAGTTCCCAGCGGTCCTGGTCGCCGTCGACGACCGTGAAGGTGAGACCTCGGCTGGCACCCTGTCCGTCGGACACCGTGCACGCGAAGGTCTCGCCTCGTTTCAACGCCTTGACCCCGTCGCCGCAGTCGACGGTGACCGCGACTCCGGTCTGCTGCGACACGGACGGTTCGAGCTTGCTCGCGGCGAACGCCATGTCGTACAACATGTCGACGGTCTCATAGGTGACGTCCAAGTCGTCGCTCGTGGTGGTGACGTCGATGTGCACCTTGGCTCCGTCGACGTCCGCGATGCATTCGAAGGTGGTGCCGACCGCCGGGTCCTTTCCCGGATCGTCGCACGCTATCGAGGACACCTGTCTGTCGAACTTCGAGTACTCGCTGTTCAGCTTGTCGGTGATCTCCTTGCCGAGCTTGTCCTGATCGATGGTCGTGCCGCACGCGGCGAGGAGTGGAAGGGCGGCGAGAGCGGCGCCCGCGGAAAGGATTCGTGAGAGTCTCATAGCAGATGACGATATGACGAACTCATCCGGGGTGGCAGCGGTATACCGCATCTGTCATTCGGGCGAATTACGACGTCACGCCGAATTGGTGGCATTCGTCGCATCGGCCCGCAAACGCGGCGGCGACGGTCGGGTAGCGCTACGCTTGCCTTCCCTGAAGTCCTTGGAAAGGCGAATGAAGTGGACTGGAGTTCGTTCTGGGGTGTGCTGTGGTACACCATCTTGATCTTTGCGTTCATCGCGTACCTGATCGTGCTGTTCATGGTCCTCACCGACCTGTTCCGCGATCACAAGTTGAATGCGGGCTGGAAGGTCGTGTGGATCATCGCATTGGTGATCTTCCCGTATCTGACGGCATTCGTGTACATCGTCGCCCGCGGTCCGGGCATGAGCGAGCGGAGCCGTGCGGCGGCCGCCGCCGCGCAGCGTTCGCAGGAGGAGTACATCCAACAGGCCGCGGGGCAGACTTCCCCCGCCCATCAGATCCAGACCGCCAAGGCGCTGCTCGACGCCGGGGTCGTCTCCCCCGAGGAGTTCGAGAACCTGAAGGCCAAGGCCCTCGCGAACTGATTCGGACGTTCGGCACGACGACGGGCGCGGCAGTGTTCACTGCCGCGCCCGTCGCCGTATCCGGAGGCGGGAAACCCGTCTCGTAGACCGAGTGAACGTCGTGAGCGGTGGTGACCGGTCCGGCCCGATACTGTGGACAGCGGAATGCGACGGGACGAGAGGGGCGGCACATGGCGACGCGCATCGACAGCTGGATCTGGGCGATCCGACTGACGAAGACCCGCTCCGCCGCCGGTGCGGCCTGTCGCGCCGGGCATGTTCAGCTCAACGGTGTCACGGTCAAACCGTCCGCGCAGGTCGCGATCGGCGACCGCGTCACCGTGCGTCAGGGTTCGCGGGACCGCATCGTCGAGGTGACCGGGCTGATCGGCAAGAGGGTCTCCGCTCCGGTCGCCGCCGAGAACTACATCGATCACAGTCCGCCCCCGCCTCCGCGCGAGGTCCTCGCGTCGATTCCGCGGCGCGATCGCGGCGCCGGCCGTCCGACGAAACGCGAACGACGTGAACTCGACCGATTCCGGTCCGGCGCGCTGCTCGTCCTGGCGGCCGTCGCAGTCCTCGGTCTGTCCGCCTGCGGCGGCGACGGCACCGCGGACTCGGTGAACGAGACCTACGAGCCGCGCACCGGTACCGGACCGGACTTCGAGCGCTGCGGCGGGCTCACCGCCGACGAGGTCGTCAAGGCGACGGGCGTCCCCGGGTTCGAACTCGCCGTCGACAATCCGTCGACGTGCGAGTGGCGACTGAACGCCGACCGCAACCCGTCGGTGTCCTTCAACTGGTATCGCGGATCGCCGATCGGACGCGAACGGGGCACCGAGCAACTCTCCCGGGACATGACCGAGGACTATGAGATCGACGGCCAACCCGGGTTCATCGCCCACACCGGTCCGATCTGCGAGATCGGCGTCGCGTGGGACGCCGACTTCATCGAGATCTCGGTGCATCTGGCGACGAGCACCGAGCAACTCAAGAGCACCGACGAGATCTGTCAGTCCGCGAAACGGCTCACCGAGACAGTTGTGAAGGGGGCGTCATGACGAGGCGCTGGAGTGCGGCGGCGGCGGTGACGGCGGCCGTGGCAGTTCTCGGGCTCGGCGCGTGCACCGTCGACGGCACGCCGGTGCGCCAGGGGCGATCGGTGGGCACCGACACCGGGGCGGTCGACACCGACAAGTTCGAGCGGCTCCTCGCCGAGTGCGAGGTCCTCCCCGCGTCCAAGATCGGCGAGGCCGTGGGCGGTCGTACCGCGGCGCCGGGCTTCTTCGGCGCCAACTGTCGGTGGATCGTCCAGACTCCCGCCACGGTGGACGTGATGTTCAACTGGTTCGAGTGGGGCTCGTACAACCACGAGAAGGACACCGCCAAACGCTTGGGCTTCACCACGGAGAACGTCCAGGTCGGCAGCCAGGCCGGCTTCACCGCGCGGGACCCGAAGCGTCCCGCCGTGTGCGGTGTCACGGCCAAGGCTCCCGGCGGGGGTGTCTACACCTGGTGGGTCGAGCCGTCGGAGGCGCCGAACGGTGACGCCTGCGCAGCTCCGATCAAACTGATGGAGATGATCCTGACCGGGGCCTTCTGACCGGTGACCGCACCGGTGCCTGAGATCGCGGCTCGTCGCCTCTGACGCCGGGCGTGGGCAGGCGTCCGTCGAGCGGTGTGTGCTCATCGGAACCGGTCACGGTGTGACTCGTCGCGCAATGAGCGCCGAATGTGTCGTGTCACCGGGTCCAGTCGGCTGTGCCGCAACGTCTTTTGCTATCCTCATGGGCAAAACTAGAACACGTTCACCTTGTGGATAGCCGGAGCCCCGGCGCGGAGGAATGACCAGATGGCGCACGTTATCACCCGCCCCTGCTGTAACGATGGATCCTGTGTGGCCGTGTGTCCGGTGAACTGCATTCACCCCACGCCGGACGAGCCGGACTTCTTCACCGCGGAGATGCTCTACATCGACCCGGAGACGTGCATCGACTGCGGCGCCTGCATCGACGAGTGCCCGGTCGAGGCGATCGTGCCCGACGACCAACTGGAGGAACGGGACGAGCCGTACCTGCAGATCAATGCTGACTACTTCCGGGACCACGACGCCGACGGCGGGTTGGTCAAGCACCCGAAGCCGCCGCAGCTGCCCGAGGGACAGGAGTTGCGGGTGGCGATCGTCGGTGCGGGTCCGGCCGCCTTCTACGCTGCCGAAGAGCTGGTGAAGAAGCGTCAGGTCCAGGTGCACATGTTCGACCGGCTGCCCACACCGTACGGACTGGTCCGCGCGGGTGTCGCACCCGACCACGCCGAGACGAAAGGGGTGGAGAAGACCTTCGCCGGAGTGGAGCGCAGGGCCAATTTCACCTATCACCTGAACGTCGAGGTCGGCACGCACATCACCGGCGACGAACTGCGCGAACGGTTCGGCGCCGTACTGTACGCCGTCGGCGCCGCACACGACCGTCGCCTCGGAATCGACGGTGAGGACCTGCCGGGTTCGATCGCCGCCACCGACTTCGTCGCCTGGTACAACGGGCATCCCGATCACGCCGACCGGACCTTCGACCTGTCGGCCGAGCGCGTGGTGATCGTCGGCAACGGCAATGTGGCGCTCGACGTGGCGCGCATCCTGGTGTCCGACCCGGACGATCTGGCTCGCACCGACATCGCCGACCACGCACTCGAAGCGCTGCGCGCCTCCGCCGTCCGCGAGGTGGTCGTGATGGGTCGCCGCGGCATCGAGCACGGCGCGTTCACCAACAGCGAGTTCCTGTCGCTCAGCGAGCTGCACGGTGTCGACATCGTGATGCCCGACGACCTGGTGCGCTCGGCGGAGACCGCCGCCGCCGAGGCGGACGGCTCCATCGATTCGGTCGTGGCGACCAAGCTCCGACTCGCCCGCGAGTTCGCCGCGAAGCCGGTCGGCGACGCGGACCGCCGGATCGTCTTCGAGTTCCTCACCTCGCCCACCGCGATCATCGGAGCCGACGGCGTCGAGAAGGTGCGGTACGTTCGCAACAGGTACGTCGCGGGCGGCCGGATCGAACCGACCGACGAGACCGGGGAGATCGAGGCGGGCGCCGTCGTCAGATCGGTCGGTTATCGCGGCCAGGCCGTCGACGGGTTGCCGTTCGACGAACTGCGGGCCGTGGTTCCCAGCGAGGACGCGCGTGTACTCGACGGTCCCGGCGGTGCGGTGATTCCGGGGCTCTTCGTCGCCGGGTGGATCCGACGCGGTCCCACCGGGGGCATCGGGCGGAACCGGTACTGCGGTGAGGAGGCGGCGAAGGCCGTACTCGCCGATTTCGCCGCGGGTACGCTGCCCGAGACGACAGTCGATGCCGCGGACGTCGCCGATCTGGTGGCCTCTCGCGGAGCCAACCGCGTCGACCTGGCCGGGTGGAAGGCCATCGACGCCGTCGAGAGAGCGGCAGGCAAGGGATCGGGGAGACGACGAGTGAAACTGGTGTCGGTGACCGCGCTGGAGCAGGCCGCCCGGGAGGGTCAGTGAGCGCCGCTGAGGATCGGCTTCGTATCGCGCTCCTGTCGTATCGGAGCAAGCCGCACTGCGGCGGTCAAGGAGTGTACGTCCGTCATCTGGCGCGTGAGATCGCTCTTCTCGGACACGATGTGGAGATCTTCTCCGGTCAGCCGTATCCCGACCTCGACGACTCCGCTCTCGAGGCCGGTGTCACGCTCACCAAGGTCCCGAGCCTGGACCTGTTCGGCGAGCCGGACCCGTTCCGCACGCCCAAGCTGCGGGAGTTCCGCGATTGGATCGACGTCGTCGAGGTGGTCCAGATGTGGACCGCCGCGTTCGGTGAGCCGCTGACCTTCAGCCTGCGCGTGTCCCGATTGCTCAATGGACGGCGCGAGGACTTCGACGTCGTGCACGACAACCAGTGCCTGGGATACGGTCTGCTGTCGGTCAAGCGCGCCGGCTTCCCGCTCGTCGCGACCATCCACCACCCGATCACCCGAGACCGCTCGCTCGCGGTGCGGGCGGCCAAGGGGCTGAAGAAGATCAGCGCGTGGCGATGGCATTCGTTTCTGGCGATGCAGGGTCGCGTCGCCCGGCGCATCCCGTCCCTGCTGACCGTCTCGCGCAGCAGCGAGGAGGACATCCGCAGTGCGTTCAAGGTGAGCGAGGACTCGCTGGCCACCATTCCACTCGGTGTCGACACCGAGGTGTTCGCACCGCGCGGCGAACGGGTGCCCGGGCGGATCGTCTGTGTGGCGAGCGCCGATGCGCCGCTCAAGGGCGTCTCGTACCTTTTGGAGGCGGTCGCCAAAGTCGCGGCCGAACAACACGTCGAACTGACGTTGGTGTCCAGACTCGACCCCGGGGGGCCGTCGGCCGCGCTGATCGACGAACTGTCGATCGCCGACAGGGTGTCGGTGGTGTCCGGAATCGACGACGACGAACTCGCAGCGCTTCTCGCCGGCGCGGAGATCGCGTGCGTCCCCTCGCTCTACGAGGGCTTCTCATTGCCCGCCGTGGAGGCGATGAGCTGTGGGACGCCGCTGGTCGCCACCCGTGCGGGAGCGATCCCCGAGGTGGTCGGCGAGAACGAGGAGGCGGCCGTGCTCGTCGACGCGGGCGATGCGGGGCAACTCGCGCAGGCGTTCCTCCGGCTGTTCGACGATGCGGACCTGCGTGCGCGGCTCGGTGCCGGAGGACGCGAGCGCGTACTCGAGAAGTACAGCTGGTCCGCAGTCGCGGCAGCCACCGTCGAGCGGTATCGCGCGGCGATCGAATCAACCCCTGGACGAAAGAGAGCAGCATGCTGACCGTCGACTTCGATCGACTGGGTGTCGGACCGGGCGTTCGCGCCATCGACATCGGGGCCGGACAGGGGCGCCACTCGTACGAGATGCTGCGGCGCGGCGCCGAGGTCACCGCATTCGACATGAGCGCCGCCGACATGGCCGACGTCTCCGAGATGTTCGGCGCACTCGTCGCCGCCGGCGAGGTCCCCGAGTCCGGAAACGCGGACGCCCGCGTCGGCGACGCACTGGGACTGCCGTACGAGGACGACTCGTTCGACGTCGTGCTGATGTCGGAGATCCTCGAGCACATCCCCGACGACGAATCGGCGATCGCCGAGATGGCCCGCATCCTGAAGCCGGGCGGTCTCGCCGCGGTGACGGTGCCGCGGTACTGGCCGGAGAAGATCTGCTGGGCGTTGTCGGACGAGTACCACGAGGTTGAGGGTGGACACGTCCGGATCTACCGGGCGTCCGAACTCGCGGACAAGTTGAGGGCGGCCGGGCTGGAGGTGACCGGCACCGACCACGCGCACGCTCTGCACGCTCCGTACTGGTGGCTCAAGTGCGCCGTCGGGGTGGAGAACAACGACAATGCGCTGGTCAAGGGTTATCACAAGATGCTCGTCTGGGACATGATGAGCAAGCCGTGGCTCACTCGGGTCGGCGAGCAGGTCCTCAATCCCGTTGTCGGCAAGTCGGTGGCCATCTACCTGCGTAAACCCGAATAGACATGGCTGTCCCGCACATCGACGGCGTGCTGACTCCGGCGCAGATCCGGGCGACGGGGCAGGCGATCTCGGCGATGCAGGAGCCCTCCGGCGCGCTCCCGTGGTTCCCCGGCGGCAAGACGGATCCGTGGGATCACGTCGAGTCCGCGATGGCGTTGGCCGCCTGCGGACTCCGCCGTCAGGCCGACGCGGCCTACGAGTGGTCGCGACGCACCCAGCGTCCGGACGGGTCGTGGCCGTTGGAACTGCGCGAGGGCGTCGTCGTCGATCACGGCGTCGACAGCAATTTCTGCGCGTACATCGCGGTCGGCGTGTGGCACCACTTCCTGGTGTTCGACGACGCCGGTTTCCTGCGACGCATGTGGCCGACGGTGAAGGCCGCGATCGGCCGGACCCTGAGCTTCGCACGCGCCGACGGCGCGTTCCGTTGGGCCGCGGACTACCGCACCGGCGACATGTTCCCGAACGTGTTGATCACCGGGAACGCGAGCATCTACTCGGCGCTGTACTGCGCCGCGTCGATCGCCGAGATCCTCGACGAGCCCGCCGACGAGTGGTCTGCCGCGGCGCGTCGTCTCGGCGCGGTGTTCGACGTCTGGACCGGCGATCGCACGGTGATGGACCCGGCGTCGAACCATTCGATGGACTGGTACTACCCGGTGCTCGGCGGTGCGGTCCGCGGTGACGCGGGACGTGAACTGATCGATGCGCGATGGGACGACTTCGTCGTCTCCGGTCTCGGAGCGCGCTGCGTCGACGATCACCCGTGGGTCACCGGCGCCGAGACGTGCGAGCTGGCGATGGCCGTCGACGCGATCGGCGACGCCGACCGGGCCGTGACCCTCGTCGAGTCGATCCAGCACCTGCGCGATCCGGACGGTTCGTACTGGACCGGTCTGGTGTTCTCCGACGGCAAACGCTGGCCGGTGGAGCAGAGCTGTTGGACATCGGCGACCGTCGTGCTCGCCGCCGACGCGATCAGCGGTGCGACGCCGGGCGGCGGCGTCTTCCGGGACATCGCAAGCAGTCGGATCGCGAGCTGACGGGCCCCGCCGGTCGAGACCCTTCCGTCGGCCGAGTCCCGCCGGTTCGGCTCAGTGGACGTCCAGCCCCCGTGAACCCGAGACCTGCCCTACGCCAACGCGTTACGGTGAGACGATGAAGGCTCAAGTGCTCGTCAGCGAGACCGGTCCGGCCGGTCTCGAACTCCAGGACGTCCCCGCTCCCACCGCAGGCGACGGCCAGTACCTCGTCGACGTCCGCTCCTGCGGGGTCTGCTTCCCCGACGTGTTGATGTCGAAGGGGGAGTACCAGCTGCGTCCGCCGCTGCCGTTCACCCCGGGCACCGAGGTGGCGGGCGTCGTCGCGCAGGCCCCGGACGGCGGCGCGTACCGGATCGGCGACCGCGTACTGGTGACGTCGATGACCGGTGGATTCTCCGAGCGGATCGCCTCGACCGAGCAGCAGATTCTGCCGATGCCGCCCGAGCTGACCTTCGACGAGGGCGCCGCGATGGGCATCAACTTTCAGACCGCGCTGTTCGCGTTGAAGCATCGGGCGCAGACGGCGCCCGGCGAGGTCGTCGGCGTCCTCGGTTCGGCGGGCGGGGTGGGGGTCGCCTCGATCCTGGTCGCGAAGGCCATGGGGTGCAAGGTGATCGCCGTGGTTCATCGCACCGGGCAGGAGGAGATGCTCCGCGCCCTGGGCGCCGACGAGGTGGTGCAGCTGACCGACGGCTGGAAGGATCGCGTTCTCGAACTGTCCGACGGCGGCGTCGACGTGCTGCTCGATCCGATCGGCGGCGACGCGTTCGACGAGGCGCTGCGCACCGTCGCGCCGGACGGTCGGTACGTGGTGATCGGATTCGCGGCGGGCGGCATCCCGTCGGCCAAGCTCAACCGCGTTCTGTTCCGCAACATCTCGATCGTCGGCGCCGCGTGGGGTGAGTACATCCGCTCGGCGGACCAGAACCTCCCGGCGCTGCTGCACGACGACCTCACCGAGATGATCGCCGCCGGCCTGCGCCCGCCGGTGAGCACGGCCTACGAACTCGCCGACCTGCCTCAGGCCCTGGCCGATCTCGCGGAGGGGAAGGTCATGGGCAAAGCCGTGGTGCACGTGAGCGCCGGCTGACCGGGCCGGTGTCTCCGGCCGCACCCGGCCGTTCCGACTGCTCGGCCTGACTGATCACCGGAGCCGCGGCGGCGAGCCGTACGGCGCCGCCGATGCCGATGGGGCCCTGCAGTGGATCCGGGTGGAATCCGGTGATCAGAACTCGATCCGCTCCCAGTGATGGCCGCGGTACGACGAGTCGTCGCCGGTCAGCCATCCGCGGACGGCGGCGGCCACCTGCTCGGCCGTCGACACCGTGGTCCCGAAGTGCCGGTCCGGCGAGCCGTCCCGGTACTCGAGGAGGTACTCGTCGTCGGCCACTCTCTTGGTCTGGATGTAGACGTTCTCGCCGGTCTCGGCGATGACGAAGTCCTCCACTCGCATCGCTGGCACACACAGATCGATGAGCGACGGCGTGATCGTCGGGAACGGGTCGTCGCTCGAATAGACGAATGTGCCCGCGACGGCGTCGCGCGGGTCCAGCAGGACGCCGTGCTGCGGGTCGTAGACGGCGAAGCCCGCCCCGAACGCGAGGGGGATCACCGTCGCTCGTGCGAGTTCGACGGCGGGGAACCGCGACGGGACGAAGACGCAGTCGCCGGTCGCCTCGAGCGGGAAGACGGACAGGAAACCGGAGGCGTCCTCGATCGGGCCGTGCGCTCGGGTGATCGCGTCCGCGAGCGCGGCCGCCTCGGGGGCGGCCGGTGCGTCGGACTCGTCCTGCTCCACGGCGTGGCGCGACGCGGTCTCGGGATCGTCCGCGAACCGGACGGGAATCAGCCATTGGTCGTAGCTCACGCCGTCGACAGTAACGGTCGGTGGACGATCCGTAGGTCGTTCGGCCGACCGCTCGCGGGGAACGGGCACGTCGGCGGGCAGTTCCGGATCCGCCGGGCCGGTGTGTCTAGTCCGGCGCGATCGGTGGGCGGTCGTGGGCCCGTAGCGGCGGAGGAGGTCAGTCGATCGCGAACAGTTGTGCGGCGTTGTGGTGCAGCACGCGTCGCAGCCACTCGTCGCCGAGGTCGAGCCGGACCAGCGCGTCGAGGGCGTGCGGATAACCGTAGGGGATGTTCGGGAAGTCGGTGCCGAGAAGGATCTTGTGCCCGAGGTCGGCGACACGGCCCATCAGTTCGCGCGGATAGGGGGCGTCCTCCTCGGAGAAGTCGGTGAACGACATCGTCGTGTCGAGGCGGACGTTCTCGAAACGCTCGGCGAGGGAGAGGAACTCGGCGTACTCCGGGGTGCCCATGTGCGCGATGATCAACGGCAGCCTCGGGTACCGACGCATCAGGGCCTCGATCGGTTCGGGACCGGTGAACGTGCCCGGAGCCGGACCGGAGCCGCAGTGGATCACCACCGGGACCTGCGCGTCGTCGATCACGCCCCAGACGTCGTCGAGCAGCGGATCGAGCGGGGAGTACTCGCCGACCTGGATGTGTGATTTGAACACGCGGGTGCCCGCCTCGATCGCGGCGCGCGTGTACTCGCCCGCACCCGGCTCGGGGTAGAACGTCGACGTGTGCAGGCAGTCGGGGTGGGCGGCGGCGAAATCGGCCGCCCAGGAGTTGAGCCACTGCGCCATCTCCGCCTTGTGCGGGTACAGCATCGACGAGTACGCCAGCACACCGAACGACCGGAGGGCTTCGACGCGTCGCTCCTCCTCGGCCTTGTAGGCGATCGGCCACTCGCGGCCGATCAGCGGGCCCGCCGAGTCGAAGTACGCCCACACCTTGTCGAGCACGCGGGACGGCATGAAATGTGTGTGGACGTCGATGATCCCGGTGAGACCGAGGCGTTGCCAGACGCCGCGGACGGCCTCGGCCTCTTCGAGTGAGAACGGCTGCGGGGAGTGGTCGTCGCACATGAGGCCCACATTACTAGGGCGTCCTAGCGATGGCGGCCAACACCTCGTCGCGGCCCGGGAAATCCTTGGGGCGGATCATGATCGCCTCGCCGTCGGCGGTCACGCCCTCGCGGTCGCGGACTTCGACGTGAACGAACGTCTTGCGATCCTGTGTGCCGGTCACCTCGGCGCGCAGGTCGACGCGGCCGAGCTTCGTGGGCCGCAGGTAGCGAACCGTGAGGGTTCCGGTGAAGTGCGGCATGTTGACGATCGTGCTCGCGCATTCGCCGACCAACTGGTCCATCAGGAGCGCCAGGACGCCGCCGTGCACCAGTCCGCCGGGGCCCTCGTAGGCCGCGCCGAGGTGCACCGAACCCGTCGACACCCCGGCGCCGTGCTCGGGTCGCAGCGGCGGTGCGATCGGATTGCGCAGGCCGGTGGCCGCATTGCCCCACGGCATGCCCCGCAGATCACGGGTGAACGGCGTGCCGTATCCGCCGGGCTTCTGGTGCACGCGGAGCTCGGCGGTGATCTCGTCGATGCGCGCGCGGGCCCGATCGAGCACGGCGTCGTCGACCTCGGAACGGATCACCGCGTCGATGAGGCCGCGCACCGAGTCGGTCAGCGGTTCGACGACCGCGAGGCGTCGCTCGATCTCGTCGGGGTCGATGTCTTCGAGTCGGAATTCCATGTCGCACCTCGTCGCTGCCGATGATGGGATCAGGCACTGGTGCCTCTCCAACGTCATACCAGAGAAGTGGAACACGTTTCAGTCGGCCCTCCGGAACTTGTTCTGGACAGGTGTCTGGACTTAGGTTCGGCCGTGGAGTAGCGTCACTCCCATGACCACTCCCCTGGAAACCGAGTCCACCCGTCGCCGCCTCACTCCGCAGCAGGCGGAGAAGATCGCGAAGATGACCGACGCCGCGGTGGAGATCGTGCTCGCCGACGGATTCGACAAGCTGTCGGTCCGCGACGTAGCCAAGCGCGCCGGTGTCGCGCCGGCGACCGCGTACACCTACTTCAGCTCCAAGGGGCATCTGGTCGCCGAGGTCTTCTGGCGGCGCCTCGCGGTCGGTGTGCCCGAGCCGGATTCGTCCCTGCCGGTGTTCGAGCGGGTCGCGCAGGTCCTGCGCGGGGTGTCGATGGTCGTCGCAGGCGAGGGTCAGCTCGGTGGGGCGGTGACCGTCGCACTGCTGTCCGACGATCCCGAGTCGCAGCACCTGCGTCTGCGCATCGGCGGATTCATCCACGACCGGCTCGCGGGCGCCGTCGGCGACGACGTCGACGATCCGCAGGGGCTGATCGACGCGCTCCAGATGCTCTATGCCGGCGGACTGGTGACCGCGGGCATGGGGCACCTCACCTATGAGGCCACCTCTGAGCGGCTCGTCGCCGCTGCCAAGCTACTGATGGGACAGCCATGACCGTCACCGACTCCGATATGCAGCAGAGCATTCCGTTCGATCCCTACGACTACGGCTTCCACGAGGATCCGTATCCGACGTACGCGAGACTGCGGGCGCAGGAGCCGGTCCACCACAACGTCGACGGCGACTTCTGGGCGTTGTCGCGGCACCAGGACGTCGCCGACGCCTTCCGCGACAACGTACGCCTGTCCAACAGCTGGGGCGTCTCCCTCGACCCGGCGGCCTACAACGAGAACGCCGAGTTCTCGATGAGCTTCCTGGCGATGGACGATCCACGCCACCTGCGCCTGCGGAAGCTGGTGTCGAAGGGCTTCACACCCCGCCGCGTCGGCGAGTTGGCGCCGCGCATCGCCGAACTGACCGCGCGGCATTGGGATCGATGCCTTCAGCTGGGCGACTTCGACTTCGTTCACGACTTCGCCGGACTCCTTCCGATGGATGTGGTCTCCGAACTGCTCGGAGTCGGCGAATCCGACCGCGCGCACCTGCGCACCCAGTCGGATCTGCTGATCCACCGCGAAGAGGGCGTCACGGACGTCCCCGAGGCGGCGATCCACGCCTACCTCGATCTCCACGGCTTCTACTCGTCGCTGCTGGCCGAACGACGCGCGAGTCCCGGCGACGACCTGATCTCGGCACTGACCACGGCTGAACTCGTCGACGGCGGGGAGCGCACCGCGCTCAGTGACGACGAGATCATCGGTTTCATGATGCTGATGGTGGTCGCGGGGAACGAGACGACCACCAAACTACTGGCGAACTCGGTGTACTGGGGGGCCCGGAGCGCCGACCAGATCGCGCCGATCATCGCCGCGTCGACCGACGCCGACACCGCGGTCGAGGCGGTGACGCCGTGGGTGCAGGAGACCCTGCGCTACGACACGTCGACGCAGATGCTGGTCCGCAGGGTCGTCGACGACGTCGAGTACGGCGGATTCACCATTCCGGCGGGAGATCGTGTGCTTCTGCTGATCGGCTCGGCCAACCGCGACGAGGAGGTGTTCGGCCATGACGCCGATCGGTATCGGATCGGCCGCGACAGCGACCGCACCATCATGAGCTTCGGGCTGGGCACTCACTTCTGCCTCGGCGCGCACCTGGCCAGACTGGAGACCGAGATCGGCCTCGCCCAGATCGCCCGCACGGTGCGTTCCTTCGACGTGGACGTGGCCGGCAGCAATCGCGTCCACTCGGTGAACGTCCGAGGCTTCGCCGATCTGCCGATGACCGTGAAGGCGCGGTGAGGAGGGCATGCCTCGATTCCAACCGCACCCCGAGCGACGACCGGTCCTGGTGGCGGGTGCGTCGTCGGGTATCGGAGAAGCCACGGCTCGCCGTCTGGCCGCGCTCGGCCACCCGGTGGCGCTCGGCGCGCGTCGCGTCGAGAAGCTGACGGTACTCGCCGACGAGATCGTCGCCGCGGGCGGCGAAGCCGTTCCGGTGGAACTGGACGTCACCTCCGACGAGTCGGTGATCTCGGCGGTCGCCGCCGCGCAGGCCGAACTCGGCCCGTTGGAAGTCGTCGTCTCCGGTGCGGGCGACCTGCAGATCGGTCGTGCACACGAGATGCCGGTGAGCGAGTGGGCAGCCCAGATCGACGTGCACCTGGTCGGCGCGTATCGGCTCTACCGCGCGGTGGTCCCCGACATGATCGAGCGGCGACGCGGCGATGTCGTCTTCATCGGCTCGGACGTCGTCTCTCATCCGCGGCCCTGGTCGTCGGCGTACGTCGCCGCGAAGTACGGGGTCGAAGGGCTCGTGGCGACCGTCCACATGGAGCTCGAGGGCACGGGTGTGCGCGCGGGCGTCGTCCGCCCCGGTCAGACGCTCACCGGCATGGGCATGAACCTCGACCAGCAGGCCACCGAGGGAATGCTCAACGATTGGATCGCATTCGGCCTCGCTCGCCACGGACACTTTCTCAAGCCCGACGACCTGGCACACGCGGTGGAGGCCATGATCAGTCTTCCCCCGGGCGCTCACATGAAAGCCGTCGACGTCGAAGCCGAAGGCAGACTGACCTCTCAGACACAGTCCTGAATCAGGAGAATCCCATGACTGCTGTGACCTCGAAACGAGTCTCCGGCGGGACCGGAGAACACGGCCATCTCGACGAGATGGCGACCGATCCCATCGGCCTGTTCCAACGCGTCCGCGACGAGTGCGGCGACGTCGGCGCTTTCCAGCTCGCTGATCGGGAAGTGGTCCTGGTCAGCGGTGCCGCGGCGAACGAAGAGTTCTTCCGTGCCCCCGACGAGGTGCTCGACCAGGCCGCGGCCTACCCGTTCATGACGCCGGTGTTCGGTGAGGGCGTCGTGTTCGACACCAGCCCGGAGCGTCGCAGCGAGATGCTGCACAACCAGGCGCTCAAAGGCGCGCACATGAAGCAGCACGCGATCACCATTCCGAACGAGGTGGAGCGCATCATCGCCGACTGGGGCGACGAGGGCGAGATCGATCTGTTGGAGTTCTTCGCCGAGTTGACGATGTACACGTCGTCGTCGTGCCTGATCGGCGGGAAGTTCCGCGAGGAGCTCGACGGTCATGTGGCGCACCTGTTCCACGATCTGGAGAAGGGCACCGATCCGATCGCCTACGTCGACATGCACGCCGACATCGAGAGCTTCCGGCGACGTGATGCCGCGCGGGCGGAGTTGGTGGAGTTCATCGGGAAGATCATGGACGGGCGGGTGGCGAATCCGCCGGAGAGCAAGGATGATCGCGATCTCGTCGACGTCCTGGTCTCGTTGATGAACGACGACGGTTCGCCGATGTTCGACGCGAACACTGTCACGGGCATCTTCATCTCGATGATGTTCGCCGGGCACCACACGACGTCGGGCACGGCCGCATGGACGCTGATCGAGTTGCTGAAGAATCCGGACTGTCTTGCCCAGGTCACCGACGAACTCGACGGCATCTACGCCGACGGCATCGAGTACTCGTTCGCCGCGATGCGGCAGATCCCGAAACTCGAGGGCGCGCTCAAGGAGGCGTTGCGGCTGCATCCGCCGTTGATCATTCTGATGCGTGTGGTGCAGGAGTCGTTCGAGGTCGGCGGCGTCACCGTCGAGGAGGGGCAGTCGATCGCGGTGTCGCCGGCTGTCTCCAATCGTCTGCCGGAGGACTTTCCCGATCCGGACTCGTTCGATCCGGGACGGTATGCCGAGGGGCGTCAGGAAGACCTGGTGAATCGGTGGACGTGGATTCCGTTCGGGGCGGGACGGCACCGGTGTGTCGGCGCCCAGTTCGCGATGATGCAGCTCAAGGCCATCTTCTCGGTGCTGTTGCGCAACTACGAGTTCGAGTTGACGCAGGATCCGGACAGCTATCGCAACGACCACTCGAAGATGGTCGTGCAGTTGCAGCAGCCGTGTCGAGTGGCGTACCGGCGTCGGAGCGTGTGATGCGTGTCGTCGTCGATCTGGATCTGTGTCAGGGGCACGGAATGTGCGAGATGGAGGCGCCGGAGGTGTTCGAGGCTGGCCGCGACAGTGTCGCGGTTCTCGACCAGGCGCCGGGCGAGGCTCGGCGTGGTGAGGTCGAGGCCGCCGTGCGGTACTGCCCGACGCAGGCTCTGAAGATCGTGGAGGACTGACCGACGTGAGCATCGATGATCTGACCACGCCGCAGCTCGCGGCGTTGGTTCCCGAGCTCCTGCTGACCGGACAGCTGATCGACCGCAGCGGGATGGCACACCTGATCTCGGCGTTCGGCCGCGACGGAATGGCGCAGGTGGCGATCGAGGAGTGGATGGCGGCCAGCCCGGTCTACACCGGTCGAATGCGGGCCGCACTGGGCATCGACGGCGAGGGCGTCGTCGACATGTTCAAGTGTCTGCAGCTCGACATCGGGGCGCCGCCGCAGTTCATGGACTTCCGGTATCGGGTCGACGACGAGAACCACGGGGCGTTCGTTCTGGACCACTGCGGCGCCCTTCTCGATGTGGAGCCGATGGGCGAGGACTATGTGACGGCCATGTGCCACACCATCGAGGACCCGACCTTCGATGCGACGGCCATCGCGACGAACCGCCGTGCGCGGATCCGCCCGGTGCACCGTCCTCCGCGAGTGCCGGCCGATCGCACACCGCACTGCGAGTGGACGGTCACGATCGAGCCAGACCGGGACGAGCTGCCGCTGCCGGAGGTCACCGAGCCGATGCTGCTCCGTCGCGCGGCGACGGTCGAACTCAGTCCGATCGATCCGGCCGCGCCGGACGGCCTCGTCGACTATCGCGGACCGCTGGTCGAGGACGTGAACTACACCGAGTGGTCCGGGTCCGCGCTGCGCCGGATCGTCGAAGAGGTGATGCTGCAGCACCAGTTGCTGTCCCTCGGCTTCCTCGACGCGGTGCGTCGTCGGACCGACGACGCCACGGCCGACGACATCTTCGACAAGCAACTCGTCGGCATCGCAGGCATCGCATCGGAGCGGATCGCGGCCGCGGTGCTCGACGGGCGGTCGGACGCCGCGGCGCTCGCCGCGGTGCTGAATCTCAATCCGGTGTTCGGACCGCGCCAGTACACGGGCTTTCACGCCGTCGCCGTCGACGACGAGCGGGTCGAGGTCCACATCGCCCGCGACAGCGACGTGCTCGTCGACGGCGGTTGGCTGCGTCTGCTCGACGGCGGCCGACTCGGCGCGTTGGCATCCGCGGCGTTCGGCGTGGACCCGACGTGGGTGGTCGGCGAGGCGTCTCATCGGTCGGACGAGACGGTGATCGGCATCGTGCGCGGGGAGCCGCAGAGGGAGTCGGGCGAGGTCGCGATCGTCCGGTTCTCGGCGGGACCGGAGTTCGAGTTCGTCGATCGAGGTCCGTCGCGTGCCATTCCCCTGACCGTCGTGTGACCAGAGGCGAAAGATCGTGTCAGATGGGCTTCTTAAAGTGACTCATCGCGGCGAGCGACGACTCATTTCTCGACGCCACGCAAGCAACGGACTGCGTATTGCGGTCGCACGCTCTATCTTGGGTCAGAGAGCGGCGATTTCCGCCGAAAGTCCTGTTCAAGATGAGTGAGGTTTGCGATGCCGCGGTCTCTTCGTTCAGTTGGTCCGACGTTGGAGCGGCGCTCTGCCGACGACGTCAGGTTGACGCCGGCGATCGTCACGGCATGGGAAGCGCGTCTAGGCGTCGAGCGCGAGCGCATGGTGGAGCCGTGCACCGCGTGGCCGTCGACCAAGCCGTACGAGATATACGACGGGATCGTGCTCAGTTCGTCGACCGATGAACCGCTTCGATCCGTGCAGTACAGCCGGCGGCTGTCGATGATGTCGTCGTTCTGCGTCCTGGTGTCGCCGGTCCGGATCGAACGCGCGAACGTCGCCGGTGACGCCGATGAGCGAGATCGGCTGATCGTGAGCGTCTCCGGTTTTCGCGGCGACTCGGTGGTCGCGCAGAACGGGCGTGAGAACAGGTACGGATCGGGCGATCTCGCGGTCGTGTCGACGCAGGCGCCGTTCGTGCACACCACGTCGGCGATCCGGGACGCCGCGGGCCTCGTCATACCGTTCACCGCGCTGGGCCGGTTCCGCTACCTCGCCGAGCGACCACGCCGTGAGATGGGCGGCCGGACGCCGCTGGCGCGCGCCGCCGCCGGGTTCGTTCGACGATTCGCCATCGACTCCGCGGTCGCGGGCGCCCGTGTGTCCTCGGACGCCGAGCTCGCGGTGATCGACCTGCTCGCTGCGGCGCTCGCCGAGCTGACTCTCGACGGACGCTACAGTCTGCAGGACGACCGGCTGTTCAACCGGCAGGCGGCGTCGGACCTGATCGCACGCCGGTACCGGGATCCGTCGTTCACCACAGACATGATCGCCGAGGAGTTGCACATGTCGCGGCGGCACGTGTACCGGCTCTTCGAGGACTTCGGGTCCTCGCCCGCGGAGCTGATCGCCGAGGCGCGGGTCGAGGCCGGACGCAAGATGCTCGACGAGAATCCGTGGATGCAGATCGGGGACATCGCGACGGCGTCCGGTTTCCGGTCCCTCGCGACGTTCCGGAACCAGTTCAAGACCAGGTACGGGGTCAGTCCGCTGGAGTACCGCGAACGGATCGCGGGCCCAGTGCGCGAGCGATGCTGACCGGGGATGAGTGGCAAGAACGTGCCGTTCGTCCCCACGGAACGGTTCGCGTCGACCCTGACTCCGGCGATCATCGCGGCGTGGCAGAAGCGTCTCGGTGTCGACGCCGCGACGATCGTCGACCCGATGCGGTTGGGCGACACGGTGGCGCGCGTGTCGTTCTCCTCGAACCGGACCGAAGGGCTGGGCACACTGCGGTACGGGCACATGCTCTCCCAGTCGGCCGTCTACTGCTCGCTGCAGACGCCTGTGCGCATCGAGTGCACGGCCGAATCGATCCGTGAGGACCCTCGTGAAGTGCTCATCGCCAGCGTGTCGCCGATCCGGGGAGAGTCGACCCTCTGGCAGCGAGGGCAGGAGTATCGGTATGCGCCGCGCGACCTGATCCTGGTCCCGACGCTGTATCCGTTCGTCCGCGCGACGACGACGATCCACGAGTCGGCGGGCCTGTTCATCCGTCTCTCCGCCCTCGGCGCCCACCGGTATCTCGCCGAACGCTCGCGCCGGGCGTCGGGGACGGACACGCCCCTGGCCAGGGCCACGGCCACCTTCCTCCGTCGGTTCGCCGTCGACACGGCGGTGACCGGCGCCCAGGTGCCCGCTGACACGGAACTGGCCGTCATCGACCTGGTCACCGCGGCTCTGGCCGAACTGACCCTGGACGACCGCTACCGCCTGCAGGACGATCGACTGTATGTCCGGCAGACGGTGATCGACCTGGTCGCCCGCCGCTACCGGGATCCGTCCTTCGGGACGGATGCGATCGCCGACGAACTGCACATCTCGCGGCGACACCTGTATCGGCTGTTCTCCGAACTCGACACATCGCCCGCGGAGCTCATCGCCGACAAGCGGGTCGAGGCCGGGCGCGAGATGCTCGAGGAGAGGCCGTGGACGCGGATCGGCGACATCGCGACGGCCGTCGGCTTCCGCTCACTGGCGACGTTCCGCAACCAGTTCAAGGCGCGGCACGGGATCAGCCCGTTGGAGTTCCGCGAGCGGATCCGCGGTTGAACACGAACTCACACGTCGAAGCGCACATCGGCGGTGGCGTGTGCGAGCAGGGTCCCGTCGTCGTCGCGTAGGTCGGCGTCGAACACCGACAGCCGACGGCCCAGCTTCACCGGGGTCACTCGGACGTGGACGCCGCGTCCGTCGACGGCGGGGGAGCGGAGGAAGGCGACGGTGAAGTCGACCATCTGATACCTCTGACCCGGGCCGGTGAACGACTGCGCGCCCAGCGAGCAGCCCTGGGCGACGATCGCGCCGATGACGCCGCCGTGCATGGTGCCCATCACGTTGCCCATCCACGGTGCGGTCTCGGCGGTGAAGGTGAGGGCGGTGTCGTCGACAGCGGTGATCGAGCCGCCGAGCAGGCGGGCGAGTGGGCCGATCGGAGCGCCGTCACGGATGGCCGAGACGATCTCGCGGCCGGTCAGATCGACGGGCGGTGCGGTGACGGCGGGATGTGCGTTCGGTGATTCGGGAACCGAGAGGTGCAGGCCGGGTCTGGCGTCGGTGACCCGCCCCACCCGCACGTTGCGCGCGAGCCCGGTGCACAGGAGACGGTCGCCGTCGCCGACGATGTCGACCGACGTGGTGCCATAGGTGTGCGACGACATGCGCAGATCGGCGGTCGCGGTCAGATACTCGTCGACGGCGGGCCGTTCGAGCATCGACATGGTCAGCCGGGCCTGCAGTGACGACACGGACGGCTCGGCGAGGTAGAAGCGGAGTCCGCCGAGGTCGTCGAAGAGCACGGTGAGCGCGGGCATCTCGATGAGTCCGCGGTGATCGGTCAGCGAGGTGCCGAGCGCCTGGTTCATCGTCCATTCGTCGCCGTCGGAGGTGCGGCCGATGGCGAAGGCGTCGATGGGATCGGTGGGCGCGGTGACGAGCATGGCTCATGTGTATCAGCAACACCGGTGTGAGCTGCGGCTCGTCGAGGCGACCTCGGTGAGAACGACGTGCTCGCACGGCTCGAGCCGACATGAAACAATCATTCATGCTTGATTAATTCTCGAACCTGTGTGACCCTCGACGCATGGCGATCGCGGACGACCTCCGGGCCGAGTACGAGTCCCTCGATGCACTGGTGGCGGATCTGTCCGACACGCAGTGGGCGACGGCCACACCCGCCGACGGGTGGGACGTCGCACATCAGGTCGGACACATCCTGTGGACCGACCGAGTGTCGTTGGTGGCGGTGACCGATCCGGAGCGGTTCGCGTCGGAACTCCTGGCCGAAGCGGGTGAAGACCCTCTCGGCTTCGTCGACGCGGCGGCCGACGAGGAGGCGCTGCGCCCGCCCGCCGAACTGCTCGCCGACTGGCGCGAGACGCGCGGCAGGCTCGTCGACGCTCTCGAGGCCGTACCGGACGGAACGAGACTGCCGTGGTTCGGTCCACCGATGTCGGCGACGTCGATGATGACCGCCCGCATCATGGAGACCTGGGCGCACGGACTCGACGTCGCCGACGCGTTCGGCGTGCGGGTCGAGCCGACCGACCGGATCCGCAACGTCGCCCACATCGGCGTCCGCACCCGAGACTTCGCGTACCTGGTGAACGAGAAGACCCCGCCCGCCGAACCGTTCCGCGTGGAACTGACCGGCCCGAACGGGGACGTCTGGACGTGGGGTCCGGACGACGCGTCGAACATCGTCCGCGGACCGGCGATCGACTTCGCCGAACTCGTCACACAGCGGCGGGCACTGGCCGATCTGGACCTCGAGATCATCGGCGACGACGCCGCCGAATGGGCATCGATCGCTCAATGCTTCGCCGGCCCGCCCGGATCGGGCCGCACTCCCAGCACGGAAGGACACTGAACATGGCTCCCGCATCGGTCCGTATCGGCAATGCGTCCGGTTTCTACGGCGACCGGATCACCGCCGTCCACGAGATGCTCGAGGGTGGACGACTCGACTACCTGACCGGCGACTACCTCGCCGAACTGACCATGCTCATCCTCGGCAAGGACCGGATGAAGGATCAGTCGCTGGGCTACGCCAAGACGTTCCTGCGGCAGATGGAGACGGGCCTCGGTCTCGCCGTCGACAAGGGGGTGAAGGTAGTCGTCAACGCGGGTGGTCTCAATCCGCACGGACTGGCCGTCGCGTTGCGTCAGCTCGCCGCGAAGGTGAGCGTCGACGCGCAGATCGCCTTCGTCAACGGCGACGACATCGCTCCGCGCGCAGCGGAACTCGGCCTCGGCACCCCGATCACCGCCAACGCCTACCTCGGCGGATTCGGTATCAAGGCCGCACTCGACCGTGGGGCCGACGTCGTCGTCACCGGGCGTGTGACCGACGCTTCGTTGACCGTCGGCGCGGCGGCGTCGGCGTTCGGCTGGGGCTACGACGACCTCGACGCCGTCGCGGGTGCGATCGTCGCCGGACACGTCATCGAGTGCGGCACCCAGGCCACCGGCGGCAACTACTCGTTCTTCCGCGAGGTGCCGATGGATCGCCCGCTCGGCTTCCCCGTCGCCGAGGTGGCCGCCGACGGGACGTCGGTCATCACCAAGCACGACGGCACCGGGGGAGCGGTCACCGTCGGCACCGTGACCGCGCAGTTGTTGTACGAGATCCAGGGGCCGCGCTACTACAACCCGGACGCCACGGCGCTCTTGGACACCGTCGAACTGGCCCAGGTCGGCGACGATCGCGTCGCGATCACCGGGGTTCGCGGGGAGGCTCCGCCGAAGGATCTGAAGGTCTCGCTCAACCACTTGGCGGGCGTCCGCAACGAGGTCGACGTGGTGATCACCGGCCTCGACGTCGACGCCAAAGCTGAACTGTTCCGCGCACAGTTCGAGGCGGCCCTGCCGAGTGCGCCCGCCGAGTTGACCTGGGAACTGTCCCGCATCGATCGCGCCGACGCCGACACACAGGAGAAGGCGAGCGCGGTGCTGCGCTGCGTCGCCCGCGACCCCGATCCGAAGGTCGTCGGCCGACCGTTCAGCGCCACCGCCGTCGAACTCGCGCTCGCGAGCTTCCCCGGTTTCACCTTGACCTCGCCTCCCGGCAACGGATCGCCGTACGGGGTGTTCGAACCCGGATACGTCGACGCCGGACTCGTCGAGCATCTAGTGAATCAGCCCGACGGAGTGTCGGTGGTGATCGAGCCGTCGCCGTTGCGCACCGAACCGATCCGCGACGTGTCCGTTCCCGATTCGGGGCCCGTCGCCGACCGCGGTGCGACGCGCCGCGCACCGATCGGCGAGGTCGTCGGCGCGCGCAGCGGTGACAAGGGAGGCAGCGCGAACATCGGCGTCTGGGCGCGCGGCGACGACGAGTACGCCTGGCTCGACGAGACGCTCAGCGTCGCCAAGCTCAAAGAACTGCTTCCCGAGACGGCCGATCTGACTGTCCACCGCTATCGCCTGCCGAAGATGAAAGCGCTCAACTTCGTCATCGAAGGCGTTCTCGGGCGCGGTGTGGCCGAGAACGTCCGCTTCGACCCCCAGGCCAAGGGGCTGGGGGAATGGTTGCGGTCGCGGGTCGTGGACGTGCCCGTGAGATTCGGCTCGCCCGACTAGCCCGGGTGGGCCGGCGGGGTATCTCGACAATCGCGAAGAAGGAGAACACATGCCCATCCCCAGCTCGATCTGGGACAGTCCGGAACGACTCGCGCTGCGTGAGACCGTAGCCGGATTCCTGGCGCGCCATGTCGTCGGCGCACAGGACGAATGGGAGCGCACCGGGCTGATCCCGCGTGATCTCCATCTGGCGGCGGCCGAGCTCGGGCTCTTCGGCCTCGGCGTGCCCGAGGAGGTCGGCGGATCCGGCGGCGACCTGGTCGATTCGACGATCCTCGGTGAGGAGTTCCACTACCGCGGCGGTGCGGGCGGCGTGTTCGCATCGTTGTTCACACACGGCATCGCGCTGCCGCATCTCATCGCGGCGGGCGATCCCGCTCAGATCGAGAAGTGGGTGCGACCGACGCTCGAAGGGCGGATGATCGGCTCGCTGGCGATCACCGAGCCGAGCGGCGGCAGCGACGTCGGACATCTGCGGACCTCCGCGGTGCGCGAGGGTGACCACTATGTGGTCAACGGCGCCAAGACCTTCATCACGTCCGCGGTCCGCGCCGACTTCGTGGTGACCGCGGTCCGCACGGGCGGCCCGGGCGCCGCGGGCGTCTCCCTGCTCGTCATCGAGAAGGGCACGCCGGGATTCGAGGTGGCGCGCAAGCTCGACAAGATGGGCTGGCTCGCGTCCGATACGGCGGAGCTGTCGTTCGTCGACGCCCGGGTGCCGGTGGAGAACCTGGTGGGAGCGGAGAATTCGGGATTCGCGCAGATCGCGCAGGCCTTCGTCACCGAGCGCGCCGGTCTGGCCGTCCAGGCGTACGCGAGTGCGCAGCGCTGCCTGGACTTGACCCTCGACTGGGTCCGCGACCGCGAGACGTTCGGCCGTCCGCTGATATCGCGCCAGTCCGTGCAGGACACCGTCACCGAGATGGCTCGTCGTATCGACATCGCGCGCACGTACACGCGTGCCGTCGTCGAACGGAAGGTGGACTCCGACGACGATCTGATCGCCGAGATCTGCTTCGCCAAGAACACGGCCGTCGAGACCGGCGAGTGGGTGGCGAACAAGGCCGTCCAACTGTTCGGCGGCATGGGCTACATGCGCGAGTCGGAAGTGGAACGCCAGTACCGGGACATGCGCATTCTGGGCATCGGCGGCGGCACCAACGAGATCCTCACCGGTCTGGCCGCGAAACGATTGGGGTACCAGGCATGACGGAACGAGCGAAGCGAGAGGGAATCTGATGACCGTGTTGAAGTCACGGATCGACACGAACTCCGATGAGTTCGTCGCGAACGTCGAGGAGATGAACGCCAAACTCGCCGACCTCGACCTCGAGTTCCGCAAGGTGCTCGCCGGGGGCGGCGAGAAGTACGTCGAGCGGCACCGCAGACGCGGCAAGATGACCGCCCGCGAACGCATCGAACTGCTTGTCGACGAGGACTCGCCGTTCCTCGAGCTGTGCCCGCTGGCGGCGCACGGATCGCAGTTCACCGTCGGGGCGTCCGTAGTGACCGGCATCGGCGTCGTCGAAGGCGTCGAATGCCTCATCACGGCCAACGACCCGACCGTCAAGGGCGGCACGTCGAACCCGTGGACGTTGCGGAAGATCCTGCGTGCCAACGATATCGCTCTGGCGAACCGGCTCCCGGTGATCTCGATGGTCGAGTCCGGCGGCGCCGATCTGCCGACGCAGAAGGAAGTCTTCATTCCGGGCGGACGCATGTTCCGCGATCTGACGAGACTGTCCGCCGCCGGGATCCCGACCATCGCCCTCGTATTCGGCAACTCGACCGCGGGCGGCGCGTACGTGCCGGGAATGAGCGACCACGTCGTGATGATCGACGGCGCGTCGAAGGTCTTCCTCGGCGGGCCGCCGCTGGTCAAGATGGCCACCGGCGAGGTCGCCGACGACGAGGAACTCGGCGGGGCCGCGATGCACGCCCGGGTCTCCGGGCTGGGCGACTACCTGGCCGTCGACGAACAGGACGCCGTCCGCCTCGGGCGACGGATCGTCGCACGACTCAACTGGCGCAAGGACGGTCCCGACCCCGTCGCCGACGTCGTCGAGCCGCTCTACGACGCGGAGGACCTCCTCGGCATCGTGCCGAGCGACCTCAAGGTGCCGTTCGATCCGCGCGAGGTGATCGCGCGCGTCGTCGACGGCAGCGACTTCGACGAGTTCAAACCCGAGTACGGGTCGTCGCTGGTCTGCGGATGGGCCCAGGTCCACGGCTACCCGGTCGGGATCCTGGCGAATGCCCAGGGCGTGCTGTTCTCCGCGGAGTCGCAGAAGGCCACGCAGTTCGTCCAGCTCGCCAACCGTGCCGACACCCCGCTGATCTTCTTGCACAACACCACCGGATACATGGTGGGCACCGAGTACGAGCGCGGCGGCATGATCAAGCACGGCTCGATGATGATCAACGCCGTCTCGAACTCGACGGTCCCGCACATCTCGATCCTGATGGGCGCCAGCTACGGCGCCGGGCACTACGGCATGTGCGGGCGCGCCTACGATCCGCGGTTCCTGTTCGCGTGGCCGAGTGCCAAGAGCGCGGTGATGGGGGCGGCGCAGCTCGCGGGCGTCATCTCGATCGTGTCCCGCGCGGCCACCGAGGCCCGCGGCGGCGTCGTCGACGAGGAGGCCGACGCGGGCATGCGCGCCATGATCGAAGCGCAGATCGAAGCCGAGTCGGTCCCGACGTTCCTGTCGGGAATGCTCTACGACGACGGCGTGATCGACCCGCGCGACACGCGCACGATCCTCGGGCAGACGCTCTCGGCGATCGCATCGGCGCCGATCGAGGGCACCAGCAACTTCGGCGTCTTCCGGATGTGAGGAGAGAACACATGAGCAACGCCATCACGTCCGTCCTCGTCGCGAACCGCGGCGAGATCGCCTGCCGCGTGTTCACCACGTGCAAGAAGATGGGACTGCGCACCGTCGCCGTCTACTCCGATCCCGACGCCGACGCTCCGCACGTGCGGATGGCCGATTCGGCTGTGGCACTTCCGGGTTCGACGTCGGCCGAGACTTATCTGCGGCCGGAGAAGATCATCGCCGCCGCGCGTTCCGCCGGGGCCGACGCCATCCATCCCGGCTACGGATTCCTGTCGGAGAACGCCGAGTTCGCCGAGGCCGTCGCGGCCGCGGGGCTGGTGTGGATCGGTCCGCCCGCCGCCGCGATCACCGCGATGGGCTCGAAGGTCAACGCCAAGGAGCTGATGGCGTCCGCCGGTGTCCCGGTGCTGACCGACATCGATCCCGACTCCGTGACCGAAGCAGATCTGCCGCTGCTCATCAAGGCCTCCGCCGGTGGCGGCGGCCGCGGTATGCGGATCGTGCGTGAACTCGGTGAGCTGGCCGACGCCGTCGCCGCGGCGCGGAGGGAAGCCGAGTCGGCGTTCGGCGATCCGACGGTGTTCTGCGAGCCGTACATCGAGCGCGGTCATCACATCGAGGTGCAGGTGATGGCGGACGAGCACGGCACCGTGTGGGCGGTCGGCGAGCGCGAATGCTCGATTCAGCGTCGACACCAGAAGGTGATCGAGGAGGCTCCCGCCCCGCTCGTGGAGCGGGTCGGCGGCGACATGCGCGAGCGGCTGTTCGCGGCCGCGCGAGCGGCCGTCGAGTCGATCGGCTACCGCGGCGCGGGAACGGTTGAGTTCTTGGCGGACGCCGGGAGCGGAGCGAGCGGGTCCGATGATGTGGCGGACGCTGGGAGCGCAGCGAGCGGGTCCGATGATGACCGTCGGGACGGCAAGTTCTTCTTCCTGGAGACGAACACCCGTCTGCAGGTGGAGCATCCGGTCACCGAGCTGACCACCGGGATCGATCTCGTCGAATGGCAGATCCGCGTCGCCGAGGGCGAGGCGCTGCCCGCCGAGGAGCCGGCCACGAACGGCCACGCGATCGAGGTCCGACTGTACGCGGAGGATCCGGCTCACGACTGGCAGCCGCAGTCGGGCACGGTCACCACGATCGATCTTCCCGCGTCGGCACGTTTCGAACAGCTCGATCGGCCGGGGGTGCGCGTCGACTCGGGCATCGCCGACGGCAGTGAGATCTCCACGTACTACGACCCGATGCTCGCCAAGGTGATCTCGTGGGCGCCGACCCGGGCGCGTGCGGCCGCGATGCTCGCCCGGTCGCTCGCGGATGCGAAGATCCACGGCCTGGTGACCAACCGGGACATGCTGGTCAACACGTTGCGCGACGAGACGTTCGCCTCCGGTGACACCGACACCGCCTACCTCGACACCGTCGGTCTCGACGTCCTGTCGGCACCGCTGGCGTCCGACGACGACGTTCGCGTGGCCGCCGTCGCCGCGGCGCTGGCGCAGTCGGCGGCCAACCGGGGAGGTGCTCGTGTCCTCGGTTCGCTGCCGTCGGGGTGGCGCAACATCGCCTCCGACTACCAGTCGAAGAGATATGTGACGGCGTCCGGCGAGGAGGTCGACGCCCGATACCGGATCGGTCGCCGCGGTGTCGATCTGCCGGATCTGGCCGACAGCGTCGTCGAATCGATCGCCGCCGATGTCGTCACGATCTCGACGGCGGGTGTCACCCGACGGTACGAGGTGTCGGTGGTCGGTGCCGCCGGGGCGAGCGGAGCGATGGGTGATGCGAGTGTGAACGTCGACTGGCCGGGCGCGTCGGTCGCGCTGACCCGAGTGCCGCGGTACACCGATCCGTCGGCGCAGGAACGTCCCGGTTCCCTGCTCGCACCGATGCCCGGATCGGTGATCCGCGTCGCCGTCGCCGAGGGCGACACGGTCACGGCCGGCCAGCCGCTCCTGTGGCTCGAGGCGATGAAGATGGAGCACACGATCGCCGCGCCGTCGGATGGTGTGGTGTCGGTGCTCGCCGTCGAAGAGGGTCGGCAGCTCTCCGTGGGAGACGTACTGGCCGTGATCACGGAAGCCGAGTGACTCCTCCCGCTGGTCGAGCGAAGCGAGTCGAGACCAATGACATACGAAGAACACACCAACCCCTGAAGGAACCCATATGAGCTTCATCGAATCCGACGAGCGCAAGGCACTCCGCGAAGCCGTCCGCGGTCTGGCCACCAAGTACGGTCAGCAGTACTTCCTCGACTGCGCGAACACCGATCGCAAGACCGACGAGATGTGGGAAGAGGCGGGCGAACTCGGCTTCATCGGCGTCAATCTGCCGGAGGAGTACGGCGGCGGCGGTGCCGGAATGTATGAGCTGGCGATCGTCATGGAGGAGATCGCCGCGGCCGGAACCGGTCTGCTGATGCTCGTCGTGTCGCCGGCGATCTGCGGCAACATCATCGCCAAGTTCGGCACCGACGAGCAGAAGCAGCGGTGGATCCCCGGTCTGGCCGACGGATCGATCACGATGGCGTTCGGTATCACCGAGCCCGACGCGGGATCGAACTCGCACAACATCACCACCACTGCTCGCCGTGACGGCGACGAGTGGATCCTGTCGGGTCAGAAGGTGTTCATCTCCGGTGTCGATCAGGCGCAGGCGGTGCTGATCGTCTCCCGCACCGAGGACGCCAAGACCGGCAAGCTCAAACCCGCACTGTTCATCGTGCCGACGGATGCTCCCGGGTTCAGCTCCACCATGATCGACATGGATCTGAAGAATCCGGAGAAGCAGTTCACCCTGTTCCTCGACGACGTTCGACTCCCGGCAGACGCCCTGATCGGTTCCGAGGACGCGGCGCTGAGCCAGCTGTTCGCGGGGCTGAACCCGGAGCGCATCATGGCGTCCGCGTCGGCCGTCGGCATGGGACGCTTCGCGTTGGAGAAGGCCGTCTCCTACGCCAACGATCGCACCGTGTGGAAGGCGCCGATCGGTTCGCACCAGGCCATCGCGCATCCGTTGGCGCAGTGCAAGATCGAGCTCGAGGCCGCCAAGCTGCTCATGCAGAAGGCAGCCACCCTGTACGACGCGGGCGACGACTGGGGTGCCGCCGAACCGGCCAACATGGCGAAGTACCTCGCCGGTGAGGCGTGCGTGAAGACCGTCGACCAGGCCGTGCAGACTCTCGGCGGTAACGGGCTCACCGTCGAATACGGTGTGGCCGCGATGGTTCCGCTCTCGCGTCTGACCCGTATCGCTCCGGTCAGCCGCGAGATGATCCTCAACTTCGTCGCCTCGGCCAGCCTGGGTCTGCCGAAGTCGTACTGAGGCCGATCCCCCGCCCCGCTGGTTGAGCCCCCATCACTCCACCCAAGGAACTCCCATGACCGACACGCTCGTCCGCGCCGAGACCACCGCGGCGATCACCACGATCACGCTCGACTCGCCTGCCAACCGGAACGCCTTGAGCTCGAGTCTGGTGTCGCAGTTGCGGGCCGCGCTCGCCGCGGCCGCCGACGCCGACGCCGTGCGCGGCGTGGTGCTGACCCACACCGGCGGAACCTTCTGTGCGGGAGGCGATCTGAAGGAGGCGTTGGGTCGGGGGCTGTCACCGGAGGAGGCGACGGCCGAGGGGACTCGGGCGATGATCGACCTGATGCGGGCGATGCTGGAGATGCCGAAGCCGGTGATCGTCGTCGCTGACGGGCATGTACGGGCGGGCGGTTTCGGTCTGTTGGGGGCGGCGGACATCGCGATCGCCGGACCGAACGCGACGTTCGCGTTGACCGAGTCGCGTCTGGGCCTCGCACCGTCGATGATCTCCATCGTGTTGCTGCCCAAGATGTCGGCGCGAGCGGCCGGACGCTACTTCCTCACGGGGGAGACGTTCACGCCGGCGACGGCCGCCGAGATCGGTCTCCTCACCCAGGCGTGCGCGTCGTCCGACGAGATCGAGGCGACGTTGACCTCGATCAGCGAGGGCATTCGCAAGGCGTCTCCGCAGGGGCTCGCGGCATCGAAGAAGTTGACGACCGCCGCGCTGATCACCGAGTTCGAGGCGAACGCCGAGATACGAGCGCAGGAATCGGCCGCGTTGTTCGCCTCCGACGACGCCCGCGAGGGCATGACGGCCTTCCTGTCCAAGCGCGCGCCCGCGTGGGACGCGAGTTCGTCATGACCGGTTCGCCGCGTGAACCGCAGCAGGATCGGTCGCGTCTGACGCGCGAGAGGCTGTTGACGTCGACGATCGACATCCTTTCCGGCCAGGGATGGGCGGCCGCGACGGTGGCGCGTGTCGCGGAGGAGGCCGGCGTCTCGCGTGGGGCCGCACAGCACCACTTCCCTACGCGGGAGGTGTTGATCACGGCGGCGCTCGAGCAGATGTTCACCGATCTGACCGCATCGGCCGCGCAGGACGTGGCCGATCTGCCTGCCGGTCCGGAGCGCATCGGCATCGTCGTCGCACGTGCGGTGGAGATCTATGTGGGACGCAACTTCCGCGCGGCGCTGCAGGTCTGGGCCGCCGCCGCCTCCGACGAGGTCCTTCGCGAGCAGATCCTGCCGCTGGAGGCGAAGTTCGCGCGGGCCGCCCACGAGATGACGCTCGCCGGGCTCGACCCGGACGGTCGGAATCCGAATGCGTACCGGCTAGCGCAGGCGACGCTCGACCTGGCTCGTGGACTCGGGCTGGCCGCCACGTTGTCGGACGATTCGCGCCGTCGTGCGCAGGTGGTGGCGACGTGGGTGGAGCAGGTGGAGCTGGGATTGGGCGGGTGAGGCCGCAGACCTGCCCGCTCCTCGCTGTCGGGACGAGTCGCGGTTGCAGAGATCAGTGCTGTGGTCGGGAGTAGCGCAGACGCATCGCCCTGAGTGGACGTCACAGCACTGATCTCCAACGGCATGCGCGGGATCAGCGGTGCCCGTCGTGCTCCGCGGCGATCACGCGATCCTCGTGGTACGCCGACTCGGCGAGGATCGCCTCCTCTTCGACGGCGGGGAACTCGCGGGCCGCGTCTTCGGCGTCACGTCGTTCGGTCGACACCTGCTGCGACGACTCGGCGTCCGCGGCGTCGAGGTCCTTGCGGAGAGTCGTGAGGAGGAGTCCGCCGAGGAGTACGGCGACGGCGCCGATGATGAAGGGGAGCCGGTAGTCGGCGGGCGCCGGATGGGAACTGTCGGTGAACTGTTCGGCGATCTTCGTGGCGGCGAACGGTGCGAGGCCGCCGCCGATGAATCGGACGAATCCGTAGGTGGCCGACGCGGTGGGGCGCGGGACCGGCGCGATGCTCATGACGGCCGAGGTGACCAGCGTGTTGTTGAGGCCGACGAAGATCCCGGAGGCGACCACCGCGATGATCACGGCGATCTTGGTCTCCGCCCAGATTCCGATCACCAGAGACACGACCACCATGCCGCCGAGAGCGACGTAGAGGGCCCGGCCGGTGCCGATGCGCGCCTTCATCCACGGTGCGCCGAAGACGGCGAACAGGGCGACGAGGATGCCCCACCCGAAGAACACCCCGCCCATCGGAATCGGCTTGAACTCGATGAGGAACGGTGACACCGCGAGGATCGTGAAGAAGCCCCAGTTGTAGAGCAGACCGACGACGCTCGTCGTCGCCAGGGTCCGGTGCCTGAGCGCCTTCAACGGTTCCAGGACCGACTGCTTCTCGGGCGGTTTCGGCATCGGCTCCACCAGGACGACGGTCGCGACCAGGGCGATCAGCATGAGGACCGAGACGCCGAAGAACGGTCCGCGCCAGCTCACTTCGCCGAGGAGTCCGCCGATCAGCGGTCCGGTCGCGATGCCGACCCCGAGTGCCGTCTCGTACAGGACGATGGCGCCCTCGAAGCCGCCGCTCGCCGCGCCGACGATCACCGCCAGCGAGGTGGCGATGAACAGTGCGTTGCCGACGCCCCAGCCCGCGCGGAAACCGATGATCTCGCCGATCGATCCACTCGCTCCGGCGGCCGCGGCGAAGACGACGATCAACACGAGGCCCACGATGAGTGTGTTCTTCGCGCCGATGCGGGAGGACACCCACCCGGTGATGAGCATCGCGACCGCGGTCACGACGAGGTAGCTGGTGAACAACATCGTCGTCTGCGAATCGGATGCCCCGAGATCGCCCTTGAGCGAGTTGAGGATCGGATCGACCAGTCCGATGCCCATGAACGAGACGACGCAGGCGAACGCTACCGCCCATACCGCCTTCGGCTGTTTGAAGGGGCTCGCTGAAGCTTGTGTCATATTTACATAGATAGTCTATATAGATTATCTATGCAATAGTTGGGTGAAAGTTCCCCGATAGACTTGTGAACTGTCCGAGACGCACCACGGTGCCGATATGGAGGAAGCCGATGGTGGAGTCGACGATCCCGGTAGGCGGCGGACCGAATGCCGAGCCGCACGACTTGGTGGAGGCCTTGTATGCGCTGTACGCGCAGGTTCACCGGCAGACTCCGCGGGAGATGAGCCTGACGGCGTCGGCCACGCTGACGAGGCTGAACGACTTCGGTCCCGCGCGCGTCACGGCGCTGGCCGAGTTGCAGGGGGTCACACAGCCCTCGATGACGTCGCTGGTGTCGAGTCTGGAGGGGTCGGGTCTGGTGACTCGTCGTCGGGATCCGGCGGACGGGCGGGCGGCGCTGGTGGAACTGACCGAGGCGGGGCGGATCGCGGTCTCTCGCCGGCGGCACGCGCAAGCCGAGCGGTTCGCGGCGGGTATCGCTCGACTTCCGGACGAGGAACGGGAACGACTGGCGGCCGCGGTGCCCGCGTTGCGATTGCTGGACGAGATTCTACGAGGAGAGTAGCGGGCGGAGCTGATTCGCCGGTCCGCCGCCCGGTGGATCGGCTGTCACTCCGCGAATGACAGCCGATCCCCGTACGCCTCCACGTCCTCGATCTCGCTGACCCGATCGGTGATGATCTTGCTGACCTCGTCGATCGCCGCGACCTTCGCCAACGCCCGGTTGCCGAACTTGGAACTGTCGGCGACGACGACCGCCCGCTCGGCCGATCGGATCATCGCTCGCTTGATCGGTATCTCCAACGTGTTCGTGTTGGTGATGCCGGCGATCGGGTCGAGGGCGTCGGCGCCCATGAACGCCCAGTCGGCGGAGTAGTCGCCCATGAAGTCGACGGCGCGTTCGCCCACGAGCGTGTACACCGATCCGAGGAGTTCGCCACCGGTCACGAGCAGGCGCGCGCTGGGCAGTGTGGCCGCGTACTTCCCGATTCGCAGATCGTTCGTGATGATCGTCAGTCCCTGCTTGTGCCGGAGTTCGAGAGCGATCTGGTACGTCGTGGATCCGCTGTCGAGGACGACGGTCTGTCCGTCCCGTACGTCGGCGGTCGCGGTCCGGGCGATCGCGACCTTCTCGCGTCGTCGTTCGCCCTCCTTGACCGCGTACGGGATGTCTGTCGGGGCTCCGGCCGGCGGCCGCGCGCCGCCGTGGGTGCGCTCGGCCCGCCCCGATCGGTCGAGCGCATCGAGGTCGCGGCGGATCGTCGATGCGTCCACTCCGAGGTCCTTCGACAGCGCGGTCGCCTCGACGTACCCGTCGATCTGCAGCCTGCGGAGGATCTCCTGCCGCCGGTCGTCAGCAGACATCGAGCATCTCGCGGTGGGGTGTTACAGAAACGGCCATGCGTGAATCTTGACACATCACTTCACTGTATGCATGATTACGTGCATTACATGCTTGATTTCGAGCAAACGAGCACGCGGTCCGTGCGCGATCTTGGAGGAGTCGCTTGATGGAGATCGGCTTGATCGGCCTCGGCCGGATGGGTGCGAACATGCGTGATCGGCTGCGGGCCGACGGTCATACCGTCGTCGGGTACGACGCGGCGCCGGGAATCGGTGACGTCGACTCGCTGGCCGAGATGGTCGCCCGGCTGCCCGGCCCGCGCACCGTGTGGACCATGGTCCCGGCCGGTGAGATCACCCGCGGAGTCATCGACGAACTCGCCGGGCTCCTCGAAGAGGGCGACCTGCTGATCGAGGGCGGCAACTCGCGCTTCGACGACGACGACCGCCACGCCGAGGTGCTCGCTGCTCGCGGCGTCGCGTATCTCGACTGCGGGGTGTCGGGCGGAGTCTGGGGACGCACGGAGGGCTATGGACTCATGGTCGGCGGCGCGGAGAGCGACGTCGCACGTGCGATGCCGATCTTCGATTCGCTGCGGCCCGCGGGGCCGCGCGAGAACGGTTTCGTCCACGCCGGCCCGACCGGCGCCGGCCACTACGCCAAGATGGTGCACAACGGCATCGAGTACGGACTCATGCAGGCGTACGCCGAAGGATACGAACTGCTCGCCGCAGAATCGCGAATCGCGGCGCCCGACAAGGTGATGACGGCCTGGCAGTCGGGTACGGTCGTTCGCTCCTGGCTGTTGGAACTGCTCGTCGCGGCGCTGGGCGAGGATCCCGCGTTCGCGGCGATCACCGACTATGTCGAGGACTCGGGCGAGGGGCGGTGGACGATCGAGGAGGCGATCGACCACGCGGTTCCCACCCCCGTCATCGCGGCCGCGCTCTTCGCGCGGTTCTCGTCACGGCAGGACCAGTCGCCGGCCATGAAGGCCGTGGCGGCGCTACGACAGCAATTCGGGGGACATCACGTACACGCGAGCTCGGAGGACTGACGACATGATCAAACTCGGATACAAGGCGTCGGCGGAGCAGTTCGCGCCGCGTGAACTCGTCGAACTCGCCGTCCTGGCCGAACAACACGGCATGGACTCGGCGAGTGTCTCGGACCATTTCCAGCCGTGGCGGCACAACGGCGGCCACGCGCCGTTCTCGATCTCCTGGATGACTGCGGTCGGCGAACGCACGAGCCGCATCCAGCTCGGCACCTCGGTGATGACGCCGACGTTCCGCTACAACCCGGCCGTCGTCGCACAGGCCTTCGCCACCATGGGCTGCCTGTACCCGGACCGCATCATGCTCGGCGTCGGCACCGGTGAGGCGTTGAACGAGATCGCCACCGGATTCGACGGCGAGTGGCCCGCCTTCAAGGAACGATTCGCACGGCTGCGCGAATCCGTGCGGCTGATGCGCGAACTCTGGCGGGGCGGTCGCGTGGACTTCGAGGGCGAGTACTACAAGACCAAGGGCGCCTCGATCTACGACGTGCCCGAGTCGGGAACGATCCCGGTCTACATCGCGGCGGGCGGCCCCGTCGTCGCACGCTACGCCGGTCGCGCGGGCGACGGCTTCATCTGCACTTCGGGCAAGGGCATGGACCTGTACACCGAGAAGCTGATCCCGGCCGTCAAGGAGGGCGTCGAGAAGGCGGACCGTTCGTTCGAGGATGTCGATCGGATGATCGAGATCAAGCTGTCCTACGACACCGATCCCGAAGCCGCGCTGAACAACACGCGATTCTGGGCGCCGCTCTCGCTGACGCCCGAACAGAAGCACAGCATCGAGGATCCGATCGAGATGGAAGCCGCCGCCGACGCGCTGCCGATCGAGCAGATCGCCAAACGCTGGATCGTCGCGTCCGACCCGGCCGACGCCGTCGCACAGATCAAGCCGTATGTCGACGCCGGTCTCAATCACCTGGTGTTCCATGCTCCGGGCCATGATCAACGACGGTTTCTCGACCTGTTCGAGCGTGATCTCGCGCCGCGCCTCCGGGAACTGTCATGAGCGTCGCGGACACCTCCGCGTGGGGTGCGCTGACCGAGCACGCCGACTCCATCGCGACCCGCAGCATCCGGGAGCTCTTCGCCGCCGACTCGGGCCGGGGCGCCGCGATGTCGGTGCGCGCGGGCGATCTGTACATCGACTACAGCAAGCACCGGATCAACGGTGAGACGCTGCGCCTGCTCCATCTGCTGGCTCGCGAGACACACCTGTTCGAGCAACGTGACGCCATGCTGCGAGGAGACCGGATCAACGTCTCGGAGAACCGGTCGGTGCTGCACACGGCGCTGCGCAGACGCCGCGACGAGAAGCTGTTCCTGGACGGTCACGACGTGGTGCAGGACGTGCACGCGGTTCTCGATGCGATGGGCGATTTCACCGACCGCGTGCGTGACGGTTCGTGGACCGGCGCCGACGGCGGCGCGATCACCACGGTGGTCAACATAGGCATCGGCGGATCCGATCTCGGGCCGGTGATGGTGCACCGTGCGTTGCGCGAGTACTGCGACGGCCCCGACGTGCGATTCGTCTCGAACGTCGACCCCTCCGACCTGCTGTCCACACTGGCCGATCTGGATCCTGCGACGACGCTGTTCGTCGTCGTGTCCAAGACGTTCTCCACGTTCGAGACGATGGCCAACGCGCATGCGGCGCGCCGGTGGCTGGTGGACGAGCTCGGCGAGGACGCGGTCGGCAAACACTTCGTCGCGGTGTCGACCAATGCCGATCTCGTCGCCGAGTTCGGCATCGAACCGTCGAACGTGTTCGGATTCTGGGACTGGGTGGGCGGCCGGTACTCCGTCGGATCGGCTGTCGGACTGTCGGTGATGGCCGCGATCGGTCGTGAGCGCTTCGCCGAGTTCCTCGAGGGATTCCGGATCGTCGACGAGCATTTCGCCACCGCGCCTATCCAGTCGAACGCGCCGGTCATCCTGGGTCTGCTGAGCGTCTGGTATGCGAGCGTGCTCGACGCGGATGCGCGTGCGGTACTGCCGTACGCCAACGATCTCGCGCGTCTTCCCGCGTATCTGCAGCAGCTCGCGATGGAGTCGAACGGCAAGTCGGTGCGCGGCGACGGGAAACCGGTCGGTGTGCCGACGGGCGAGGTGATCTGGGGTGAGGCCGGAACCAACGGCCAGCACGCGTTTCATCAGCTTCTGCACCAGGGCACGCGGCTGGTGCCCGCGGACTTCATCGGATTCGCGCGTGCCGGACAGGACGTCGCCTCGTCGGACGGTGGGACCGCGATGCACGAGGTCCTGACGGCGAACATGTTCGCGCAGTCGCGGGTGTTGGCATTCGGTAAGACCAGAGTCGAGGTGATCGCCGACGGTGTGGATCCCAACCTGGCCCCGCACAAGGTGATGCCGGGTGATCGGCCCTCGACGACGATCCTCGCGCCGGAGTTGTCGCCGTCGACGTTGGGGCAGATCATCGCGCTCTACGAACACCAGGTGTTCGTGCAGGGGGCCGTGTGGGGCATCGACTCGTTCGACCAGTGGGGTGTGGAACTCGGCAAGGCGTCTGCCGTGGAGCTGGCACCCGCGCTCGCGAGCGGCGGTGGGCCGTCGGATGCGATGGACAGTTCGACCCGAGAGCTCGTGGCCGCGTTCTGGAAGGAACGGGCGTAGCCGCGTAGGAGAAGCGCCTAGGGCGTTCACCGGTAGTGCACAATCCGTCCGTGTGCTGCAGGTGAGCGCCCTAGGCGTCTGGCGATGCATCGGCGTCGCGGTCGCCTTGCCTGTCTGGACAGGCAGAGTCACAGATAGAAGACCCCGGCCCACGAGGGGCCGGGGCGTTGACGTCGGGCCCCTTACCCTCGTGGGCCCACACGGACACTATGAATTGGGCATCGCGCACGTCTGCACCGGCCGCGTCCACGGGTAATACAGGGTGTAGCCGTCGATGTACGCGCCGACTCGTAGTGTCGGCGGTACAGCGGAGGACATTCCATTCCTTCTGTCGATCGCACTTGGTAGTGAGTGGTCAGCCGAATCGGGAGGTGACGCCGGTGTGCGGACGGTCAGGCGAACAACGCCTGTCTCACGGCGCGATATCTGCCGCCACGTGCGTTCCGAACGCCCGAGCGTGATAGGTGAGCGGCTCGGCGGTCGCGTGATCGGCGTCGACGATGTCGCCGAAAACGACGACGTGGTCGCCGCCGTCGACGAATGACGCCGCGCGGCAGGCGACCCACCCTGAGGATTCGGTGAGCCGTGGGACGCCCGACGTCGTGGTCCACTCGATGCCTTCGAACTCGTCGTCGCCTTTGCGTGCGAACCGCAGGGCCTCGGCGTCCTGGTGGTGCGCGAGCACATTCACGCCGAATCCGCCCGTCCGGCGGATGATGGCCAGTAGGTCGGAAGCGCGGTCGAGTGACACCATCATCATGGGCGGGTTCATCGACAGGGACGAGAAGGCGCTCACCGTCGTGCCATGCGCGCGGTCGCCGTCGATCGCGGTGATGACGGCGACTGGCGTGCACACGTGAGCCATGACTTCCCGAAACGCCTGCACCATCGAACTGTCAGCTGAATTGTTCACGGTCTCTCCCAGTGAGTTCGTGGCTCGGTATCAGTTTTCGGCGTGCAGAATCGTGACTGCGCATGCGGCCTCCTCGAGTCCCATGATTCCGCCGCCGTTCTCGATGAGGCCGACTCTCGCGCCGGGGACCTGGCGAGGGCCCGCTTCGCCCCGGAGCTGCTCGGTGACCTCCGTGATCATCGACAGACCGCTGGCACCGACCGGATGGCCTTTGGACAGCAGCCCGCCGGACGTGTTGATCGGAATCGTGCCGCCGGGGCCGGTCTCGCCGGACTCGACGAACTGACCTCCCTCGCCGCGGGCGCAGAATCCCATCATCTCGGTCTGAAAGATCTCGCTGTACGCGGTCGCGTCGTGGACCTCGGCGACATCGATGTCGCCGGGGCCGAAGCCGGAGCGACGGTAAGCGTCGCGAGCTGCGTAATGACTCAACCCCGGTTCGTCGGCTCGTCGGTGTGTCCCACTCGTCAGTGTGGATGCCGCGATGCGTACCGCGCGTCGCCGCACGGCGGCGGGGAGCCGCCGGAGCAGGTCCCCGGATGCGACGAGGACCGCAGCGGCGCCGTCACCGACCGGCGCGCACATCGACCGTGTGAGGGGGTCGGTGACGAGGCGGTCGGCCAGGACTTCGTCGACGGTCATCGGGAACCGGTACTGGGCTCGCGCATTGTTCACCGCATAGTTGTGATTCTTGGCGGCCACCGCGGCGAACTGCTTGCGTGTGGTCCCGTATCGCGCCATGTGATCGAGTGCCTGTGCGGCGTAGGTGTCCATGAACATGGTGCGGTCGGGCCCGGTCTCGAATCGGCGGCCGAGCCCGGCCATCAGGGCGTCGTAGTCGGCGAGCGTTCGACTCGGATCCATCGAGTTATCGGCTCCCCGGTACATGTCGAAGACCGCAGACGGAGGTGCGTCAGGTCGAACGATCTTCTCGACGCCGATCGCCAGTGACAGCGCGTGTTCGCCGCTGCGGACGTCTTTGACCGCGCCTTGGAGTGCCATCGAGCCGGTCGCGCACGCGCCCTCGACGTTGGTGATGCCGACGCCCCCGGGGAGCGCTCCCGCATCCATCAGCGGTAGCAATGTGAAGTGTCCGCGCGAACTCCGCTGACCCCAGTGGTCCATCATCATGTTGCCGAACCAGACACTGCCCGGTCCGTCGGTCGTATTCGGTCGGTCGGCGTCGCGCAGAGCACCGCGCACGGCCTGATCGGCCAAGTCGGTGAACGACTGGTCGGGATGCTTGCCGAACGGCGTCGAGTACGCGCCGATCACATAGGCGTCGATCACAGTGAGCTCCTTTCTCGTCGAGTGCTCACGACACGATCCGTCGCCGGCGAAGGTCGGCGATCTCATCGGCGGACAGGCCTGCGGCGTCGCGCAGGACCTCGTCGGTCTGGTGACCGAGCGGTGCGCCCGCCCACCGGACCTCGCCCGGTGTGTCGGCCAGTCTTGGAATCACGTTCGGCATCGGGATCTGCGTACCCGTCGCATCGGCGACGGTGACGAGGTTCTCGCGCGCGGCGATATGCGGGTCGGCGACGATGTCGGTGGACGTGTGGACCGGCCCGACCACGACGTCGAACTCGCGGAGACGTTCCATGGCCTCGGTCTGGCTCCGCGCGGCGACCCAGTCCCGCAGGGCAGGAGCCATCTCCTGAGGCGATGCCCCAGGGTCGGTGATCACGCCGTCGGTCAGCAGGAGGCTGCGGACCGCGTCGAGCGACTTCGAGGTCGCGGCGGAGATCACGATGTTGTGGCCGTCGCGCGTGCGGCAGATGTCGGTGAGGAACGCGTCCTCGAACGGGAACTGGTTGCCGGTGCGACTGACCTCCCAGCCCTGCAACTCACGCAGGGGCACTTGCCATTCGATCATCCGCATCAGGGACTCGTACAACGCCAGGTCGATGTGCTGCCCCTGACCGGTGGTCTCCCGAGCATGCACCGCGACCATCACGCCGTACGCGCCCATCAATCCGGTGGTCGCGTCGCCGAGCGAGTACCCGGGATGGACCGGAGTCGCGTCGGCCGCACCGGTGAGATGAGTGGCGCCACTGAACGCCTCGGCGATCTTGCCGAATCCCGGACGGCTGCTGTTGGGGCCCTGGTGTCCGTATCCCGAGATGCTGAGGTAGATCAGACCGGGGTTCAAGGCGTGCAATTCCTCCCAACCGAGCCCGGATCGGTCGAGGACTCCGGGACGAAAGTTCTCGACGAGGATGTCGGCCTCGGCGATCAGTCGATGCACGACGGCGAGTCCGTCCGGATCTTTGAAGTCGATGCAGATCGACCGCTTGTTGCGGCCGGTGACCGACCACCACACACTCGAATGCTCCAGGTGCGGGCCCATTCGGCGGAGGCTGTCGCCGACCTCGGGCTGTTCGATCTTGATGATGTCGGCACCGAAGTCGCCGAGAAGCGATCCAGCGAACGGTGCGGCGAGGGCATGCCCCAGTTCGACGACGCGGAGGTCTGACAGCGGACTCATTCGAGCTCCAAATCGATAGGTGAGAGTTGAGAATTGTTAGGTGAGGGTTGCCGGCCGATCGGAGTCCGTATGTCAGACTGGCTCGCACACGCGACTGTCGGGGATGCGACGTGCAGCAGTCGTGTCGCGGAGGAGGGTGTGATGCAAGCGCTGAAGCGGTTGTTGGCGATTCTGGACATTGTGGCGGCTACCGGGGCTGCGAGCCCGGCGGAGATCGCCGCACAGATGGACCTGCCGTTCTCAACGGTCGCCCGGCTGACACGCCAGTTGGCCGAAGAAGGCCTCCTGGTTCGCGGCGGCGAGTCCAGTCGGTACGAGATCGGTTGGCGGATCTTCGATCTCGCAGCTGCGGGGCAGGGCTCATTCGATCTCGGCGCCGCAGCGGTGCCGGTGATGACCGGCCTCCGGGATCGCTGTGCCGAGACCGTGTCGCTCCACGTTCGCAGTGGAGACCAGCGGGTCTGCGTCGCCGCCGTCCAGAGCGAGGCCGAACTGCGACGGGTCGTCGATCCGGGGTCCGTCCAGGGGCTGGTCGACACAACGGGAGGTGAGGTCCTTCTGGCGGGCGAGGTCGATGGTGAGGCGTCGGCGGCCGTCGGTCGTCTCGACCTCTCGCCCGACGACGTCGACGCGCTGGCTGTGCGGCTGGCCTCGATCCGTGCCCGCGGGTATTCGGTCGGTGTCAACGAGAAGTTGGGGATCACCGCGATCTCGGTGCCGGTGGAGCACGCGGGGCGGACCGCGGCGGTACTCAGCGTGTCGGGGCCGATGTTTCGCTTCTCGTCGAACGCGGCCGAGGGGCTCGCCGCCGACATGATCGACGTCGCCGCACACATCGCGCGACTCATTCCGGGCGGACCTGGGCACGCGGCGCCGTAGCGCCGGCGTCGGTCGTGAGGTCGCCGAGGGACTTCCACAGCTCCGATGCGGCCGTGGCAGGCGTCGGTCGACCCGCACCGTAGGACAGCACTTCGGCACTCAACGGACCGGTGAAGCCGATTGCGGCGATCGCGCGTGTCATGTCCGACAATGGGTGGTCTCCATCGCCGGGGCATCGGCGGCCGAGTCGGCTGCGATCGGCGAAATCGACTGTGCTTCGGGCGAATCCGACGCCGTCGGCGACCTGAACGAGCCCGATCTGCGCAGGGGTCAGACTGTGTACGAGTGCGATGAGCGACGCGTGGTCGTCGGTGCTGTGCAGCAGGTGCCAGCTGTCCAGAAGCAGTCGACACCGCTCCCAGCCGACCCGGTCGACGATGTCCATCGCGGCGTCGAGTCTGGGCAGCGGCCCGTACGCCATGAATTCCAAGCACAGGTACGAACCCGCATCGGCGATCAGATCAGCGCACGCCTTCAGCTCGTCGACGACGCTGTCGTCGACCGGATCTTCGATCACCGCATTGCAGACCGGGGCGTCGTCGAACCGGCCGATGAGGTCGGCCAGTGTCTCCGCGTCCTGACGGCCACGACCGGAACCGACTCGTAGAACGCCGATGTCGGTGCAGGTCATGCCCAGATTCTCGGATGATTCGACGAGCCGTGCGCGGCCTGCCACGGAGGTGATGTCGGACGCGATCGTCAGGGTGTCCCACCCGATGTGTGTGCATCCGACTGCCGTCGCTGCCTCCAGGAAACCGCTGGAGTCGATTGCGCTGTACGGAGGGCTCGTCGGGGAATCGAAGGTCATCCAGTTGATGGATGAAAGCGATGGTTGCACGCGTCTCTCCTCAGCGTTGACATGTCCCGCATGGCATGGTGTGATCTGTACGACAACCATACAATGATAGATGGCTATCACTCAACGATCGTCTCAGTGGGAGAGAGTGTTATGACCGACAGCACGCCGGGGCAGGCGAAAGAGATCCGGCTGAACATGCTGGAGCAGTGCAATCCGAGTTTCCAGGCATTCGGTCTGTGGACGCACCCGCGGGACGTCTCGACCGGTTACACCTCCATCGACTATTGGGTCGAGTACGCGAAGATGCTTGAACGCGGTCTGTTCGACAACTTCTTCCTGGCCGACGTGTACGGCATCCCGGACGTATTCGAGGGGCGCGCCGACGGGGCGCTGAAGAACGGCTGCCAGGGTCCGAGTCTGGATCCGACGGTGCTGCTGCCCGCCATGGCCTACGCGACGACGAACCTCTGCTTCACCGTCACCGGCAGCGTCACTTACGAGCAGCCGTATCAGTTCGCGCGTCGGTTCTCCACCCTCGATCACATGCTCGACGGTCGACTAGGCTGGAACATCGTCACCAGTTATCTGACCAGCGGTGCCATCGCGATGGGCCGCGACGGACTCGAGACGCACGATACGCGCTACGACATCGCCGACGAGTTCCTCGACGGCGTCTACTCGTTATGGGAGGGGTCGTGGGACGCGGGCGCCGTCGTCCGGGACAAGAGTGCACCCCTGTACGTGGATCCGGCCAAGGTGCGACCGGTCTCATTGGACGGCGAACACTACCGGTTCACCGCGATCGCTGCCACCGAGACGTCGCCGCAGCGCACGCCGGTCCTCTTCCAGGCCGGGACATCGAGTCGGGGCAAGGCCTTCGCGGCCGCCCATGCGGAAGGCGTGTACATCAACGGCACGTCGAAGGAGGTCGTGGCCGGGCATATCGCCGACTTCCGCAAGGTCGCAGCCGATTCCGGGCGTGACCCGCGAGCGCTCAAATTCTTCATGGGCATCTCAGTGTTCGTCGATGACACCGAACAGGCGGCGAAGGATCGACACGCCGAATATCTGCAGTACTCCAGCACCGAGGGATTGATGGCGATGCTGTCGGGTGCGATGGGGATCGACCTGTCGCAGTACCCGCTCGACGAGCGCATCGAGTTCCAGGAGAACGACAGCAATCGGTCGGTCATGGAGGCGATGACGCGAAACAACGAACTCACTCTGCGTCAAGCACTCGAAGCGCGAGCCTTGAACGGCACGAACCTGGCGCTCGTCGGATCGGCCGAGCAGGTCGCCGACGAACTCATCAGCTGGATGGACGAGACCGACATCGACGGATTCAACATCGCGCGCATCGTCAACCATGAGACGACGCAGAACTTCATCGACAAGGTGATCCCGATTCTGCAGGAGCGTGGCCGGTACAAGGCGGCGTACGGCGAGGGCACGTTCCGCGAGCGGCTGTTCGGTGACGGGCCGCATCTGCCCGAGGACCATCCGGCGGCACAGAAGCGGCAGTACTGAGAGGTCGGGCGACGTGATTCTCGTACTGGGGAAGTACCACACGGACATCGACAAGTCGGGCGAGCTCTTCGCGGCGCACAAGGCCTATTTGGGATCGCTCGTCGATCGTCGCGCCGTACTCGCGTCGGGACCGCGCGACGGCGGCTCGGTCATCCTGGTCTACGGCGAGGATCAGCAGCAGGCTCGGGGGTTGATGGAGGCGGACCCGTTCCATGCGGCGGGGGTGGTGTCGTTCGAGTACACCTCGTTCCACGTCGGGCTCGTCGACCCGGCCAGCGGTCTCGCGGAAGGATGTTGAGCAAATGACGACCGAACGCTGTGAACTCGTGGTCTCGAACACAATGTGGCAGCACCTGGAGTTCTACGACACGGAGACGTTCGAGGAGGTCGCGCGTATCGATGACCTGATCGCGCAGCCGCATGAGATGGCCTTCGACCACAAGCGCCGTCTGCTCTACCTGACGCACACGTACCGTGCCGGCGGATACGGGGAGAAGGGGCAGGAGCACGCCCACGAACTGTCGGTGATCGATGTCGACGCCAGGAAGGTCGTCGACGTCATCGACCTGCGTCCGTACTACGGGCCGCACGACGTCGAGTTCGACGTCGAACGAGATCTGATCTACACCGGCGTCGAACGCGTCGATGGACGGAACGGCGTCGTCGTGGTGGATCCAGAGACGCGCACCGTGGTCGACTCGATTCCGTTGGAGCCGAACAACTCCCATTGGCTCGGACTGACACCGGACGCGTCGAGGCTGTTCGTGGCTCATAAGGAGGGCGTTCAGGTCTCCGTGGTCGATCTGGCCGCGCGGGAGGTGGTCGGCGCGATCCCGGTACCGCACGGCACCGAGGAGGTCGACTGCTCGCCCGACGGCCGGTTCGCCTACGTGGCCACGCCGATCATGAAGGTCCTCAACAACGTCAGCCAGGGCGCGATGAACCGGCTCCCCGCAGCGGAGGGCGATCCGCCGACCCAACTCCTCAAGATCGATGCGGCCACCCACGAGATCGTCGGCTCGATCGACTTCGAGGGCATCGTCTGCGCGGTACGCGTGGCGCCGGACGGTTCGGTGATGGTCAGCGAGATGCTGTTCCCGGAGCCCGACGAGGAGGATCCCGGTGAGGTTCCCGGTCAGGTGCACCTGATCGACGCCGACACGATGACGCGGCGTTTCCAGGTCCAGGCGGGCGAACTCCCGTTCACCATCCGCTTCTCACCGGATGGTGCGACGGCGTACGTCGCCAACCTCAAGAGCGGTACCGTCACCGTCGTCGACGTCCCGGCCCGCGCCGTCGTCCACACCATCGAGCAGCACGTCGGAGCCAAGATGGGGGGCTCCCACGGGATGGCCGTCGTCCCGGTGTCACCGCATGGGTGAGCCACTGATTCGCCCGGTCGGCGAACCCACCACTGAGCAGGCCGCATTGCTTGCGAAGGCGCCGACGCTGCCGGACGGAACGATCCGCAATCTGTTCCTGACACTCGCGTGGCATCCGACGCTGTTGAAGCGCTTCAACGCCATGATGGGCGTGTTCATGCGCTTCAACGAGGTCCCTGATCACGACCGCGAGGTCTGCATCCTCCGCGTCGCGGCCCGCGTCGGATCGCGATACGAACTGGCGCAGCACATTCCGATCGCGCAGACCTGCGGTGTCGACGACGACCTGATCGAGGCGGTCGTCGCACTCGGCGATCCCTCAGCGCTTCCCGAACGCGCGGCGTTGCTGTGCGCGGTCGCCGACCAGATCCTCGAGTCGGGTCGGATCTCCGACGACCTCTGGACACGGGTCCGAGAGGTCTTCGCCGACGAGTCGGCGGCGCTGGAACTGGTGATGCTCATCTGCCTGTACCGGGCGGCCGGCGACTTCATGAACATCGTCGGCGTGGCGCCGGAGCCGGACATGGAAGAGCTGCTGCGTTCGAGGGCGGTCGACGGCGCGTAATCGAGATCGCCGGCACGACAGGCTGGAGGCACAACGGCGGTGCGGATCTTTACCCGTATCCGGTAAAGATCCGCACCGCTGTTGAGTTTGACCGTCGATGACGATTCGCACAGCGAGCTCGTGGCCTCGTTCTGCGGAAGTGGAATCCGCGGCCCCGTCGGGCGGAGAGCGCCGGACGGGGCCGCGGAGTCTTTGGGCGGTCCTACACCGCGTGGTCGATCACACCACGGACGTTCAACCCGTTCCGCAGGTCCTCATACCCCTGGTTCACGTCCTCCAGCGAGTATCGCTTGGTGATCAGTTCGTCGAGCTTGAGTTCGCCCGCGTCGTACATGCGGAGCAGCTTGACGATGTCGTACTGCGGGTTCATCGAACCGAACAGCGTGCCCATGATCGTCTTCTGATTGAGCGTCAGGTCGGTGCCGGACACCTGGACGGTGAGCTTGGTCGGGTCGGCCAGTCCGGTGATGACCACCTTGCCGCCCTTGCCGATCACGGCGGTGGCGGCCTGCACCACGGGCACGTCGACGGTGCCGACCAGAATGAGCGCGGCGTCGGCGCCCTGGCCCCAGGTCAGTTCGGTGACCTTCTCCTGCGCCTCCTCCGCGGTGGCGAAGGCGTGGGTGGCGCCGAACTTGAGGGCCTCGTTGCGCTTCATCTCGATCGGGTCCACGACGACGACGTACTTGCAGCCCGCGGAGACCGCGCCCTGTACGGCGTTGATGCCGAGGCCGCCGATGCCGTAGATGACGGCGGTGTCGCCCGCGCGGAGGTTGCCCGCGTTGACGGCGGTGCCCCAACCCGAGGGCACGCCGCAGCCCACGAGGACCGCGGTCTCCAACGGCAGCCAGTCGTCGACCTTGACCACCGAGTGCTGCGAGATGGTCGCGTACTCGGAGAACGTGCCGAGCATGCACATCGCGCCGAAGTCCTGCCCGTCGCCGTGGAAGCGGAACGAGCCGTCGGGCATGGAGCCCTCGAGGATCGTCGCACCCATGTCACACAGGTTCTGACGGCCGGTGGAGCAGTAGCGACAGGTGCCGCAGTTCGGGATGAAGCTGCACACCACGTGGTCGCCCGGCTTCACCTTGGTGACGCCCGGCCCGACCTCCTGGATGATGCCGGAGCCCTCGTGACCGCCGACGATGGGGTAGCGGGGCGGCAGGTCGCCGTCGGTCAGGTGCAGGTCCGAGTGGCACAGGCCGGCGGCCGTGTACTTGATGAGCACCTCGCCCGCACCGGGGCCGTCGAGCTCGAGTTCCATGATCTCGAACGGCCTGCCTGCTTCGAGGAGGACTGCTGCTTTGGTCTTCATAGAATGTCTCCTTGTGTCGTACGGGTGGGTCAGAGCGCGATGTTGACGGACTTGGTCTGGGTGTAGTGGTCGATGGCGGAGTCGCCGAGTTCGCGGCCCCAGCCGGACTGCTTGAACCCACCGAACGGCAGGGCGGTGTCGAACCCGTTGTACTGGTTGACCCACACCGATCCGGCTTGGACGGCGGCCGCGGTGCGGTGCGCCTTGGAGAGGTCCTTGGTCCAGATGCCCGCGGCCAGACCGTAGATGGAGTTGTTCGCGGCGCGCGCGACGTCGTCCTCGTCGTCGAACGGCAGCGCGGCGACGACGGGGCCGAAGATCTCCTCCTCGACGATCGAGAACTCGGGCTTGACGTCGACGAACACCGTCGGCTCGATGAAGTAGCCCTCGTCGCCCCACCTCTTGCCGCCGGTCAGTGCGCGGGCGCCGTCGGCCAGACCCTGCTGGATGTAGCCGTTGACGCGATCGAACTGCTCCTGCGAGACGAGGGGTCCGAGCTCGGTGGTCGGGTCGAGTCCCGGCCCGATCTTCGACGCGGCGGCGGCGTCGGCGACGGCCTGGGTGAACTCGTCGAAGATGTCGCGCTGGACGAACATCCGGGTACCGGCCACACAGCACTGGCCGTGGTTGAACATCCACGCGGCCACCGAACCGGCGACCGCGGCTTCGATGTCGGCGTCGTTGTAGACGATGTTGGGGCTCTTGCCGCCGAGTTCGAGGGTGACCTTCTTCAAGTTGCCGGTCGATGCCTGCACGATCTTCTTGCCGACCTCGGTGGACCCGGTGAACGCGACCTTGTCGACGTCCATGTGCGCCGACAGAGCGGCACCCGCGTCACCGAAGCCCGGAACGATGTTCACCACACCGGGCGGGAAGCCGGCTTCTTCGAAGACCTCGCCGAGCATCAGGGCGCTCAACGGAGTCTGCTCGGCCGGCTTGAGGACGACCGTGTTGCCCGCGGCCAACGCCGGTGCGAGCTTCCACGTGGCCATCAGGATCGGGAAGTTCCACGGAACGATCTGGCCGCACACGCCGATCGACTCGCGGCGGGTGTACGCGTGGAACTGCGCGTCCGGTGCGAACGGCATCGACGGGGTGATCGACGAGCCCTTGATCTTGGTCGCCAGCCCCGCGTTGTACCGCCACACGTCCGCGGACCAGCCGACGTCGACGGCGGTCGCGATGGCCACGGACTTGCCGTTGTCGAGAGCTTCGAGCTGTCCGAAGATCTCGGCGCGCTCGCTCAGGATGTCGCCGACTCGCCAGATGAGGCGTTCGCGCTCATTCGGCTTCATCCGGGACCACGGGCCCTCGTATGCGGCGCGGGCCGCGGCGACGGCGCGATCGATGTCGGCGGCCTCGCCGTGGGCGACGTTGGTGATCACCTGACCGGTCGCCGGGTCCTGGGTGGCGAACGTGCGGCCCGATGCGGCGTCGACCCACTGTCCGCCGATCAGCATCTTGCGGTCCGTCGAGACGAAGTCGGCGACTGCGGGGAGCAGAGCCGGAGCAATGGTGGTCATCTACAGCTTCCTAACGCGAGAGAGTTGTGAGGTGCGCCACGTCTGGCGTATGTCATTTCTCCCACAGCGCGCAGAGCGCCGCGTGTACGGAAACTGAACAGTGCGGTTGTACAGGCCTGCTCAGATGCCGAGCGCCCGGATCCGCGCGTACAGCGTCGTGCGGCTGATGCCGAGCGACTTCGCCGCGTGCGACTTGTTGCCGTCGGCGTGTTCGAGCGCCTCCAGGATCGCCTGCCGTTCGGCCTGCTCCATGCCCATCAGCTTCGATGCGCGCGTCGAGCCTCGATACTCCTCGGGCAGATCGACGACGCCGACCGCCCGGGACCCGCGGTGCATGGCCGACTCGGCCGCCCGGCCGAGCACGATCGTGAGTTCGGTGAGGTTGCCCGGCCATTCCTGACACACCAGCGCATCGGCGGCGTCGGAATGCAGCTCGAGACGAGAGTCGATGCGCTGCAGCACTTCCTGGCCGATCGACGCGAGCTCGGTGGTGCGCTGCCGCAGTGGTTGCAGGGTGATCCGACGTCGACAGCAGGCGGCGAGCGCGGCGACGGGGCTCGACAACGAGTCGGCCGGGCCGGTCACCACGACGATCGGCGGATCGGTGGCGCCGCGTACGGCGACGGCGGCGTGCAGCAGGCGGAGCGCGCGTTCGTCGAGGAGGTCGGCGCCGTCGATCACCACGCCGCGTCCGGACAGCCGGGATCCGCGCAGGACCGCGGCGACGTCGACGGGTGAACCGTCCAGGATCGTGGCGGCGACGTCGATGACGACCGCGTCGTCGGGTCCCGTGATCGTCGCGGCGTGTGCGGTGCGTCCGGTCCCGGACTCGCCGCAGATCGCGACGGTCGTCGCGGTGGAGGTCGGGGACGTCAGCGAGGTGCTCGGCGGGGCGTCCTGCCGCGGCCTCAGTCGGAACACCGCGGCGTGCCGGACGCCCGGCACGTGATCGACCAGGATGTCGGCGGTCACCCCGGACACGAGAGTGATCGTCGACGGTGCCCGCCGCTCCTCGACCAGCAGCCGCAGCGTCCCGAAGTCGCCGGGGGCCAGCACCTGCGCGGCGAGGGCGTTGGTGAGCTGCAGATCGTCGCCCACCGCGGCGACGGCGACGTCCCGGCGCGCCGACGCGTGCTCGAAGGCGGCGACCACCGCGCGGTGTTCGGCGTGCGAGCGGCTCAGCAGACGGTCGGCGATGTCGTCGACGAGTCCGCGGATCAACGGGACCGACAGCGGGTTGATCCGTTCGGCGACCTCGGTCATGCAGATGATGCCAGCGAGGCGGCGAGTCGCCGGGTGGACGATCGGCCGGCCGAAGCAGCTCAGCGAGCGGAACTGCTCCAGATAGTGCTCGGCGCTGTTGATCACGACGTCGCCGCGTACCTCGGCGGTGGTCCCGAGTGCGGTGGTGCCCATCGAGTTCTCACCGAATGCGGCGCCGTCGACGGCGCCCGCCTCCTCGAGCCGGCGTTCGAGTGTCGCGTCCGCCGACACCCGCGCCACCATCCGGCTGTCGCTGTCCACCAGGAGCAGTGCGGTCTCGGTGCCGTTCAACGTCTCGGCGGCTCGCGCCAGCACCGGACGCGCCGCATCCAGGAGGGGATCGGACGATGCGATGTCGGAGAGCACGGGCGTCGGGCGGTCGTCGTGCTGCAGCCCCGACGACGCCACGCGCCGCCACGATGCGGCGATCACGTCGCGGTGAGGCAGTCGGGTGGTCACGCTCCCACTGTGGCATGGATTACACGAGCCGGGTAGGGGTTGCCGTCCGTTGCGCGAGTGTCCGCCCTCTTCGTGAGACCCGCCCGCCCCCCGATACCGTTGATCTCATGCGTGTAGCGACCTGGAACGTCAACTCGGTGAGACAGCGTGTGCCCCGCCTCCTGCCGTGGCTCGACGAGCGTGAGCCCGACGTGGTGTGCCTGCAGGAGACCAAGGTGTCCGACGAGGTGTTCGCGGCCGAACTCGGCGACGAACTCGCGTCGCGCGGATACGAGTTCGCGCACGCGGGACAGGGACAGTGGAACGGCGTCGCGCTGCTCAGTCGAGTGGGGCTCGACGACGTCCGCATCGCATTCCCCGGTGCTCCCGGGTTCCCGGACGCCGACGGCGTCCCCGAGGGGCGCGCGATCTCCGCGGTCTGCGACGGCGTGCGTGTCCACTCGCTGTACGTGCCGAACGGCCGCGAGGTCGGGGCCGATCACTACCACTACAAGCTCGCCTGGCTCGAGGCGCTGCGCACATCGGTCGTCGACGAGGCCGATGCGACGATGCTCTGCGGCGACTTCAACATCATCCCGACCGATCAGGACTGCTTCGATCCGGCCGCGTTCGTCGGACACACGCACGTCACCGAGCCCGAGCGGAACGCGCTCGCCGCGCTCGAAGCTCTCGGCCTGCGGGACACCATGCGGGCGCAGTGGCCGAACGAACGCGTCTTCTCGTACTGGGACTACCGTGCGGGGATGTTCCACAAGGACCTCGGCATGCGAATCGATCTGATCCTCGCCGGCGGACCGGTGGCCGACCGCGTATGTGCGTCGTGGGTGGACCGCAAGGCGCGCAAGGGAACCAAGCCGAGCGATCACGCGCCGGTCTTCGTCGATCTCGACACCGCACCCGACGGGAACGTCGGCCCGGTGGTCCCGCCGCCGTCGCGGCCGGCCGAGGTCGCGGCCGGATCGGTGAAGCTGCCGCACACCGTCGCCGACTGAGGTCTTCTCACCCGTAGGTGAAGGAGAACACCTGCAGTCCCGGAGTCGGCGACACCTCGACACGTCCTCGGCCGCCGTCGTCCTTGTCGACGATCCTGTGCAGCGTGGGCGGCCCGCTGATCGGCACCGTCGTCGTCGTACCGTCGCGTTCGACGGTGAGGCTGCCGGTGCCGCCGACGACGATGTACACGTCCTTCGCGTGGAAGTCGAGGCCGATGGACGCGCCGTCCCGCGCCGTCGCCCCCTGATAGTCGAGGTCCCAGCGCCCGTCGAGCGCGAACGTGTCGGGCCGTTGATCGGCGGGGTAGCTGAAGTCGCCGGTCCCTGACACGTACGGGGTGGGGCCGTCGTAGTTGATCACCTTCCCGACTCCGAGGTACGTCTCGGGTGTCGTCGATTCGGTCGGCGTCGTATCGTTCCGTTCGGTGGGCGCGGGCAGTGTGGCGCCGGGCCGGGCCTGGGTGAGCAACTCGCGGATCAGTCGTTCGGAGTTCGCGTACCCGCCCTCGCCGAACTCGATGTGTCGGACCGTTCCCGACGCGTCGATGAGGTACTGCGCGGGCCAGTAGCTGTTGCGGTACGCGGTCCAGGTCGAGAACGCCGGATCGAGGGCGACGGGGTATGTGATGCGCAGGTCTTCGGCGGCCTTCTGCACGTTCGACGGCACCTTCTCGAAGGCGTACTCGGGAGTGTGCACGCCGATCACCTCGAGCCCACTGGCACGGTACCGGTCATACCAGTCGACGACGTGCGGAATGCTGCGTTGACAGTTGATGCACGAGTACGCCCAGAAATCGATGAGCACCACCCTGCCGTGCAGCTGAGACAGTTCCAGCGGGGCTCGGCCCGGGGTGTTGAACCATTCGCTGATGCCGCTCAGGCGGGGAGCCGTGCCGCAACTCTGCAACCGGTCGGCGCCGTCGGTGCACTTGGACAGCTCTCGATTCTCATCGGTGACGATACCGCCGAGGTCGAGTTCGGAGGTCAAGTCGTCCGTGCCACCGACCGAGTTCTGCAGGGCCCCGGTGTAGTCCGGGATCGCCCGCTGCAGTGCCGCGGGCACGTTGAACACCAGACCCACGGCGAGTGCGATCATCACCACGCCCCCCGCGATACGGATCGTGCGCTGATGCCTGCGGAACCCCGCGACCCGCTCGGCGACCCGTCGCCCGGCGAGTGCGAAGACCAACAGGGGCAGGGCGGCGCCGACGGCGAACGACAACGTAAGCGCCACGGTGTCGATCCCGATCGAACCGGTGGCGCCCGCCACCACGATCGCCGCGAGTACGGGGCCGGCGCACGGCACGTAGAGGACGCCGAGTGCCAGACCGAGGGTGAAACCGGACTTGCCGGTACCGACTGAGCGGGTGGGCAGCCGCGAGAACGGCTTCTCCAGCAGATGCTCCACCGCGGGAAAGATGAGTCCGACACCGATGACGGTGAGAACGATCAGGCCGGCCCACCGAAATGTGTCCTGCGGCAGCTTCAGCAGTGACAGCAGGCTCGAACCGACCAGCGTCACGGTGGCGAAACTGACGACGAGGCCGCCGATCACCCGGTACGGACGGCTCCCTTCCACCAGACGTCGCCGTCGCCGCTGCCTGTCGGATTCTTCGACGGGGGACTCCGTGTCGCCGGGATCGGTGGAGGCCCCGTCCCGGGTGTTCTGTGCGCCGGAGAAGAACACGACGGGGAGCACCGGGAGGATGCACGGAGAGATACCGGTTATCAGACCGCCGACGAAGCCGATGAGCACGATGGTGTACATGCCGGGCATTCGGCGCGGACGCTGCCGCGGATGGGTCCGGTCGGCCGGGGAGCGCCAGGTCGACGGCCCGTGAAGAAATTTTCGAAACCGCACCCATCCGATTCGAGACCGGTTCCGAATGGCTCATGTCACAGCAGAAGATCCCCTGGCGCCCGCCCGGAGATCCACGACGAGGGAGACCGACCGATGAGAATCACGAAGACCACCGGGATGAAGATGACGGCGATGACCTTCGCCATCGCGGCGGCGGCGACCATGACCGCCTGCTCGAGCGACGACTCGTCAGACGGCTCGGCCAGCGCGTCGAACACCGCCATGACGAGCACCAGCGCGATGTCGTCGACGGGTGCCGCCGATCCGGCAGCGGACCTGGTCGGACCGGGGTGTGCCGACTACGCGAAGCAGGTGCCGACCGGACCGGGTTCGGTCACCGGGATGTCCACCGAGCCGGTGGCGGTCGCCGCGTCGAACAACCCACTCCTGACCACGCTCACTTCGGCGCTGTCGGGCAAGCTCAACCCGGACGTCAACCTCGTCGACACGCTCAACGGCGGCGAGTTCACCGTGTTCGCTCCGGTCGACGATGCCTTCGCGAAGGTTCCGGCCGCGACGCTCGACATGCTCAAGACCGACGCACCGGCTCTGAAGTCGCTGCTCACCTACCACGTGGTGCCCGGCCAGATCGCCCCCGACAAGATCGCGGGCGAGCACAAGACCGTGCAGGGCGACACGGTGAAGGTGACCGGCAGCGGAAACGACCTCCAGGTGAACGATGCAAGCGTGATCTGCGGCGGCGTCCGGACCGCGAACGCGACGGTCTACTTGATCGACGAGGTGTTGATGCCTCCGGCCGCCGAGTAGTCGCCGAAGAAGACAACCGACGAGCAGGACGCTGTGTCCAGGCGGCCGACTCCCAGCACGGGAGCGGCCGCCTCGACGGTGGCGCGGAACCCGGAAGGACGGCAGGCTTGCGATATGGGCATTGAATTCACGAGTATCGTCGACGCTCCGATCGACGAGGTCTTCGGCTGGTTCGCCCGGCCGGGAGCACTGCGTCGACTGTTGCCGCCCTGGCAGCCGATGCGTGCGATCACCGAGGCCGACTCCCTGGCACAGGGCCGCGCCGTGCTCGGCCTCCCCGGTGGCCTCCGTTGGCAGGCCCGACACGTGGCGGCCGACTATTCGCCGCCGTACCGATTCGTCGACGAGCGCGTCGTCGCCGGCCCGGCAAGCGTCCCCACGGCGCTCGCGGGTCCGTGGCGACACGTGCACGAGTTCCGCGAGATGCCCGGCGAGCGCACCGAGGTGATCGACCGCGTGCACACCGCGGTGCCCGCGAGCCTGCTGCGGTCCACCTTCGAGTTCCGGCATCGGCAGACGGCCGACGATCTGGCCGCCCACCGCACCGCGCGTGCCGGTGGGCTCGAGTCCTCGGTGATCGCCGTGTCCGGCGCGTCCGGGATGGTCGGCTCCGCCTTGTGCGCGCTGCTCACCACCGGCGGACACCGGGTGATCCGTCTCGTGCGTCACAGCGCAGACCGCGACGACGAGCGGACGTGGGATCCGGCGTCGCCGGCCGAGGACCTGTTCGACGGCGTCGACGCCGTCGTGCATCTGGCGGGTGCGCCGATCGCGGGCCGCTTCACCGACGATCACTGCGCGGCGATCCGCGACTCCCGCGTCGAGCCGACCCGGCGGCTGGCCGAACTGGCGGCGTCCACCCCGGACGTCCGCGTCTTCATCAGCGCGTCGGCGATCGGGTTCTACGGCTACGACCGGTCGCACGAGACGCTCACCGAATCGTCGTCGAAGGGGCGCGGCTTCCTCGCCGGTGTCGTCGACGACTGGGAACGGGCTGCGCAGGTGTCCGGTGTGCGGACCGTTCAGGTTCGAACCGGCATCGTGCAGAGTCCGCTCGGGGGCACGCTGCGCCTGCAACGGCCGATCTACACGGCGGGTCTCGGCGGCCGGCTGGGCAGCGGCCGACAGTGGTTGTCGTGGATCGACCTCGACGATCTGCTCGACGTCTACCTGCGCGCGCTGTTCGACGACCGCCTCGACGGTCCGGTCAACGCCGTCGCACCCGAACCGGCCACCGCCGCGGACTACGCGACGACGCTCGGGCGGGTGCTCCACCGTCCCGCCGTTCTGCCGGTGCCGGAGTTCGGGCCCGCGCTGCTGCTGGGCCGGCAGGGCGCGCGGGAACTCGCGACCGCCGACCAACGGGTCGACTGCCGCGTCCTGAGCGACCTCGGCCACACCTTCCGGCACCCGACGTTGAACGCGTCGCTGCGGCACCAGCTCGGCCGCTGACGCCAGTGACCGCGGCCGGGGGCGCATGGCGACCCATCCGATTCACGTGCGGCTCCGAACGCCTTATGTGAGTACCCCGAAAGCACTGTCACCAGGTTCTTCCATCGCCGTCGTCGGCAGCGGTGTGGCCGGTCTGACCGCCGCGCACCTGCTGTCGCATGAGCACGACGTCACCGTCCTCGAGGCCGATGCCCGCCTCGGCGGCCACGCGCACACCCAGCTGCTGCCGACGTCGGACGGACGCGTACTCAAGGTCGACACCGGCTTCATCGTCCACAACGACCGAACGTATCCGACGCTGCTGCGACTCTTCGCCGAACTGGGCGTGCCGACGCAGGAGACCGACATGTCGATGTCGGTCTCGTCGATGGTCACCGGACTGGAGTACGCGGGGGCGCTCGGTGTGCGCGGGCTGTTCCCCAGCCCGCGCAACGTGGTCAGCGTCCGCCACCTCCGACTGCTCGCGCAGGTGCGTCGGTTCCACCGACTGGCCCGGAGAGTCCTCGACGAACCCGCCGACGATGTGCCGCTGAGCCGGTTCGTCGCGACAGCCGGACTGTCGTCGTATTTCGTGGACAACTTCCTGTTGCCGCTCGTCGCCGCGGTGTGGTCGTGCGACGCCGCGACCGCGGCCGACTATCCGGCGCGCTACCTGTTCGCCTTCCTCGACCACCACGGGATGCTCACCGTGTTCGGGTCGCCCGCCTGGCGGACCGTCACCGGTGGCTCGGACACGTACGTGCAGGCGATCGCGCGCGGAGTCGTCGCCTCCGGCGGAGCGGTACGGACCTCGTCCGAGGTGCTCGATCTGCGGGAGACCGCCGACGGCGTCGTCGTCCGCAGCTCGGCCGCTACGGAGGTCTACGACGCGGTGGTCGTCGCGACGCACCCCCACCAGGCGCTCGCGATGCTCGACCGGCCCACCGTCGCCCAGCGGACCGTGCTGGGGGCCATCGGCTACTCGCCGAAACACGCAGTCCTGCACACCGACGAGTCGCTGCTCCCGCGTGCGCGGCGGGCCCGCGCATCGTGGAACTACCAGATCCGGACCGACGGTGACGGTGTCGCGGTGACCTACGACCTCACCCGACTGATGCGGTTGCCCGACTCCGGTGAGCGGGCCCTGGTCACCATGGGCCGGACCGATCTGGTGGACCCGCGGACGATCGTCGCCGAGATGAGTTACGAGCATCCCGTGTACGACGTGGAGTCCGTGGCCGCGCAGCGTCGACTCGCCGAGATCGATACGGCGCGGATGTCGTTCGCCGGCGCGTACCACGGGTGGGGGTTCCACGAGGACGGTGCGGCCGCGGGCGCCGCCGCGGCACGTCGGTTCGGCGGACGGTGGGGGCGGACCGATGACGACCTGCTCGCCGAGGCGTTCTCATGAACACCTCCGCTCGGATCGTCCCGGTCCGGATCTCGCATGTCCGACGCGCCCCCGTCGACCATCGGTTCGCCTATCGCGGACTGATGTGGCTCGTCGACGTCGACGACCTGCCGCTCCTGCCGACCGGACTGCGCGGCCTGGCCCGATTCGTTCCCGCCGACCATTTCACCGCAGCCGCTCGCACCGGGCAGTCGATCCGCGAACGCCTGCACGACGCCGTCCGCGCTCAGGGCGTCGACGCGCCGACCGGGCGGATCCTCGCGCTGACCTCGCCGCGAGTGTGCGGCTACACGTTCAACCCGTTGACGGTGTTCTGGTGCCATGACCGGTCCGGGGCGCTCGACTACGTCGTCGCCGAAGTCCACAACACCTACGGCGGCCGGCACTGCTACGTGGTGCACACCGACCAGGACGGTCGAGCGACGGCGGACAAGGCGTTCTACGTGTCCCCGTTCAACGACGTCAACGGCGAGTACCGACTCCGACTGCCCGCGCCGTCACCCGACGGCGCGGTGTCGCTCGCGGTGGTCCTCGAGCGCGACGGCCACCCGCCTTTCACCGCGACGCTGTCGGGTGTCGCGCGCCCGGCGACCGTTCCCTCGGTGCTGCGCGCTCAACTGTCCGCTCCGCTCGCCCCCTGGCTGGTGGCGCTTCGCATCCGTATCCAGGGAATCCGACTGTGGGCACGAGGCCTGCCGATCGTTCCCCGACACCGAGACTCCGACCGAGAGGCCGCCCGATGACCGTAGACCGAGACGACCGACCGTCCACCGCCCCGTCCGACCGCACCCGACGTCCCGGCGTCGCGCCCGCGCCGACGTCGACGGTGGCAGCCGTCCGAGGAGCCGCCGCGCGCGCACTGTTCCGCCGTGCCGTCCGCGGCCTCCCCGTCCACGTCGAGGGCGCCGGCGTGTCGTCCACGCGCCCCGACCGGCCCCGAATGACCATCGTCCACGCGGACGCGTTCTTTCGCCGCATCGGGACGTCCGGCCTGATCGGCCTGGGGGAGTCGTTCATGGCGGGCGAGTGGACCTCCGACGACCCCGTCGGCGTGCTGGTCCCGTTCGCAGAACGGATCGGAACGCTCATCCCATCCGTGCTGCAGCGACTCCGTCCGCTGGTCCTGCCTGCGCATCCGATCGACGAGGCCAACTCCGTCGACAACACGAGGTCGAACATCTCACGGCACTACGACCTGTCCAACGAGTTGTTCGCGTCGTTCCTCGATGAAACGCTCACCTACTCGAGTGCGCACTTCGGATCGACCGCCGATCTCGCCCGCGCCGACCTGAACGGTCTCGCCGACGCACAACGAGCCAAGATCGACCGGCTGCTCGACCACGCCGATGTCGGACCGGGCACGCGGCTGCTGGAGATCGGCACCGGCTGGGGCGAACTGGCCCTGCGAGCCGCCCGACGCGGTGCGACGGTGCGATCCATCACCCTCTCACAGGAACAGCGGTCCCACGCGCGGCGTCGAGCCCGGGAAGCCGGACTCGACGACCGGATCCGGGTGGACCTGCTCGACTACCGGGCCGTGGACGGCGAGTACGACGCGGTGGTGTCGGTGGAGATGATCGAAGCGGTCGGCATGGAGTACTGGCCGGTGTACTTCGCGACGGTCGAACGACTGCTGGCGCCCGGCGGACGGGCCGCGATCCAAGCGATCACGATGCCGCACAAGCGAATGCTGGCGTCCGCGCGAACCTACACCTGGGTGCACAAGTACATCTTCCCCGGCGGCCAGATCCCGTCGTACGAGGCGATGCGCGACGCCGCGGCGGACGCCGGGCTCCGCGTCGACGAGACCGATGCGTTCGGAGCGCACTATGCGCGAACCCTCCGGCTCTGGCGGGAACGCTTCGAGACCAACTGGGACGCGATCGCCGAGTTGGGCTTCGACGAGACGTTCCGGCGGATGTGGACGTTCTACCTCGCGTACTCCGAAGCGGGCTTCGCGTCCGGTTACCTCGACGTGGTGCAGCTCCGATTCGTGAAGGCCGCGCGCCCATGATCGGGGCGGGCGGCGGCCTCCGCCCCGCGGATCGGAGCCGCACGTTCTCCGGACCGCGGCCGCTGCGTCGGACCCGGTGCCGGAACAGGTGATCGAGCATGTGTGCGCCGGGGATCGAGAAACCGTACCCGCCCGAGGCTATTCTGTTCGTTGATGACATCTGGAGAGTCCCCGTGACGCGGGCCGAGACCGACACCGAGATCCTCGCGGATCTGTTGGCTCGATCCGCCGCGGGCGACACCGCGGCGTTCGCCGAGTTCTACGACCGGACCAGCGCCCGGGTACACGGCATGGTGCTGCGGGTGTTACGAGACCCCGGGTACTCCGAGGAGACCACCCAGGAGGTGTACCTGCAGGTGTGGCGCGGAGCCGTCTCCTACCGCTCCGCCGAGGGCACGCCGATCGCCTGGTTGCTCTCCATCGCTCATCGTCGGGCGGTGGACCGGGTCCGCTCGGAGTCGTCGGCATCGCGCCGAGACTCCGACTACGGCGCACGGGAACTGGTCGACATCGGTGACGCGGTGGGTGACGAGGTCCAGGCGCGTGATGCGGGCCGCCGAGTGCGCAAATGTCTCGGCACGCTCAGCGCGTTACAGGCCGAAGCCGTCGGCCTCGCGTACTACGGCGGCCTCTCCTACAGCGAGGTGGCCGACCGGTTGACCGTGGGTCTGCCGGCGATCAAGAGTCGGATCAGAGACGGATTGAAGCGCCTGAGGGGGTGTCTGGAGAATGGCTGAAACACCCGAGTCGAACGACATCGACGACCTGCTCGACATGGCCGCTCCGATGGCACTCGACGCGCTCACCGACATCGAGCGCGCCCGGGTACGCGCCCGGCTCAAAACCGCTGACCGGTCCGTCCGAGACGCGTTCGAGGCCGAGGTGGCCGGGCTCCGCGGGGTGCTGGCAGACCTGAGCGAGACGACGTCGCAGGCTCCGCCCGCCGAGCTCCGCGCCGAACTGCTCGACCAGATCCGTGCTCAGCCGCCCGGTGCCGACGCACCCGGGGCGGACGGCCCGCGCGGGTCGGAGCCCGCGCATCGTCTCCGGTGGATAGCGGCTGCGGCCGCGGTATTGGTGATCGGCGTCGGCGGCGGAGCGGTAGGTTATGCGATGTCGCGCACCGACGAACCGACTCGGACGACGGCCGAGCGGGTCTTCGACTCGACGGATGTGCGCACGGTGACCGGTCCGCTCGCGACGGGTCGGGCCTCGGTGACGTACTCGCCCTCGACGGGTGCGGGCGTCCTGGTCATGAACGACGTCCCGCCGCCGGACCCGGGCAAGGTCTACCAACTCTGGCTCGTCGGGCCCGGCGGTGCTCGTCTGGGCGGGGTCATGACACCGGAGGACGTCGCTCCCTCGACCACCGCCGTGCTAGATGATCTGGGCGACGCGACATCGATGGCGTTCACCGTCGGCGACGCCGCGAGCCCCGACCGTCGGATCGCCGACCCGGTCGCCGAGATCTCGCTCGGCTGACCGGGTGGGCGGTCAGCCGATCTGGTCCTCCAGGTACCGGGGCTTGCAGATGACCCATGCGCCGCACAGCATGGCGAGCGTCATCCCCACGGTCAACAGGAACGGCGCACCCCAGCCGCCGGTCACGTCGTGGAGCACACCGAACAGCATCGGTCCGGCGCAGGCGAGCAGGTAGCCGACGCCCTGCGCGAATCCGGAGAGGGCGGCGGACGCCTCGCTCGTTCGCGTCCGGACGTTGATCAGCGTCAACGCCATCGGGAACGTGGTCGGGCCGAGGCCGCACAGGAGCGCCCACAGCCAGGGCGCCGACAACGGCGCCCACATCAGCCCGGCGAAGCCGGCGAACCAGCTGGCCGCGAACACGATGGTGAACGCGAACGGGTTCGCGAACCGAGTCGACAACGACGGTGCGACGAACGTCGCGGCGAGACCGACGCCGGAGAAGATCGCGACCGAGGTGCCGCCGAGCGACTCGCTGCCTCCCGCGTCGGTGAAGATCTTCGGCATCCAGGTGAACATCGCATACGTGCCCGCCGACGTCATGCCGAACATGAGGGTCATGCCCCACGCCATCGGGCTACGCCACATCGCGATGCGTGCGGTCGCCGGTGTCGGCGACTGCTCGACCGGGACGGGTGTCTCCGCGCGGGCGGCGATCCGACGTTCCCGCACCACCCACAGCCACGGTCCGAGCGCGGCCAACGGCACCAGCGCCCACACCCCGAGCGAGATCCGCCAGTTCGTGGCGTCGGCCAGGGGAATCGCGACGGCGGCGGGGATCACGGTGCCGGCCTGGACGAACACGATGTAGGCCGTGCTGATCGGCGCGATCCGGTCCGCGAAGTAGCGCTTCACCAACGGCGGGATGAGGATGTTGCCGACACCCATGCCGAACAGGGCCACACACGACAGGACGATCAGCACACCGACGTTCTGGCTGAACGAACGCGCGGCGATGCCAACGCCGGTGATCACGACCGCGGCCAGTGTCACCTGCTCGATTCCGAATCGGCGACCCAGACGTGGGGACACCAGCCCGGCCACGCCGAACGCCAGCGTCGGCAGCATGCCGAGGAGTCCTTTGATCGTGTCGCCGAAACCGATGTCGACGGACACCCGCTCGAGCAGCGGGGTGAAGGAGGTGACCGCGGTCCGCAGTGAGAAGGCGAAGACCACGATGGCCACCAGGACGATGACTCGACCGCGGAGGCCGCCCGATCCGTAGCGTTCGAACCTTCGTTGCGGCGTCGTGGTGGTCACTGGAACCATGGTGTCAGCAGGCGTCGTGGCGAAGCCAGTTCGACTGCGGTGTGAACGGTCACACGGCCGACTCGACAGGCGCGATCCGGCCGGTGGGTTCATGCACCGTTCGAACCGTGTTCAACCTCGCATGTCAATGATTTTGACCCCGGTAAATCCGGGCGGTAAAGTATTGCGTCGGCACCTGCCCTCGGTAGATGCTGCCCACTCGCCGAGTCGGAGACGGTTCGAGCGGGACGGGCTTCGCTGCTCGGAGACGGCGTGCATGACACGCCCGACCTCGGGGTGACGATATCACAGTTGACCGGCGTGAATGCGTCGGTGGGGCGAGTTGCGGACATCGCTTCGACCTGCTTCGGGCTAGCCCGTTTCGAGTCGAGGGACGTGCCCGGAGCACCAACCGTGACCACAGACGGACCGACGGGAGTCGGCCCACAAGGAGAAAAGAACTCAGTGCCAACTATCAATCAGCTGGTCCGCAAGGGCCGCAAGGACAAGGCGTCGATCAAGAAGACCGCCGCCCTGAAGGGGAGCCCGCAGCGTCGTGGCGTGTGCACCCGCGTGTACACCACCACCCCGAAGAAGCCGAACTCCGCTCTCCGGAAGGTCGCCCGCGTGCGCCTGACGAGTGGCGTCGAGGTCACCGCCTACATCCCGGGTGAGGGCCACAACCTGCAGGAGCACTCGATGGTGCTCGTCCGCGGCGGTCGTGTGAAGGACCTCCCGGGTGTTCGCTACCGCATCATCCGCGGCTCGCTCGACACCCAGGGTGTCAAGGACCGCAAGCAGGCTCGCAGCCGTTACGGCGCCAAGAAGGGGAACTGATCTAAATGCCACGTAAAGGACCCGCTCCCAAGCGCCCGCTGATCAACGACCCCGTCTACGGTTCGCCGCTGGTCACGCAGCTCGTCAACAAGATCCTGCTGGACGGCAAGAAGTCGACCGCCGAGCGGATCGTCTACCAGGCCCTCGAGCAGGCTCGCGAGAAGACCGGCACCGACCCCGTCGTCACGCTCAAGCGCGCGCTCGACAACGTCAAGCCGACCCTCGAGGTCAAGAGCCGCCGCGTCGGTGGCGCCACCTACCAGGTTCCGATCGAGGTCAAGCCGAATCGCGCCAACACCCTCGCGCTGCGTTGGCTGGTCACCTTCAGCCGCCAGCGTCGTGAGAAGACGATGGTCGAGCGTCTGGCCAATGAGCTGCTGGACGCCTCGAACGGTCTGGGCGCCTCGGTGAAGCGTCGCGAGGACACCCACAAGATGGCTGAAGCCAACCGGGCGTTCGCGCACTACCGCTGGTGACAACCGCCGGACGCGGATCGGGTCGTCCCCGATCCGCGTCCATCGGCCTTTTGCCCTCGGGCGGATGGTCGTCGAAGTTTTCATTCCAACCTCTAGCGAAAATGCGAGGCGAATAAGTGGCACAGGAAGTGCTGAACGACCTGACCAAGGTCCGCAACATCGGCATCATGGCGCACATCGATGCCGGCAAGACCACCACCACCGAGCGCATCCTCTTCTACACCGGTGTGAACTACAAGATCGGTGAGACCCACGACGGTGCATCGACCACCGACTGGATGGAGCAGGAGAAGGAGCGTGGTATCACCATCACCTCCGCTGCTGTCACCTGCTTCTGGAACGACAACCAGATCAACGTCATCGACACCCCCGGCCACGTCGACTTCACGGTCGAGGTCGAGCGCGCCCTCCGCGTGCTCGACGGCGCCGTCGCCGTCTTCGACGGCAAGGAGGGCGTCGAGCCCCAGTCCGAGCAGGTCTGGCGTCAGGCCACCAAGTACGACGTTCCCCGCATCTGCTTCGTCAACAAGATGGACAAGCTGGGCGCGGACTTCTACTTCACCGTGCAGACGATCATCGACCGCCTCGGCGCCAAGCCGCTGGTCATGCAGATCCCGATCGGTGCCGAGGACGAGTTCGACGGCGTCGTCGACCTCCTCGAGATGAAGGCCATCACCTGGCGCGGAACCGTCGAGATCGGCGCCGAGCCGACCTTCGAGGAGATCCCCGCCGACCTGGTGGAGAAGGCCAACGAGTGGCGCGAGAAGCTGCTCGAGACGGTCGCGGAGTCCGATGAGGCGCTTCTGGAGAAGTACTTCGGCGGCGAAGAGCTGACGATCGACGAGATCAAGGCCGCCATTCGCAAGATGACGATCAACTCCGAGATCTACCCGGTCCTGTGCGGCTCGGCGTTCAAGAACAAGGGTGTTCAGCCCATGCTCGACGCCGTCATCGACTACCTGCCGAACCCGATGGACATCGGTGAGATCGAAGGCCACGCCGTCGGCAACGAGGAGGAAGTCCTCACTCGTAAGCCGTCGCGCGACGAGCCGTTCTCGGCACTCGCGTTCAAGATCGCCGCTCACCCGTTCTTCGGCAAGCTGACGTTCGTTCGCGTGTACTCGGGCAAGGTCGAGCCGGGCACCCAGGTCCTGAATGCCACCAAGGGCAAGAAGGAGCGCATCGGCAAGCTCTTCCAGATGCACGCCAACAAGGAGAACCCGGTCGACGACGCCGTGGCGGGCCACATCTACGCGATGATCGGCCTCAAGGACACGACGACCGGCGACACCCTGTGCGCGCAGGACGCTCCGATCGTCCTCGAGTCGATGAGCTTCCCGGACCCGGTCATCGAGGTCTCGATCGAGCCGAAGACCAAGTCCGACCAGGAGAAGCTGGGCACCGCGATCCAGAAGCTCGCCGAAGAGGACCCGACCTTCACGGTGAAGCTCGACGACGAGACCGGCCAGACCGTCATCGGCGGTATGGGCGAGCTCCACCTCGACATCCTCGTGGACCGCATGAAGCGCGAGTTCAAGGTCGAGGCGAACGTCGGCAAGCCGCAGGTGGCCTACCGCGAGACGATCCGCAAGACCGTCGAGAAGCACGAGTTCACCCACAAGAAGCAGACCGGTGGCTCGGGTCAGTTCGCGAAGGTCATCATCAAGCTCGAACCGCTGGTCGACGCCGAGGACGGCGCCACCTACGAGTTCGCGAACGCCGTCACCGGCGGTCGCGTCCCGCGTGAGTACATCCCTTCGGTGGATGCCGGTGCGCAGGATGCGATGCAGTACGGTGTGCTGGCCGGCTACCCGCTGGTCAACCTGAAGGTCACCCTCCTCGACGGTCAGTACCACGACGTCGACTCGTCGGAGATGGCCTTCAAGATCGCCGGTTCGCAGGCCCTCAAGGAGTCCGCGAAGATGGCTCAGCCGGTCATCCTGGAGCCGCTCATGGCCGTCGAGGTCACGACTCCGGAAGAGTACATGGGCGACGTCATCGGCGACCTGAACTCCCGCCGTGGTCAGATCCAGGCCATGGAGGAGCGCAGCGGTGCTCGAGTCGTGAAGGCTCAGGTCCCGCTGTCGGAGATGTTCGGCTACATCGGCGACCTTCGGTCGAAGACTCAGGGCCGTGCGAACTACTCCATGGTCTTCGACTCGTACGCCGAAGTTCCGGCGAACGTGTCGAAGGAGATCATCGCGAAGGCGACGGGCGAGTAGTACTCTCGTCTGCCAGTCTTGGCGGAACCATTGGCGGACCACCCCAGCGTGGACAAGCCAATACCCCGGTCGGCGGCTCCCGCCGCCGATCGGGGACCATGTAAAAGCCTCTCCGCATAACGTGGAGAACCCAATCGTCGACCGGGAACCACCCGGTGGCGCAGAGAAGTCCAGGAGGACATCAAGTGGCGAAGGCGAAGTTCGAGCGGACCAAGCCGCACGTGAACATCGGCACCATCGGTCACGTCGACCACGGCAAGACCACCACGACGGCTGCCATCACCAAGGTGCTGGCCGACCAGTACCCGGACCTGAACGAGAGCTTCGCTTTCGATCAGATCGACAAGGCGCCTGAGGAGAAGGCTCGTGGTATCACGATCAACATCTCCCACGTCGAGTACCAGACGGAGAAGCGTCACTACGCTCACGTCGACGCTCCGGGCCACGCCGACTACATCAAGAACATGATCACCGGCGCCGCTCAGATGGACGGTGCGATCCTGGTCGTGGCCGCCACCGACGGCCCGATGCCGCAGACCCGCGAGCACGTCCTCCTGGCCCGCCAGGTCGGCGTCCCCTACATCCTCGTCGCACTGAACAAGGCCGACATGGTCGACGACGAGGAGATCATGGAGCTCGTCGAGATGGAGGTCCGCGAACTGCTGGCCTCGCAGGAGTTCGACGAAGACGCTCCGGTCGTCCCGATCTCGGCGCTGAAGGCGCTCGAGGGCGACGAGAAGTGGGTCAAGTCGGTTCAGGACCTGATGGCCGCTGTCGACGAGTCGATCCCGGATCCCGTCCGCGAGACCGACAAGCCGTTCCTGATGCCCGTCGAGGACGTCTTCACGATCACCGGTCGTGGCACCGTCGTCACCGGTCGCGTCGAGCGCGGTGAGGTCAACGTCAACGCCGAGGTCGAGATCGTCGGTATCCGCGAGAAGTCGCAGAAGACCACCGTCACCGGCATCGAGATGTTCCACAAGCTCCTCGACTCGGCACAGGCGGGCGACAACGCCGGTCTGCTGCTCCGTGGTCTGAAGCGCGAGGACGTCGAGCGCGGCCAGGTCATCGTCGCCCCGGGCACGACGACCCCGCACACCGACTTCGAGGGCCAGGCGTACATCCTGTCGAAGGACGAGGGCGGCCGTCACACCCCGTTCTTCAACAACTACCGTCCGCAGTTCTACTTCCGTACCACGGACGTGACCGGCGTCGTGACCCTCCCCGAGGGCACCGAGATGGTCATGCCGGGCGACAACACCGAGATGACTGTCAAGCTCATCCAGCCGGTCGCCATGGACGAGGGCCTGCGCTTCGCGATCCGCGAGGGTGGCCGCACCGTCGGTGCCGGCCGCGTCACCAAGATCATCGCCTGATCTTCGTTGAACGGCTGACCGTCTAGGTCGATGAGAGCCCCGCTCCGATTCGTCGGAGCGGGGCTCTTGCGCTGTCGCGACCATCCGGCAGTGCCCTGCGACCGTCCTCTCCGGCGACCTCGCCCCGACGGGCCGATCGGCGCAGGTCGGCGTCGGTCCCGGTCGGATCGCTGATCGTCGTCGTATCCGAGTGGACCGCATCCGGCTCGCTGAATAGTCTGAACGGGTGAACGCCGCAGACGTCATGAAGACCTTCGGGCGGACACTGGGCTTCATGCTCGTCGCGGGCGCGGTCGGGCCGATCTTCCTGATCCTGTATTTCGTGGCGGGTGAGGGCGTGTCGTGGCTGCTGTGGACCGGACTGGCTGTGATCGTTCTCGACGTCGTCGGCGCCGTCGGTCTCACTGTGACGTCGGTCCGGGGGCGTCCGCGTCGAACCGGCTGACGGCCGCGCGAGTGCGAGCGGGTCAGCGGCGACGAGTATTCGTCCCTCGGCGCCCGGCCCGCAGTGTGCACCGCGTCGTCACCGGACGAGGCGATACGCCCTACTCTGGACAAGTGGCTGTGGAACGTCGAAGCGTGTCTCGCGCGGGTCTGTCTCTGTCGATAGCGGTCTCCGGCGCCGGTCGGTCCCAGGTCCCGGTGGTCCTCGTGCACGGGATGGGCGGGGATCACACCACGTGGGGGCCGCTCGCTCGTCGACTCCGGCGCGGTGGGCGGACAGTGATCAGCGTCGATCTGCGCGGCCACGGCAGGACCGGGCCCGCGGAGTCGTACCTTCTCGACGACTTCCGCGACGACCTCGCAGCCGTCGTCGCCGATCTGGATGTCGATTCGATCGATCTCGTCGGCCACTCACTCGGTGCGCACACCGCGCTGCGATACGCGATCGCCGCCCCGGACCGCATCAGACGCCTCGTCCTGGAGGAGATTCCGCCGATGCCGCGCGATCACGCCGATCTCGCCGAGGACATCGCCCCGTCGTCGACGTTGGGCGAGCGCATCCGCGGCATCGGTGCGGTGGTGCTCAATCCGATCCCTTTCCTGCGTTTCGACCGTGCACTCGCCGACCCGGTCCTGACCGCGTTCACCGTCGCCGATCCGGAGTGGTGGCGCAGCCTGCGGAGAGTGAGTGCCCCGACGCTGGTGGTCTCCGGCGGTTCACGCAGCTTTCTGCCGCCGAAGCACCTGCGGGATCTGGCGTCGGCGCTCCCCGCGGGCGACTTCGTCACGATCGACGCCGGGCACAGCGTTCATCGGGATCGCCCCGTCGAATTCGCCGATGCCGTGTGCACGCACCTGCGTTGACACACTGAACGTGCACGAACGACCCCGGTGACCGTCGTTCGTACACGTTCGGTGTCAGAGCCTCACACCTCGCTCGCGACCATCCACGCGATGCCGAAGCGATCGGTGAACATGCCGAACCAGGCACCCCACGGGGCCTGTGCGAACGGCACGGCGACGGTGCCGCCGTCGGAGAGTCCGTCCCAGATGCGGCGCAGTTCGTCGACGTCGGAACCGCTGTAGGACACCGAGATGCCGGTGGGCGGCGCGTAGGGCATCGTGCTCGGCGTGTCCGACCCCATCAGGACCAGTCCGTCGTCGGTGGTGAGCTGCGAGTGCATCACCAGCTCGCGCTCCGCCGGGTCGGGCACCATGTCGGGAAAGTCGGCGAACGTCGTGATAATGAGGTCGCCGCCCAGCACGGTGCGGTAGAACTCCATCGCGTCGCGGGCGTTGTTCTTGAACGATATGTACGGGTTGAGATTGGCCATCGTCAGCTCCCTGCCGAGAAGGATCATGGCCGCACGTCACAGCCACGAGAGGAACGATAGACCTCATGGCGCTGTCGAACAGGTCGTCCGTGACTGCGGAACGGGTGAAACGGTCGCACGGACGATCAGTTCGATTCGCGGGCGTGATTCGAATCGATTGATCGGTGGTGATCGAGGCGGTCGTGTACTCGATCGCCGATCGCTGGTCATGGTGTTAACGACGGAATTGCTGACCGATGGACGAATCCCCCGCGGGGGTTGTCCGTATGATCCGCGCCACAGGTCGATTCGACAGCCGAAACCGTGTGTCGAGTTGGATGTACATGCAGGTTGATGCCTACGTAACGGGGCATGTCCACCGTATCGACGGGAGGGGGGATGCAGGTGTATCGCGAACTTCACGACTCGCGTGATCGACCGAGGAAGCGGATGCACGCGTTTGCTCGACTATGGTGGGGATCATGTCCGACATCTATCGCGCCATAGCCGACCCGACGAGGAGGCGGATACTGGACGATCTTCTGGCGCGAGATGACGTGACCCTGTCGGAGATATGCAACGGGCTGGTTGCGAATGGGATCGTGGTGTCCCGACAGGCGGTCTCCCAGCATCTCGCGGTGTTGGAGAGCGCCGGTCTCGTCCAGTCGAGGAGGGTCGGGCGGACGAAACGTCACACCGTTCACACCGAGCCGCTCGCTCGGATCGCATGGCGATGGCCGCCGACGGGCGCTGTCGACGCTCCCGGCGGTCGCTCCGCCGACGAGCGCTTCGGCGGAGATCGGTCGTGACCCGCGCGGTACGGCGCGGCGGTGCGATGTAAGAGTGTCGATATGACGAATGCCGACCACGAAGTCATCGCGCGAGTGCTGTCCGATCGGTACAGCTGCCGCGCATTCCTGCCGGACCGCGTGCCCGCGGAGACACTGCGCACATTGTTCTCCGGCGCGCAGCGCACGGCGTCGTGGTGCAATTCTCAGGCGTGGCAGGTCACGCTCGTCAGCGGCGATGAGGCGGTGTCCTTCGGAGAGGATCTCACCGCGTGGGTCGCCGCGGGCAACCCCGTGGTCCTCGACATCGATGCTCCGTATCGATACGAGGGCGTCTATGCGCAGCGTCGCCGAGGAGCGGGATTCGGTCTGTACGAGGCCGTGGGGATCGCACGGGACGATGTGGAGGGACGAGCCCGGCAGATGCTGAAGAACTTCTCGTTCTTCGGAGCGCCGCATGTCGCGGTCATCACCTCGCCGAAGTCCTTGGGGCCCTACGGTGCCGTCGACTGCGGCGCCTACGTGTCGACTCTGCTGACCGTCGCGCAGAGCCTCGGACTGGCGACCGTGGCGCAGGCGTCGATCGCGATGCATTCGGATTTCGTGCGCCGACGCCTCGACGTCGCCGCCGACCGCGACGTCATCTGCGCGGTCTCCCTCGGATATCCGGACACGGCCGATCCGGTGAACGGGTTCCGGACCGACCGGGCCGACATCGACGACGTCGTGGACGGCCTCCCGCCTCTCGACCGGTGACGCACTCGGCTCTGCCGGGGTGTGACGGCTCGGGCGTGACGGCTGGGGTCAGCCGTTGTGCAGCGGGCGGGGATCGATGCCTTCGCGCGCCCAGGCCTGCGCCGCCCACGGCACATAGAGTGCGGTGATCGGAAGCCTGTTGATCAGCGGGTTGATCCGGCGCATGAACCCCGCGAAGCGGTCGAACCTGCGCTGATCTCGAGCGGACCAGTCCAGGTCGCACACCTCGCGCATCTGTGGCGGGAGCGTGCCGACGATGACGATGTGCAACGCGGCGTTCAGTGGCGTCGACGCGATGCGCCACAGCGGCTTCGGCATCCACGCCGGGCCCGGCACGCCCTTGCGGAGATAGCCGGTGGCGTAGGTGATCGTCCGGGTCGGAGCGAATCGTTCGAGCATCGAGTCCCAGTACTCGCGGAACTCCTCGTACGTCTGGGGCTGGCTGCGCGCCGAGACGCCGTACAACTGGTACCAGATCTTGCTCTCTTCGAAGATCTGCACCTTCTCCTCGTAGGAGAGGCGGCGGATGAACGTGTCGGTGATGAACAGAACCTGATCGACGAAGGTCGCGTGCGCCCAGTAGAACAGCTCCGGGTTCAGCGCGTGGTAGCGCGATCCGTCGCTGATGGTGCCCTTGATGTCGCGATGGAAGTCGCGGACCCGATGGCCCCAGGTGTGCGGACTGTCCGAGTACACGGTCCGCATGATCGGCGGGCCGGACCGCCGGGCGCGCCCGAGGAAGTCGCTGAAGATCACGGAGTGGTCTTCGACGCCCTGTGCGAGCTGTTCGATGCAGTTCTCGGTTCCGGCGAGGCGCTGAAAGCCGAGGAGGCCTCGGCTGTCGCCGTAGAACTTCCAGATCAACGAGTCCGCGCCGAGTCGCAGGTCCAACGAGTCGATGTCGGCGTCGTCGACGACGGCGGCCTCCGCCTCGCGGATGTTGGTGTCGAAGTCGGTGGTTGAGGTCATGGCATCAGCGTAACCCCACTTTGGAACAGAATAAAGAGTTTGTTCCAAAGTTTGCGGCGAACGCGTCCGGCGCGCGGCGAACTAGTCTGGCGGCATGGTGTTCTCGCAGCCGACAGGGAAGAACAAGCAATCGCCGTTCGGCACGTCCGACGATCGACGCGATCCGAAGACGACGTTCCGGCTCAGGCCGAAGGACGCTCCGCCTCCGTCGATGCCGACGGCCGACGACCTGATCGCGTCCTCGCGCGTGGTGTCGTTGCCGATGCGCACCGCGTTCCGCGGAATCACCGTCCGCGAGGCGATGATCTTCGCCGGCCCGGCCGGATGGGGTGAGTTCGCGCCGTTCACCGAGTACGACGACGCCGAGTCGCGCATCTGGCTCGCCGCGGGCATCGAGGCGGCGTTCCTCGGTGCGCCCGAGCCGCTGCGGGACGAGGTCGATGTGAACGCGACCGTGCCCGCGGTGGCGGCCGCCGACGTGGCCGAGATCATCGCTCGTTATCCGGGGGCGACGACCGCGAAGGTGAAGGTGGCCGAGTCCGGTCAGACTCTGGCCGACGACGTCGCTCGCGTGGAGGCGGTGCGTGATCTCGTGCCGACGGTCCGGGTGGATGCGAACGGCAACTGGTCCGTCGCCGAGGCGATCGAGGCCATCGCGGCGTTGGGCGACCTCGAATACGTCGAGCAGCCGTGCCGGACCGTCGATGAGCTCGCCGAGGTTCGGCGTGCGGTGTCCACCCCGATCGCCGCCGACGAGTCGATTCGGCGATCCACCGATCCGATGCGGGTCGCCAAGGCCGGCGCCGCCGACGTCGCGGTGCTCAAAGTCGCGCCGCTCGGCGGTATGCGCGCCCTGCTCGCGACGGCTGCCAAGCTGCCGATGGACGTCGTGGTCTCCAGTGCGCTCGACACCGCAGTCGGCATGTCCGCCGGAGTCGCCGCCGCGGCGGCGCTCCCGAATCTGCATCGTGCGTGCGGACTGGGCACGGGGGCCATGTTCGTCCGTGACGTGGCGGAGCCGTTCGCGATGGTCGACGGCGCGGTGACCGTCCGCGACGTGGCGCCCACCGCCGACCTTCCGTTGGCCTCCGCCGAGCGGACGCAGTGGTGGCACGACCGACTTCGCCGGTGTCATGCGCTTCTGGTGGGCTGACGTCGCGCACTAGAAACAAAATAGAAAATCTGTTCCAATATCCCTGTGGCGTCATCGCGGACGCCACCGAGAGATGGGATGCAGCGATGACGGAGACGCTCGACAGGGCCGAGGGCGACCTGCGGCCGGTGCCGATGAGTGAGCGCAACGGGGTGCTCGAGGTGATGAGCATGCGCCGGGATCCATTCGCTTTCGCCGACGAGAAGCTGACCCGCTACGGCAAGGTGATGGGGCTCAACGCGCTCGGCATCCGGATGGTGACGGCGGCGGGTCCTGAGGCGGCTCACGAGATACTGATGAACAAAGAGAAGGCGTTCGCCAACGCGCCCGCCTGGAGCTACTTCATCGGCCCGTTCTTCAACCGCGGTGTCATGCTCCTCGACTTCGAGGAGCATCGTCACCACCGCCACATCCTGCAGGCCGCATTCACTCCCAAGGCGCTCAAGGGCTACATGGACGAGATGGAGCCCATGATCGCCGCGCGGATGCGGCAGTTCCCGACCGGTGACGTCCGGATGTTCACCGAACTCAAGCAGCTGACGCTCGACGTCGCGCTGGAGGTGTTCCTCGGTCTGGAACTGCCGAAGGCGGAGGCCGACCGCATCAACCGGGCGTTCATCGACACGGTCCGGGCGGGTGTCGCCTACGTGCGCAAGCCGGTACCGGGCGGGCGCTGGTGGAAGGGACTCCGCGGCCGCAAGGTGCTCGAAGAGTTCTTCTACAAGCATATTCCGGCCAAACGCGCCGCGGTCACACCCGACCTGTTCTCGGTCCTGTGCCACGCCGAGAGCGATGACGGCCACACGTTCACCGACGACGACGTCGTCAACCACATGATCTTCGTGCTGATGGCCGCGCACGACACGTCGACCATCACCATGACGCAGATGGCCTACCACTTCGCCAAGAATCCCCGGTGGCAGGACCGCGCGCGGCAGGAGTCGCTGGCGGTCGAGCAGCCGCTCGCCTATGACGACCTCGCCGGCCTCGAGGCGATCGATCTCGTGATGCGCGAATCGCTCCGGCTGTGCCCGCCGGTGCCGGCACAGCCGCGCATGGCGATCAAGGACACACAGGTGCAGGGGTTCTTCATCCCCGAGGGCACGATGGTCGTCGTTCCGCAGATGTCGAACCACCGGGATGCGGAGATCTATACGCACCCGGATATGTTCGATCCGGAACGATTCCTGCCCGACCGCGCCGAAGACAAGGCCCATCGCATGGCGTGGATGCCGTTCGGAGGCGGCGTCCACAAGTGCATCGGTCTGTACTTCGGGCAGATGGAGATCAAGACGATCATGCATCACCTGCTCCGTGACTACGAGTGGTCGGTGCCCGCCGACTACGAGATGCCGATGGACTACAGCTCGCTGCCCGTGCCCAAGGACAAGCTCCCCGTCCAGATCCGGCGACGCTGATGGTCGGCCGGACCACCGAGCGCAAGGCGCGGGTCACCTCGTCGCCGTCCGACCAGGAGGCCGCCATCCTGGCGGCCGCGGCCGCCGAGTTCGCCGCCGTCGGTGCGCGTCGCGCCAACATCGACGAGGTCGCCAAGGCCGCGGGCGTCAGCCGGTCGACTCTCTACCGTCGTTTCCCGAACAAGGAGGTGCTGCTGCTCGCCGTCGCCAACGAGGCCTACGAGAACGGCCTGCGTCGACTGGTGGCCGCCGTCGACGGGCTCGGTCCCGCCGACGCGGTGGTCGAAGCGTTCGCGACCGGTGCCGAGCTCGTGCACACCGACCCGTTGCTGCGTCGGATGGTCCTCGAGGACGTCGAACTGCGCAACCTCACCGCATCCACGATGAGCGGCCTGTTCATCGAGATGGTCACCGAGCGCGTCGCCGAGACCCTGCGCCACGCGGGGGCGACGATGCCGCACGACGATCTGCTGCAAGCAGTGGAACTGCATGTGCGGCTGGTCATCTCGTTCCTCGAAGTACCCAGCCCCGAACCGGGGCGCCAGACCGTCGAGTTCGCCCGCCACCTCGCCGCGACCTATCTCGCGCCGATGATCTATTGAGACCGTCAAGGAGCATCGTGTCCGCACTCAAACGATTCGCAACCGACCGCGCCGACCGCCGCCTGGCACAGGTTCGCGCCGGCGTGGCGGGAAAGGTCGTCGCGATCACCGGCGGCGCCCGAGGCATCGGCTTCGAGATCGCCGAACAGATCCTCGCCGTGGGCGGGCGCGTTGCGATCGGCGACATCGACGGCGACGCCGTCGGCAAGTCCGCCGCCGACCTCGGGATCGAGGGCGTCGAGCTCGACGTCACCGACTCCGCGTCGTTCGAGGACTTCCTCGACGCCGTGGAGGAACGGGTCGGCCCCGTCGACGTGCTGATCAACAACGCGGGCATCATGCCCGTCGGTTCGTTCCTCGACTACGACGAGGCGCTGATCCGCCGCACCGTGGAGATCGATCTCGTCGGAGTCGTCCTCGGCACGCGCGCCGCGGCTCGTCGGATGGTCGGGCGCGGCGGCGGTCAGATCATCAACATCGCCTCGGTCGCCGGGCGTCTCGCGGCCCCCGGCCTCTCGGTGTACAACGGCGCGAAGGCCGGTGTCATCGAGTTCTCCGAGACGCTCGACTTCGAGCTGGAACGTCAGGGAGTGCGGGTGTCGGCGGTCCTGCCGTCGTTCACGAACACGGCGTTGGTGACCGGCATCAACACCAATTCGATCGTCAAGACCGTCGACACCGACGTCGTCGGACGACAGGTCCTGTCGACGATCGCGACCGGTCGCACCCGCACGACGGCACCGGCGTCGATGCGCTGGGTCGACGCGATGCCGGTGACACCTCTGCGCCTCAAACGACGCCTGGCCAGGATCGCCGGAACCGATCGGATGTTCCTGGACACCGACGCGTCCGCGCGGGCCGCCTACAGCAAGCGCATCGGTCAGGGGCCGGACGCCGGATAGGGTGGCGGGCGTGCCCGAAGACCGAGCCGACGCGCCCGCGCCGCAGACGGACCGACCGGCGACGAGGATCGTCACGGTCGCCGTGATCGCGGTGATTCTCGCGTGCGTCGCGGTCTGGCAGTTCGCCGTGCGCCCGCATCACTACTCCGACGCCGAGTTCGTCGCCGCGACCACCGAACGGGTCGGACTGCTCGTCGAGGCCGACAGCGACGACCACCACCGCGCCGACCGGATCCTGGCGGGGTCGACGGGCGACTTCCACGACGCGTTCGCGCAGTCGGCGGATGCGTACACCAGGTTCGTGACGTCGGCGCACACCCGCGGGGACGGCGGCGTCGACGGCGTCGCCCTCGCCAGACGGGACGGCGACGCCGCGCTCATGCTGGTCGCCGCGAGCGTCCGCGTGACCACGGCCGACGGCGCGGACGCATCGCTGACGCCGTTCCGCCTGCGAGTGCTGATGGCGCCGGACGACGGCGAGCTGAAGATCTCCGCCGTCGAGGTGCTGCAATGATCTCCCGGCTCGAGCGTCCGCTGACCGGACGGACGTGGATCGCCCTCGGGATCGCCGGGGTCCTGCTGATCGCCGCGCTCGCGGTGTGCGTCGTCGGACTCGATCATCGAGCGGTGCAGCGTCGTGCCGCCGCCGATCGGACCGCGGTGTCGCAGCAGGCGGGGGAGGCCGTCGCCGCGGTGTTCTCGGTATCGGCCCGCACGTGGCGGGAGGATCGCCGGGCGGCCCGCGAACACCTCGCTCCGCCGCTGTCGACGACCCTGCGCGAGGCGCTGAACAGCGGACCGCCGACCGGAGTCGACTCCGTCGCATGGGAGCCGCTGCGGCGAGCGACGGTCGACGTCGACGGCGACGCGGCGACCGCGCTCGTGGTGGCCCGAGTCAGCGTGACTCCGTCCGGGGCGCCGGAACAGGTGGTCGAACGGACCGTGCAGGCGAGCCTCGTCCGGGTCGACGGTCGGTGGCTGCTGGCCGGATTGGACGAACTGCGATGACTGACGCGGAGACGGTCGACACGGGGATGATCGACCGGACGACGACCGACCGGGCGACGACCGCCCGGGGAGGGTGCCGCCGCGCCGCCGCGGTGCGACTGGCCGTCGTCGCGATGGCGGCGGTCGCCGTGATCACGGCGTGCATCGGCGCGTGGGGACTGGCGTCCGGCGGCGACGACGCCGACGGCGCGGTCGCCGACGTGTCGGCCGCTCTCACGGTGATGCTCACCCCCGATCCGGCCGATGCGCGCGGCTACGTCGAGCAGGTGCTCGACGCCAGCGCGGGCGCACAGCGCAGACGCATCGAGAGCGGGCGCGCCGCACTCACCGAGTACGTCGCCGCGTTGTCGGTCCGACCGGCCGGACGCATCGTGTCCGCCGGCCTCGAAGACGCCGACGGCGATTCGGCCACCGTGCTGGCGGTGGCGCAGGCCACCGATCCGACGTTGATCGGCGGCACCTCGGACGACGATCGAGTGACGGTCCGCATCACCGCCGTCCGTGAGGCCGATCGCTGGCTGATCACCGACACGGAGGCGTCGGCGTGAGCAGACGATCGGCCGCGTCGGCCGTCGCCGCGTGCGCGGTGATCGTGGCCGTGGTGTTCGGGGCGCTCGCGGGCCTGGCCCACCGTTCTCCAGACGAGCCGCGCCGCGAGCCCGCGCAGGCGGCGGCCGCCGCGGTGACGGCGTTGATGACGTTCGCCCCGGGCGACTCGGACGAGAGCCGCCGCGGAGTCGAAGGACATCTGACCGGAGTGCTCGCCGCCGACTACGCCCGCCGGGGACCCGACGTCGTCTTCCCGTCGGCGGTGGCGTCGAAGGTGACGATGACCGTCGACGTCACCGACGCGGGCGTCGTCGACGAACAGGAGCGGTCTGCGCGTGTGCTGGTGTTCGCCGATCAGACCGTCGTCGTCGGCGAACACCGGGATGTGCCGTCGCACACAGGTATTGCGCGCTGGGCGTGGATGACTAGAGTCGAAGGTCACTGGTTGATGGCACGGCTCACTCCCGTGTCGCCCCAGTGACGTCGACCATTCTCCTCTCCGCTCCGCGCGGAGTCGAGTGAGGCTTCGCCGGTCGAGCGGAGTCGAGACCCGATAAGGACTGCATGTGAACGAACCGATTGTGATCGTCGGCGCCGGCTTGGGCGGCGTGCGGATCGCCGACAACTTGCGCAGCGGCGGCTATGAAGGCGAGATCGTGCTGCTCGGGCAGGAGTCGCATCCGCCGTACGACAGGCCGCCGTTGTCGAAGGCGGTGGTGACCGGTGACGCCGACCGTCCCGATCTCAAGCCCGCCGAGTTCTATGTCGACAACCGCATTGATCTGCGGACCTCCAGTCGCGTCGTCGCCGTGGACCCGCTCGCGCACACGGTGACCGTCGAATCGGGCGGTGCGACCTCCGAGGTCGCGTACGGGACCCTCGTCCTGGCGACGGGTCTGGTGGCTCGCCGATTCCCGGGCGTCGACGACGATGTGACAGGCGTCCATGTGATCCGCACGATCGACGATGCACTCGCAGTGCGTAAGGCGGCGTCGCGGGCGACGAGTGCGGCCGTCGTCGGTGCGGGCTTCATCGGCAGCGAGGTCGCGGCGAGCCTGCACGCCCTCGGTGTTCCGGTCACCTTGATCGAACCCGCACCGACTCCGCTCGCGGTGGCGATCGGGGAGCGGATGGGCCAGATGGTGACCCGACTGCATCGCGAGGCCGTCGACCTGCGGACCGGTGTCGGCGTCGACGAGATCGTCGCGCGCGACGGCGCGGTGTCGTCGGTGCGTCTGTCCGACGGATCCACGGTCGAGGCCGACCTCGTCGTCGTGGGGATCGGTGGATACCCGGATCTGGATTATCTGGAGGGCTCCGGCATCGAACTCGCGCCCCGCGAATCCGGCGGCGGCATCGCGTGCAACGGGGTCGGACTCACCAGCGCCCCGGATGTGTACGCGCTCGGCGACGCGGCGAACTGGACCGACGCCCACGGTGATCACCACCGCGTCGAACACTGGAACCACGTCGTCGATCAGGCGGCTCTGTTGGCCGCGGAACTGTTGGGGCACACCATCACCCATCAGGCGGTCCCGTACTTCTGGAGTGACCAGTACGGACTCAAGATCCAGATGCTCGGCGCTCCGCACCCGGACGACGAGGTCCACGTGGCACAGGACGACGGGCGGAAGTTCCTCGCCTACTACAGTCGTGACGGGCTGCTGACCGGGGTGATCGGTGCCGGGCTGGTGGGCAAGCTGATGAAGACGAGGCCGTACCTGCAGACCCCGACGCCGGTGTCGGCGCTGCTCGGACAGTGACGATCGGTCCGGACTCGTCCGCGGCGGAGATCGTCGACGCCCTGGTGGCACTGGGCGATCCGGACCGGGCGGCGGGATCGCGCCGCTTCTTCAAGACCGCACCGGGCGAGTACGGCGAGGGCGACGAGTTCGTCGGGATCCGGGTGCCGGTGCTGCGCGCGCTGGCCAAGCGGCTGCGGGGTCTGTCGGCGCCGACGATCGTCGAGGTGCTCGAGAGCCCGATCCACGAGGCGCGGCAGCTGGCACTGTTCGTGCTGACCGCGAACATCGGTGCGCGCGACTCCGATCGGGCCGCATGGGTGCAGGTGTACCGCGATGCGGTCCGCGCAGGCCGGGTGAACAACTGGGACCTCGTCGACTGCTCGGCCGACCCGGTGCTCGGCGCCTGGCTGCTGGCCGCCGACGACTACGCGGAGCTGATCGAATGGGCGTCCTCGGAAGACCTCTGGGAACGCCGGGTGGGGATCATCGGCACCTTCGCGTTCATCCGTGCGGGGCGAGCCGACGCCGTCCTCGCGGTGGCGCCGATCGTCGTCGCCGATCGGCGCGACCTGATCCAGAAGGCGTTCGGATGGATGCTTCGCGAGGTCGGCAAACGAATCGATCGGGCGCTGCTGATCGACTATCTGGACGCTCACGCGGCCGAGATGGGGCGGACGGCGCTCTCGTACGCGGTGGAGCACCTGCCCGCCGAGGAGCGAGCCCGCTATCGGGCGATGTGACGTGTTACGCGGCCGGGGCCTGCTCCACCTCGGGCTTCGGCGCGCCGCGGCGGACGAGTAGAGCCAACGCGACCATCGGGATCTGCATGGGGAGACGAGCCCACGCGATCGCCTTGAGGAGCGGGCTCTTGTCCACCCAGAGGCGGATCATGTTCACGTTGGCCGGGAACACCGCGATGAACAGGGCGGCGGCCAGCCCGGCCGCCGTGCGGCGGGTGCTCGGCACGAGGACCGCGGCGCCCACGCCGATCTCGGCGGCGCCCGACGCGTAGGTCCAGAATCGCTTCGAGCCGGGGACCTCGTCGGGGACGATCGAGTCGAACGGCTTCGGGGCCACGAAGTGCAGCACTCCGGGGACCAGGAGGATGCCGGACAGGATGCGCGTGAGGCGGTCGTGAAGCATGGGGTCCACCCTACCTGTGACGTCGCGTCACGTGAGGATGCCGCGAGTGGTCTCGTCGGCAGGGAGGAAGGTCTCCAGGTGCAGACCTTCGAGGGTCGTGTCGGTCGCGGTGTCCAGGCGCGCGGACACGCTGAAGAATCTGGCGGGCGTCCCGTCGACGTCGATCTCGAGGGTGAGGACCGGTCCCGCGGCCGGTGGTTCGCCGAGGCCGTCGAGGTATCCCGACATCTCGACGGCGAGGGCCTCGTGACGGGCGTCGTGCGTGTGCTCGGCGCGCGAGCGCAGTCTGCGCAGCAGATGAGCGCCCCACTGCTCGAGGTCGCCGATGCGGGGAGCGAGACCGTCGGGGTGCAGGCAGAGTTGGAGGACGTTCACCGGCGGCTCCAGCAGCCGCGCGGCGCACCCGGCGATGAGGACGTCGACGGCCGCATTGCGATCGACGATGTCCCAATGATCGTCGAGCAGAAGAGCCGGATAGGGCAGATGCGCGTCGAGAAGTGCTCGCAGACCGTCCATCACGACGGCCACGCCCGCGTCGTCGAGTGCGTGCTCGGCGAACCGGGGAGCGAATCCCGCCGCGAGGAGCAGCCGATTCCGATCGGCGAGCGGAACATCGAGGTGGTCGGCCAGGTGCAGGACCATCTCCGAGGTCGGGTGCGCCCGCCCGGTCTCGACCCTGCTCAGGTGGCGGGTCGACACCGTCGACAGATCCGACAACTCCTGCTGACTGAATCGCCGCCGTCGTCGCCAGAGGCGCAGCAGCGTGCCGACGTCGGGATCGGATGCGGTGACCGGCATCCTCCGACCCTATGTCCGAACGGCGTGATGTCCATGACCTCGGAGGTCATGGACACCATGTCGCGGCGGACCGACGATGTGTCGTATCCGATCGGGAGACGACTCCGATCGGCAGACGACAAGGAGTCATGATGGTCACCGATGTCCGCGGACGTGAGACGCCGACCGCGCTCGCTCGGCGTCTGATCGACGAGGTGGTGCTCGGATCGCCCGTCGCGACCGCGCTGGCACTGGCCCTGGATCGAGTGGACGTCGACGACGTCGCGCTGACCATGGCGATGTCCGACGAGCTGACGACTGTGCCCGGCGTGATCCACGGCGGGGCGGTGGCCACGCTGATCGACACCGCGGGCGCGGCGGCGTGCGCGTCCGGCGTCGACGGCGACGACGTGACCGGCGGCGCCACCACGCACCTGCAGATCGCCTATCTCGGTCGGGCGTGCACCGATCTGCGTGCGGCGGCGACGGTCGTGCACCGCACCCGCGCGACGACCCACACCGACGTCGTCGTCAGTGGGACCGACGGACGTGTCGTCGCGCGAGGTCAGGTGACGAGTCGGATCTTCTACCGGCGATGACGAGTCGGGAAACCGACACGTGTGCGCCCGATCCGCAGTCCGGACAGGGGCGATCGGGGCGAACGCGCGGTGCGGACCCGGGAGCCACCGGGGGAGGCGTCTCGCGGCGCGTCGTCTCGCATAGACTGGCATGCGTGAGCGCCCAGGTAGATACCGTTTCCCACGCCGTCGATACGCCCGATACGCCGCAGCCGTATGCAGAGCTGGGTCTGAAGGACGACGAGTACGCCCGGATCCGCGAGATCCTGGGTCGTCGTCCGACCGACGCCGAACTCGCGATGTACTCGGTGATGTGGTCCGAGCACTGCAGCTACAAATCGTCGAAGAAGCATCTGCGCTACTTCGGGGAGACCACCACCGACGAGATGCGCGCGGGCATGCTCGCGGGCATCGGTGAGAACGCGGGCGTGGTGGATGTGGGTGACGGTTGGGCGGTGACCTTCAAGGTCGAGTCGCACAATCACCCGAGCTACGTCGAGCCCTACCAGGGGGCGGCGACCGGTGTCGGCGGCATCGTCCGGGACATCATGGCGATGGGCGCCCGTCCGATCGCGGTGATGGATCAGCTACGCTTCGGCGCGGCCGACCACCCCGATACGCGCCGCGTGGTGGACGGCGTGGTCCGCGGTGTCGGCGGCTACGGTAATTCGCTCGGCCTGCCGAACATCGGTGGTGAGACCGTGTTCGACCCCAGCTACCAGGGCAATCCGCTGGTCAACGCGCTGTGCGCCGGTGTGCTCCGCGCCGAGGACCTGCACCTGGCATTCGCTTCGGGCGCGGGCAACAAGATCATCCTGTTCGGCGCCCGCACCGGTCTGGACGGCATCGGCGGCGTGTCGGTGCTCGCTTCGGAGACCTTCGACGACACCGCCGAAGACGGGCCCAACCGCAAGAAGCTGCCGAGCGTTCAGGTCGGCGACCCGTTCACCGAGAAGGTTCTCATCGAGTGCTGCCTCGACCTGTACCGCGAGGGTCTGGTCGTCGGGATCCAGGACCTCGGCGGAGCCGGACTGTCGTGTGCGACGAGTGAACTCGCCGCGGCGGGCGACGGCGGCATGCGCATCGACCTCGAGCAGGTCCCGACGCGCGCTGACGGCATGACCCCGGCCGAGGTGCTCTCCAGCGAGTCGCAGGAGCGGATGTGCGCCGTCGTCGCTCCGGAGAACGTCGACCGCTTCATGGAGGTGTGCCGCAAGTGGGATGCGTTGGCCACCGTGATCGGCGAGGTCACCGACGGTGAGCGCCTCGAGATCATGTGGAACGGCGAATGCGTCGTCGACGTGCCGCCGCGGACCGTCGCCCTCGAGGGCCCCGTCTACGACCGCCCTCTGGCCCGTCCGGACTGGCAGGACGACGTCGTCGCCTCCACGACCGCGGGTCTGACGCGTCCGGAGACCGGCGACGAGCTCCGCGCGACGTTCCTGAAGATGCTGGCCAGCCCCGCGCTGTGCAGCCGCAAGTTCATCACCGAGCAGTACGACCGGTACGTCCGCGGCAACACCGTCCTGGCCGAGCACGCGGACTCCGGCATGATCCGCATCGACGAGCACACCGGTCGCGGCATCGCGATCTCGACCGACGCCTCCGGCCGGTACACCTACCTCGATCCGTACAACGGTGCGCGGCTCGCACTCGCCGAGGCGTTCCGCAACGTCGCCGTGTCGGGTGCCAGACCCGGCGCGGTGAGCAACTGCCTGAACTTCGGCTCACCCGAGGACCCGGCGGTCATGTGGCAGTTCAGCGAGGCCGTCCGCGGTCTCGCCGACGGCTGCGCAGAACTCGGAATCCCGGTGACCGGCGGCAACGTCAGCTTCTACAACCAGACCGGATCCACCGCGATCCTGCCGACCCCGGTGGTCGCGGTGCTCGGCGTCATCGACGACGTCCGCCGCCGCATCCCCAACGGAATCGGCACCGAGCCGGGCGAGACCCTGATCCTGATGGGCGAGACCCTCGACGAGTTCGACGGCTCCATCTGGTCGCAGGTCGAACACGACCACCTCGGCGGCGTGCCGCCGAAGGTCGACCTTCAGCGCGAGCGGCTGCTCAGCGACATCCTCATCGCAGCCTCGCGCGACGGACTCGTCTCGGCCGCGCACGACCTCTCCGAGGGAGGCCTGATCCAGGCCGTCGCCGAAGCCGCGCTCGCCGGTGAGACCGGCTGCCGCATCCTCCTCCCCGAGGGCGCGGACCCGTTCGTCACTCTGTTCTCCGAGTCGACCGGCCGCGTCCTCGTCGCCGTTCCGCGGACCGAGGAGTCGCGATTCACCGGCATGCTCACCGCACGCCAGATGCCGTGGACCCGGATCGGCGTCGTGGACCAGGGCAGCGACAGCCTCGAAGTCCAGGACCAGTTCTCGGTGACGCTCGACGAACTGCGCAAGACCCACGAGGGCACCCTGCCGAAGCTGTTCGGCTGATCGAGCGTTCCGACGAGGGCCGTGCCGGTGCATCCCGGCGCGGCCCTCGTCGGTTGTTCGGCGTCGACATGTCGCCCGATTGAACGCTCCGTTCTGGATGGATCGGGGCTATGCCGGTTACGATCAGTCGACTCGCCTGCACACCAGGGCAACTTCTACGAGGGGAAGACATGACGAATCCGCCCGGAAACAACGGCGACTCCGCCGATCAGCCGGACCCGTTCGCCGAGACTCAGTTCGGGCAGCCACGTCCCGACGCTCCGCAGCCGCCGCAGGGCGGTGACAACCCGGCTCCGACGCCCAACCCGTTCGGCGAGAACCCGTTCGCCAAAGACGCGCCGCAGTTCGGTGAGCAGCCTCCCCAGTACGGCCAGCCGCAGAGCGGGTCCGATTACGGCCAGCCGCAGGGCCAGCCCGACTACGGCCAGCCGCAGGGCGGGGCGCCGCAGTACGGCCAGCAGCCGCCCACATACGGCCAGCCCCAGCCGGACCAGCCCCAGTACGGTCAGCAGCCGTTCGGCGCCGTGCCCCAGTACCCGGCCAACCCGTACGCCGGTGCCGCGGCCGGACCGGCGCCGTCGAACAGCATGGCCTCGGCGATCATCGTCACCGTGCTCGGTTTCATCGGCGCCTGGTTCACCTGCCTGACCCTGGTGGCGGGCATCATCGGCATCGTCGCGATCGTGAAGGCCAACGGCGTCAACGGGCTGTGGACCGCGGGCGACGCGGCCGGATCTCAGCGTGCGGCCGCGGATGCGAAGAAGTGGTCGAACATCGCCTGGATCGCCTTCGGTGTCGCCATCGCCCTCTGGATCATCCTGATCGTCATCCTCTTCGCGGTGGGCGGCTCGGCCGGCTACTACCACTTCGACTGACGTCGTCGACGACGCCGAGGAATCGAGATGACGTCTCCGCACGAGCCCGGCGGTTTCGGGCAGGATCCGTACCACCGGGACCCGTATGCCGGCCCGAACCAGTACGGCCAGCCCCAGTACGGTCAGAATCCGTACGGGCGACCGCCGGTCGGCCCGAACCCGTACGGGCGCCTGGAACCGGAGAACAACCTGGTCTGGGGAATTCTGGCAACGATCTTCTGCTGCCTGCCGCTGGGTGTCGTGTCGATAGTGAAGGCGGCGTCGGTGAGCCGCTTATGGGCCGTCGGCGACTTCGCCGGAGCGCAGCAGGCCGCCGATGACGCCAAGAAGTTCGCGATCTGGAGCGCGGTGGCCGCTGTCGCGGTGTGGGTCGTCCTGGTGATCGTCTACGTGCTGTTCTTCGTGGTGCTCGTGGCCAGCACCTCCCACACCTGACATGAGTGTCTCCGTCGGCACCACCGACCGGATGCTGGGCGTCGTGACAGCCGTCGCCCGGCACCGCGTCGCGGGCCCCGCAGTGATCCTCGCAGGCGCGGCGGCCGCCGGGGCGCTCGTGTGGTTCGCCGATCCGATGACCCCCGGCGGGATCATTCCGCCGTGTCCGACGAACGCGCTGCTGCACATCGACTGTCCCGGCTGCGGCGTCTCGCGAGCCGTGTACTGCCTGTTGCACGGCGATGTCGCGGGCGCACTGCGATTCAACGCCGTCGCCGTCGTCGGACTCGTCCTGATGGCGGTGGCGTTCGTGACCTACACGGTGGGACTCTGGCGCGGCCGCCGGGTACGCAGCTGGCAGCATTGGCGGTACACGCCGACCGCGGTGATGGTCGTGATCGGCGTCTGGACCGTGATCCGCAACATTCCGATCGCCCCTTTCGACAGCCTGAAGGTCTGACAACTCCGTGAGCAATCCGTTCGACCCGCACACCCCCGGCGCCGACTCCGGCGACGAGCAGTGGACCGCCTATGAGCCGACGCAGTTCGCGCAGCGTCCCGATCTGCGCAAACACGACGATGTTCCTCCGCCCGTGCCTGGTCCGCCGACGGCCCAGCCCGAGTTCGGCATGCCGCTCCCGCAGGCGGCACCGCCGATGTACGGTTCGCCCTACCCGTACACCGGTCAGCCGTTCGCGCCCGGAGCCGCCGGACCCGCGCCACAGACCGGACAGGTCTCGTCGATCGTGGCCCTGTGTCTCGGCGGCCTGCTGACCGTCAGTTGCTACGGAACTCTCATCGGCATCGCACCCCTGGTGCTCGGCATCGTCGGGCTCACCAAGTCGAACTCGGTGAGTCGCCTGTGGTTCGCCGGACAGTACGACGCGGCGACGGCCGCGGCCGCGTCGTCGAAGAGGCTCGCGATGTGGGCGTGGATCTCGCTCGGCATCGGAGTGGCGCTGGCGATCATCGCCGTGATCGTGTTCGTGGTGTGGGCGGTCAACGTCGATCCGTCACCGCCGACTTATACGCCGTACCGGCCGTACGACACGTAGACCGCGCGCTGGTTCCATTCGCGACGGTGACGGCCGCGTCCTGCGGTAGCGACGTCTCCGCCGGAGCCGCACACGCATCTGTGCCGGTGTTCGGACACCTGTCCAGCAATTCGGCTACGAATGACGGCGAACACCTTTAGCGTGTGAGGAATGACTCTGCGCGTAGTTGAATGGTCCACCGGAACCGTCGGACGGCATGCGATCGCCGGAATCGACGCCCACCCAGATCTCGAACTCGTCGGAGTGTGGGTGTCCGACCCCGCCAAGGTCGGCAAGGACGCGGGGCGTCTGGCCGGGCTCGACCGCGACCTCGGTGTCCTCGCCACCGACGACCGCGAGGCGTTGTTCGCGCTGAAACCGGATGCGATCGTGCACACGGCGATGACCGACGATCGCATCATGGAGGCGATCGCCGACCTCACCGAGTTCGTCTCGCGCGGGATCGACGTGGTCTCCTCCGGGCCCGTCCTGCTCCAGTACCCGTACGGGCTGGTGCCCGACGACATGATCACGCCGATCGTGGACGCAGCCCGCTCCGGCGGCGCCAGCCTGCACGTGAACGGCATCGACCCGGGGTTCGCCAACGACGTGCTGCCGCTGTCGATGACGAGCCTGTCGCAGCAGATCGACAAGGTCGTCTGCATGGAGATCGCCGACTACTCGACGTACTATCAGCCCGTCGTGATGGGCGAGCTGTTCGGTTTCGGCAAGCCGATGGATCACCAGTCGATGATCTTCACCCCCGGTGTGCTGTCGATGGCGTGGGGCAGCGTCGTCCGACAGATCGCCAAGGGCCTGGACGTCGCTCTCGACGAGCCGCTCGTCGAACGCGTCGAGAAGGTCCCGGCCGATCGGGACGTCGACACGGTGTCCGTGGCGATCGCCGAGGGCACGCTCGCCGCCGCGCACTTCGAAGTGGTCGGCCAGGTGAACGGCGAGGACCGGATCGTCCTGGCGCACTACACGCGGACCAGTCCCGAGCAGTGCCCCGAGTGGCCCACACCCGACTCCGGCGACGGCTCGTATCGCATCGAGATCCACGGTGAGCCGTTCCTGCGGGTGGAGATGAGTCACCACGCCCGCACCGGCGACCACAACGTGTCCGGGATGATCGTCACCGCGCAGCGACTGGTGAACGCGGTGCCCGCCGTCGTCGCCGCCGAACCGGGCCTGGTGACCGCTCTCGACCTGCCGCTGGTCACCGGTCGGGGGCTCGTGGCGACGTAGACGGCCCTTCGCATCGGGACGGGCGCGCATGATCCAGGCGGCGCGCTACAGCGACCAGTTGTGCACGGGCTCGCCCTCGTGCATCAGTGTGCGGTAGTCGCCGACCATGCCGCGCAGCGCCCGCTCCCTGGTCTCACCCGCGTCTTCGCGAGCCTTGACCGCGCGTCGTTGCCACACCGACCCCGTCTGCCGGGTGACGCACCGGCCCTCGATCACGCCGAGGTAGCGGCGCTTGGCCTTCTCGGAGACGCCGAACGAGTCGAGACCCTTCTCGGCCAACGGCAGCAGGCGACGCAGCGTCAGCTCGCCGGGGCTCACCCAACCGATGTCCGGCCAGTACATCTGCGAGTCGAGCCCCCACCGGGCCCCGGCGGCGAGGTTCTCGTGCGCCGCGTCGAACGACATCTGCGACCACAGCGGACGGTCGGCCTCGACGAGGCCCCGGACCACCCCGTAATAGAACGCGGCGTTGGCCATGATGTCGACGACCGTCGGGCCCGCCGGAAGCACACGGTTCTCCACGCGAAGATGCGCGTGGCCGTCGACGACGTCGTACACCGGTCGGTTCCACCGGTAGACGGTGCCGTTGTGCAGGCGCAGTTCCTCCAGCTCGGGAATGCGTCCGGCGTCCAGCTCGGCCACCGGGTCGGCATCGGACGAGACCGGCAGCAGGGCGGGGAAGTAGCGGGTGTTCTCCTCGAACAGATCGAAGATCGTGGTGATCCACCGTTCGCCGAACCACACGCGCGGTCGGACGCCCTGATTGCGCAGCTCCAACGGTCGGGTGTCGGTGGCTTGTTCGAACACGGGGATACGGGTCTCGTGCCAGAGAGCCTTGCCCGCGAGGAACGGGGAGTTGCCGGCCAACGCCACCTGGACACCCGCGACGGCTTGCGCCGCATTCCAGTGCGCGGCGAAGTCCTCCGGCGCCACTCGCAGATGCAGTTGCAGGGACGTGCACGCCGCTTCGGGCAGGATCGAGTCCGTCGTCGTGTGCAGCCGGTCGGGCGACGTCCGCCCGGACAGCGGGACCCCGGCGATGTCGATCTCCATGTCCTCCCCGCGCGCGGCGAAGATCTGCTCGTTGAGCAGTGCGTAACGCGGGTTGGTCGATATCCACTGCCGCGCGAAGTGCTCGTGTCGCAGGGTCGGCAGCATGCCGACCATCAGCAGGTGGTTGCCTGTCGACGCCGCCCGCGACTCGGCGCGGTTCAGGGAGGTGCGCAGCATCTGTTCGAGGCTGACGGTGTCGCCACCGACGAACGGTCGCGGCGACACGTTGATCTCGATGTTGAACTGGCCGAGTTCGGTCTGGAAGTCCGGATCGGCGACGGCCTCGAGAACCTCGGCGTTGGCCATCGACGGTTCGCCGGCCTCGTCGACCAGGTTGAGCTCGACCTCCATGCCCAGCAACGGTTCCGGCGTCCGGCCTTGATCGGTGAAGAGCCCCTCCGACAGCATCCGGGCGATCGCCTCGGTGCCCCGTGAGACCTGCGATCGAAATCGAACTCGGTCTGCTCCGCTGAACTTCTGCTGGCTCACTTCGGCGCCCATCACCCCATCGTGCCGTACGAGGCGGACGGCGGCCGAGGATCGGGATGAACACGCGGGGGACTCGCCGGGTCGAGATCGGCGGTTCGGGCGGGGAGCCGGCGGTCACGCCTGCCTATGATCGAGGAATGCTCACCGCCGATCTGCACACCCATACCCGGTATTCGGACGGGACCGACACTCCACAGGAGTTGTTGGCCGCGGCGCGGGCGGCGGGGCTGACCACGGTCGGGCTCACCGACCACGACACGGCCGACGGTTGGGCCGAGACCGCCGAACACGTGCCGGCCGGCATGCGGGTGATACCCGGAGCCGAGTTCTCCACGAAGCATCCGCGCGAGGACGGCTCGCTCGTCTCCGTGCACCTGCTCGGCTATCTGTTCCGCCCGGACGATGCGGCGATCGTCGCCGAATGGCACCGCATCGTCGACGAACGGACTCGGCGCGGAGAACGGATCGTCGAGAGCCTCGTCGCGGCCGGTTATCCGGTGACCGTCGAGCGGGTCCAGGAGATCGCCGGACGCAGCAACATCGGCCGCCCGCACATCGCACGAGCACTCATCGACGCGGGCGTGATCGGCAGCGTCGCGGCGGCGTTCGACGGAATCCTCGAAGACGGCGGACCGCACCATGTGACTCTGCGGTCCACGACGCTCGTCGACGGCATCGCGATGATCGCCGCGGCCGGGGGAGTGCCGGTCATCGCGCATCCGCGCGCCCGAACGGCGGCCGATCTGCTCACAGCCGACGTCCTCGCCTCTCTCGTCCCGCTCGGCCTGGTCGGGCTGGAGGTGCGCCACCCCGACCACGACGACGCCTCGCGTGCCGAACTCGCGGGCATCGCAACCGATCTCGGACTGCTGCAGACCGGGTCGAGCGACTATCACGGCGCCAACAAGACTCTCCGCATCGGCCAGGAACGCACCGACGACGCCGTCGTCGAGGAGATCGTCGAGCGCGGCGCCGTCGCACCGTTCGTCGGTTAGTCCCGTGGCCCCGAAAGACAGGATCGACCCCGCCCAGACGCGTGCGGCGGTGCTCGCCGTGCAGGACTGGCTGCGCGACGAGACCCTCCCGAACCCGCCGCGACCGGCGTTGGCCGCGGCGGTCCGCGCCACCGCCCGCAGCATCGGACAGGACGCGCCCGGCAACTCGGTGGAACTGCGCGTGCCGCCCTTCGTCGCGGTCCAGTGCATCGAGGGCGTCCGACACACCCGCGGCACCCCGCCCAACGTGGTCGAGACCACCCCGCGCCAATGGCTGCTGCTGGCCACCGGACTCGAGTCCTTCGACGACGCGGTCGCCGACCACCGCGTCAGCGTCTCTGGGCATCGGGCGGGCGATGTGGCCGCTTTTCTCCCCGTGGTGCCGCTGCAGACCTCACCGTGACGAGGATGCCGTCGATCACACGCTGAGCGTTAGTCTCCACACTCGGGGCGCCCGGAGTTTCCCCTCGGCCGGGCCCGGACAGTACCCTTGGGGTACGCCCGCCCAGCCCACGACATCGGAGCGTCGCCTCGTGACTGATCTGTCGATCAACTCCCGCAATCTGCTCACCTCCCAGGAGCCCGACGAAGTAGAGAACGAGCCGCGCGAGGAGTGCGGTGTCTTCGGAGTGTGGGCGCCCGGCGAGGACGTCGCCAAGCTCACGTACTACGGGCTCTACGCGCTGCAGCACCGCGGCCAGGAGGCCGCGGGCATCGCCGTCGGCGACGGAGCCCAGGTCCTGGTGTTCAAGGATCTCGGTCTGGTCAGCCAGGTGTTCGACGAGCAGACGCTCGCGTCGATGATCGGTCATGTCGCCGTCGGACACTGCCGTTATTCGACCACGGGGTCGACGACGTGGGAGAACTCCCAGCCGATCTTCCGGCACACCGATGCGGGCAGCGGAGTGGCGCTCGGTCACAACGGCAACCTCGTCAACACCTCCGAACTCGCCACCCGCGCTCGTGAACTCGGGCTGTACGGTCCGCACGCCACGGCGACCTCCGACTCCGACGTCGTCGGTGCACTCCTGGCGCACGGCGCCGCGGACAAGACGCTCGAACAGGCCGCCATCGAGCTCCTCCCGACCCTCAAAGGCGCGTTCTGCCTCACCTTCCAGGACGAGGACACCCTGTACGCCGCGCGTGACCCGCACGGCATCCGCCCGCTCTCGCTCGGCCGCCTCGACCGCGGCTGGGTCGTCGCCTCGGAGACCGCGGCCTTCGACATCGTCGGCGCGTCGTTCGTCCGCGACATCGAGCCCGGTGAGCTGCTCGCCATCGACAGCAACGGCGTCCGCAGCAGCCGGTTCGCGGAGCCGACGCCCAGGCTGTGCATCTTCGAGCACGTCTATCTCGCTCGCCCGGACAGCGTCATCCACGGTCGTTCGGTCCACTCTGCGCGCGTCGACATCGGCCGCCGCCTGGCCCGCGAGCAGCCCGCCGAGGGTGATCTGGTGATCCCGGTCCCCGAGTCGGGCACCCCGGCCGCCGTCGGCTACGCGCAGGAGTCGGGCATCGCCTACGGGCAGGGCCTGATGAAGAACGCCTACGTCGGCCGCACCTTCATCCAGCCGTCGCAGACCATCCGTCAACTCGGCATCCGACTCAAGCTGAATCCGCTGCGCGAGGTGATCCGCGGCCGCAGACTGATCGTGGTCGACGACTCGATCGTCCGCGGCAACACCCAGCGTGCCCTGATCCGCATGCTCCGCGAGGCCGGGGCCGCCGAGGTCCACGTGCGCATCGCATCGTCGCCGGTCCGGTGGCCGTGCTTCTACGGGATCGACTTCGCCTCGCCCGCCGAACTCATCGCCAACGGCATGGAGTCCGAAGAGCACATGGTCGACGGCGTGCGCCAGGCCATCGGCGCGGACTCCCTCGGCTACGTCAGCGTGGACGCCATGGTCGAGGCCACCGGTGAGGAGCGGTCGCGGCTGTGCGCCGCGTGCTTCGACGGAAACTACCCGATCGAGCTGCCCACCGAGACCGCGATGGGCAAGGCCGTGTTGGAGACCATGATGTCGACTTCGACGGGGTCGGCGCCGGACCCGCTGATGGCGCAGAACGACAACGTCAGCGCCGTGATGCGCCCCTGAGTCGTCCGCGACGAGGAGATTTCACCCCCGCACTCAGGTAGCGTGAGTGCGTTGACCACGGCGACGGTCGGTGCTCGACCACGCCTTGAACGAGTGTGTAGGAGAAGCACCATAATGACCGACGGGGCTGCCGACCAGGCATCCGACAATGCAACGGGCGGCGCGTCGTACGCGGCCGCCGGCGTGGACATCGATGCGGGTGAGCGCGCAGTCGAGCTGTTCGCGCCGCACGCCAAGCGGGCGACGCGCCCCGAGGTCATGGGCGGTCTCGGCGGTTTCGCCGGACTGTTCGCGCTGAAGGGCGACTACCGCGAGCCGGTGCTCGCCGCGTCGAGTGACGGCGTCGGCACCAAGCTCGCCGTCGCGCAGGCGATGGGCGTCCACGACACCGTCGGTCGCGACCTGGTCGCCATGGTCGTCGACGACCTCGTGGTCTGCGGTGCGCAGCCGCTGTTCCTGCAGGACTACATCGCCGTCGGCAAGGTGATCCCCGAGATGGTGGCCGACATTGTCAAGGGCATCGCGGACGGCTGTGTCGATGCGGGCTGCGCCCTTCTCGGCGGCGAGACAGCGGAGCATCCGGGCGTCATGGAGGACACCCATTACGACCTCTCGGCGACGGGCGTCGGCGTCGTCGAAGCCGATGAGATCCTCGGCCCGGACCGCGTCCGCCCGGGTGACGTCGTGATCGCGATGGGTTCGTCGGGTCTGCACTCGAACGGCTACTCGCTCGCCCGCAAGGTCCTCCTCGAGTGGGGTCACCTCGACCTCGGCGGCCATGTCGAGGAGTTCGGCCGCACCCTCGGCGAGGAACTGCTGGAGCCGACCCGGATCTACGCCAAGGACTGTCTGGCGCTCGCCGCCGAAGCCGAAGTCCGCACCTTCGCGCACGTCACCGGCGGGGGACTCGCCGACAACCTCGGCCGCGTCCTCCCGCCCGGCCTCGAGGCGGTCCTGGAGCGCAACTCGTGGACGCCCGCGCCGGTTTTCTCACTGATCGCGCAGCGCGGCCGCGTCGAGCGTGCCGAGATGGAACGCACCTTCAACATGGGCGTCGGCATGGTCGCCATCGTCGCACCGGAGGACACCGACCGCGCCCAGGCGGTGCTGACCGCACGTCACGTCGACAACTGGGTCCTCGGCTCGATCAGACGTGGTGCCGGTGGCGCCGCGGGTTCGGCCGCACTCGTCGGAGACCACGCCCGCTTCTGAGCCACGGCTGAAACGCCTGATCCGCCGGGTGGAACCAGTTCTCTGGTTCCACCCGGCGGATCAGTGATGTCGCGAGGTCTCCGATGTGCGCCACTCGATCGGGATGCCTACGCGGATCGAAATGCGCTCAGCCCGCCGAACCGTGCCACGGGTCGCCGGACTGAGAGACTCTGAGCACACTCGATCAGCGGAGTGTCGCTGGTCGAGAGTGGAAGTCGGGTGGCGACGCGTCAGCGTCGCCAGTCGTCTTCGGAGTTCCGGCTGTCGTCCTCCGACCATGGGTCGGCGTACGGCGGTTCGCCGCCACCGCCCGACAACTCGCGCTGCAAGCTGTCGAAGTCGGTGTTCTGGGTGGAGTACTTCAGCTGACGTGCAACCTTCGTCTGCTTTGCCTTAGCCCGGCCGCGGCCCATATGGGACCCCCTCGCACAATGACGGGGCGGCCATCGGTGTGGCGGCCCCGTTCTATTCGTTAGTAGTTCTCGTGCTGACCAGTCTAGCGCGCGGACGCAATTAAGTCTCATCGCCTGGTCATCCGTGTGGCGCGAGAGTAGTCACATGACGGAGATCACATGGTCGGTCACCGGCCGCGCAGGCGCTCCTGGGCGGCTCGGCCTGCGGGAACGGTGTCGTCGGGCGTGTAGAGGTCGGAGTCGATTCGTGCCGCGGCGCCTGTCTCGGAATCGCCCGTCACGAGCTCGGCGTCGACCGGCACCGACCGTTTCACCAAGGCGAGTGCGATCGGGCCGAGCTCGAAGTGATCGACGACGCTGCCGACCCGTCCGACGCTGCGACCGCCCGCCGACACCGGGTCGCCGGTCGCCGGTCGCGCATCCGAGCTGCCGTCGAGGTGCAGCAGCACCAGGCGACGCGGCGGCCGACCGATGTTCGCGACCCGAGACACCGTCTCCTGTCCGCGGTAGCAGCCCTTGTCCAGATGAACGGCGCCGTGCTCGGTGGGCCCGCCGATCCAGTCGGCCTCGTGCGGAATGGTGCGCTCGTCGGTGTCCACGTGCAGACGGGCCCGTCCGGCGGCCACCCGCAGGGCGTCGAACGCCCACATGCCCGCGGGCGCGGCGCCGGCGCCGGTCAGTGCGGACCACCACCGGGTCAGCTCGTCGCGCGCGATCACCACATCGACGACGGGCAGCGTGCGGCCCTCGCCGATCGGCGGCATCACCCGCCAGAAACCGTGCGCGTCGGGGATCGAACCCGCGGCGTACACGTCCGCGTCGGACGGGACGCCCAGCAGTTCGGCGATCGCTCCGGTCCGGGCCCGGGGGCCGACGAGAGTCAGCACCGCGGTGTCCGCGCGCGGGGCGGGTGTCACCTGTGCCCAGAACACCATCTTGGTGAGGAACTGGGCGAGTGGAGCGCCGCGGTCCGCCTCGGTGTCGAGCCAGGTGACCTCGTCGATGTCGGTGAGGACGAAGTGGTCCTCCACGCGGCCGTTGAGGTCGAGTGAGAGGTTCTCGGCGCTGTGACGGTCGGCCAGGCCCGCGACATGCTGCGAGGAGATCGTGTGCAGCCAGGTGAGGCGCTCGGGTCCGACGAGCTCGATCACCGCGCGGTCGCTGCGGTCCACCACGGCGACGCCGCGCGCGGCGGCTCGCTGTTCGCCGAGCGGGTCCCCGTAGTGCCAGGCGACGCCGGGACTCGGATCGCCGTCGGGCGTGGCGACAGCACCTGCGGTCGCGGAGAGGATGGGCGAACGAACGGTATCCGCAGACATGCCGCCAGTCTACGGTGGACACCGTGATCGTTGTCGACGGTGATGGCCTGCGCAGTGACCCCGGTCGCCCCCTCCTGCACGCGGACGATCTCGGCGTGCTGCACGGCGACGGCGTCTTCGAGACGATGCTGGTTCGCGACGGGCGGGCCCGGCTCGTGCGGCGGCATCTGGCTCGGCTGGTCGACGGCGCCGCCCGCCTCGACCTCCCGGAACCCGATGTCGAACGCATCGCGCGGGCGGTCGAGACCGCGCAGGACGCCTGGAGCGGCACCGGCGACGGCGCCCTCCGGATCGTCTACACCCGCGGTCGCGAATCGGACCCGGGATCGCCGACGTGGTTCGTCACGGTGTCGCCGGTGCCGGAGCGGGCGGCGATCGCCCGCCGGGACGGCGTCACGGTACTGCTGCTGACGCGCGCGCAGGATCCCGACGCCGTCGCGCCGTGGGAACTCGCGGGCGCCAAGGCGCTCAGCTACGCCCGCAACACCGCGGCCCTGCGGCATGCCCGCGCGCAGGGGTTCGACGACGCGATCTACCTGTCGTCGACCGGAACTGTGCTCGAGTCGCCGCGGGCCAACGTCGTCGCCCTGTTCGACGGGGTGCTGACCGCGACGCCGGCGGCCGACGGGATCCTCGCCGGAACCACGCAGGAGGCGCTCTACGCGGCCGCCGATCGGGCCGGGGTTCCGACCCGTGAGGCCCGCATGACTCCCGAGGATCTGCGAGGTGCCGACGGCGTGTGGCTCCTGTCGTCGCTCACGCTCGCCGCCCGTGTGCGTCGGATGGGCGATTTCGTTCTCGCCGAGACGCCGAATCGCGCCGGACTCGTCCCAAAACTCGTAACCGAAGCGATTACCCGACCATGATGTGACTGCGGACACGAGGACGGCGGCCCGATGTGAGCGGGTCTTTGGTCTTCTGTGTCACGAAGGGCTTGTATTCCCGCCCATCGCTACTACGCTGCGTAGTACGCGCTGAGGAACCGACGAATGTGAGGCGAGCGTGGATGTCGTTGACATATCCCGGTGGCAATTCGGAATAACCACTGTCTACCACTTCATTCTGGTGCCGTTGACCATCGGTCTGGCACCCCTGATCGCGGTCATGCAGACCGTCTGGCACGTGACTGGAAAAGAGCAGTGGCTGCGCGCCACCAAGTTCTTCTCCAAGCTCTTCCTGATCAACTTCGCGCTCGGTGTGGCCACCGGAATCGTCCAGGAGTTCCAGTTCGGTATGAACTGGAGCGAGTACAGCCGGTACGTCGCCGACGTCTTCGGCGCGCCGCTCGCCATGGAGGGCCTGGTGGCCTTCTTCATGGAGTCGACCTTCATCGGACTCTGGATCTTCGGCTGGGGCAGACTTCCCAGACGCGTGCATCTGGCGTGCATCTGGATCGTCGCGATCGGCGTCAACGCCTCCGCGTACTTCATCATCGCCGCCAACTCGTTCATGCAGCACCCGGTGGGCGTCGTCTGGGACGAGGCGCGCGAGCGGCCCCGCATGAACAACTTCCTGGCCGTCATCACCAACAACACCACCCTGGTCGCGTTCCCGCATGTCATCGCGGGCGCCTTCCTCACCGCATCGACGTTCGTGGCCGTGATCGGCCTGTGGTGGATGGCGCGCAACACCGTCCGCGCGAACAAGCTCGAAGCCGCACTGGTCTCCGGCGACGATTCGCAGATCCCCGAGACCAGTTCGCCCAGCCAGATCGGTGCGAGTCCGACCAAGCTGCGCGAGGACAACGCGAAGATGTGGAGACCGGTCACCCTGCTGGGCCTCTGGGTGATCATCGCGAGCGGCATCGCACTGTTCATCACCGGTGACCAACAGGCGCGACTCATGTTCGAGCAGCAGCCGATGAAGATGGCCGCAGCCGAATCGCTGTGCGAGACCGAGACCGGGGCATCGTTCTCCGTGCTGAGCATCGGCACGCAGAACAACTGCGACAACATCACCCACGTCATACAGATTCCCAACATGCTGTCGTTCCTGTCCGATCACAGCTTCGACAGCACCGTGCAGGGCGTCAACGAACTCCAGGAGCAGTACCAGGAGGCGCTGAACATGCCGGGCCAGAACTTCGCGCCCAACCTGTTCGTCACCTACTGGGGCTTCCGGGCGATGATCACCTGGGCGCTCGGCTCGGTCGTCGTGGCCGTCGGCGGTCTGTGGTTCCTCCGACGAGGCCGCAGTGAGATACCGAGGAAGGTCGGCACCCTCATGCTGTGGATGGCACCGACTCCGTTCCTGGCCAACGCATCCGGGTGGATCTTCACCGAGATGGGACGTCAGCCGTGGGTCGTCGCTCCCAACTGGGCCGACGCCGACGGTGATCCGCTGCAGATCCACATGCTGGTGCAGGACGGTGTCTCCAACCACACATCGCCCATCGTCTGGACCACCCTGATCGGGTTCACGCTCCTCTACGGCGCGCTCGGCCTGGTCTGGTTCTTCCTGCAACGTCGCTATGTGATCGACGGTCCCCACGACACTGACGGCGTCGCCCCGGACGTGGGCGCCGACGACGACGTCGACAAACCACTCTCGTTCTCGTATTAGGAGCCTGTCGATGAGTCTGGAAACTTTCTGGTTCGCGCTCGTCGCGGTCCTGTTCGTCATGTACTTCGTGCTGGAGGGCTTCGACTTCGGCGTTGGAATGCTGCTGCCGTTCCTCGGCCGTCGCTCCGAGCCAGACGGCGACAAGCGCCGTCGACTGCTCCTGACCACGATCGGCCCGGTGTGGGACGGCAACGAGGTGTGGCTGATCACCGGCGGCGGTGCGCTGTTCGCCGCGTTCGGCGGCTGGTACGCCACCATGTTCTCGGCCTTCTATCTGCCGCTGTTCCTCATCCTGATCGGCCTGATCGTGCGCGTGGTCGCCATCGAATGGCGCGGAAAGATCAACGATCCGCGGTGGCGGGCGTGGTGCGACGTCGGTATCGGCCTCGGCTCGTGGCTGCCCGCGATCCTGTGGGGAGTGGCGTTCGCGAACGTCGTGCGCGGCATCCCGATCGACGCCGAACACCAGTACACCGGCGGCTTCTTCAACCTGCTGAACCCGTACGCGCTGCTCGGCGGACTGACCACCGTCCTGTGCTTCATCACGCACGGTGCCGTGTTCATCGCGCTCAAGAGCCACGGCGCCGTCCGCGACGATGCGCAGACCGTGGCCTGGCGCCTGGCGATCCCCACGGCGGCGGTCGCGGCGGGCTTCCTGCTGTGGACCCAGTTCGCCTACGGCAAGGGCTGGACGTGGACGCTGGTGGCGATCGCCGCCGTCGCCGCCGTCGTCATGGTGATCGGCGCCTACCTGCGTCGGGAGGGCATCGCCTTCGCCGCCACGTGCATCGCGATCGCGGCCACCGTGGGACTGCTGTTCGCCGTGTTGTTCCCGAACGTGCTGCCCTCGCTGACCGACTCGGCGTACGACCTGACGGTGGCGAACACCTCGTCGAGCCATTACACCCTGGTCGTCATGACCTGGGCCGCGGGCATCATGACCCCGGTCGTCCTGCTCTACCAGGGCTGGACCTACTGGGTGTTCCGGCAGCGGCTCACCATCGATCGGATCCCCGAGGCGGGCGGACTGCCGCTGCGCGAGGAGGTGCCCGTCAAGTGAGCGCCGCCCCGCCGCTCGACCCGCGTCTGCTGAAGTATTCGCGGTCGGCGCGGCGGTACGCGGTCGCCGTCGCGGGGTTCTCCGTCGCCTCGGTGGTCGCCGTGATCGCGGGCGCCGTCGCGATCGCCGGACTGCTCGGCGAACTCGTCACCGATCCGGCCGCACGCACTTTCGGAGCGCAATCGGTGCATCTGACGGTGATCGCGGTGGCCTTCGCGGCCCGCGCGGTGAGTTCGTACCTGCAGGACCGGTACGCGCACCGCGCGGCGCTGGCGACCATCGGCGAACTGCGGGCGCGTGCCGTCGACGCGCTCACCGATTCGACGCGCACGTCGCCGCACCGGCTGGCCGCCGAACGAGACCGCTCGTCGACGGTGCTGCTGCGCGGACTCGACGCACTGGTCGACTACTTCGCCGACTACCTGCCCGCGCTGCTGTCGACGGCGATCATCACCCCGCTGGTCGTCGTCGTGATCGCCTGGGCCGACTGGCCGTCGGCGATCATCATCCTGGTCACCATTCCGCTGATCCCGCTGTTCATGGTGCTGATAGGTCTGCTCACCCGCGATCGCACCCGGCGCAAACTCGACGCGATGAGCCGTCAGAGCAGTCGACTCCTGGATCTGCTCACCGGACTGCCGACCCTGCGCGGCATCGGCCGCGCCGTCGGACCGGTACGACGCGTCGACGATCTCGGTCGAGAGTTCCACCGCACGACGATGTCGTCGCTGCGGATCGCGTTCCTGTCCGGTGCCGCACTGGAGATGCTCGCGACGCTCAGCGTGGCGCTCGTGGCCGTCGGCATCGGCCTGCGCCTGGTGTTCGGCGACATGAGCCTCTACGCCGGGGTGCTCGCGCTGGTCCTCGCGCCCGAGGCGTACCTCCCGCTACGTCGGATCGGTGCGGCGTTCCACGCGTCCCAGGACGGCCTCGAGGCCTCCCGCGAGGTCCTCGACGTGTGCGATCGCGCCGCCCGGAGCACCGGATCCAGGCGGATCGGCGTCGACGGCGAGGCCGTGGTCGTCGACGGTCTGGGCGTGCGCACCCGCGACGGGTGGACCCCGCGCGGTCTGAACCTGCGCTGCGAACCGGGGACGGTGACCGTCGTCTCCGGTCGAAACGGAGTCGGGAAGTCGACGCTGCTCGCGGCGATCCTCGGCCTCGAGAGGCCCGACGAGGGCTCGGTGCGGATCGGCGGCGTCGACGTCACCGATCTGGAGCCGACGGCATTCCACGAGCAGGTCGCCTGGCTGCCGCAGCATCCGATGACGACGCCGGGCACCGTCGCCGAGAACCTCGCCCTGCTCGACGAGCTCGACCCGGCGCGGGTCGCCGACCTCTCCCGCGTGTTCGGCCTCGCCGAGATCGACGCCGCCACGATGATCGGCGCCGACGGATCCGGACTGTCGGCCGGACAACGCCAACGGCTCGCCCTGGTGCGGACCCTCGCCTCCGACGCCCCGCTGATCCTCCTCGACGAGCCCACGGCCCATCTCGACGCCGAGACCGCGGCGCGGGTACTCGACGTCGTCGCCGCGCGCGCCGCGGACGGGGCCACCGTCGTGCTGGTCTCGCATCGCCCGGAGTCGCGGTCCGTGGCCGACGTCGTCGTCGAGGTGGAGAGCGACGTGCAGAGTGCGACGGCGACGATCGACGGGAGCGTCGATGCGCGCCTCTGACCCCTTGATCCGAGCGCTCGAGTTCGCCGGCCTGCGCCGCACCACACCGCTCGTGGCGATCCTGCTCGGTGCGGGCGGTGCGCTCTCGGCGCTCGGACTGGCCGCGCTGTCGGCTTGGCTGATCACCCGGGCCTGGCAGATGCCGCCGGTGTTGTACCTGTCGGTCGCGGTGACCGCGGTCCGCGCGCTCGGCATCTCCCGCGCGTTGTTCCGGTACCTGGAGCGTCTGGCCACCCACGACGTCGCTCTGCGGGCGATGGGCACGGCCCGCGCCCGCATCTACCGGGTGCTCGCGACCGGTGCTCCGGAGGCCGCGGTCCGTGCCGACCGCGGGGCACTCCTGGCACGCACCGCCGACGACGTCGACGAGATCGGCGACGCCGTGGTCCGCGGTCTGGTGCCGATGGCCGTCGGCGGGGTCACCGGGATCGCGGCCGTGGCGATCATGGCCGTCGTCTCACCGCTGTCGGCGATCGTCCTCGCGGTGGCGTTGCTGATCAGCGGGGTGCTCGCGCCGCGCCTGGGGGCTCGCGCATCCGTGCGGGCCGTCGTCGACGGAGCACGGGCGCGCGAATCGGTCGGCACCTCGGTCACCGGACTGCTGTGGCACGGCGCCGAGTTGGCGGTGGCTGGCCGCCGCCGGAGCGCGCTGGCCGCCCTGCGCTCGGCCGATGTCGATCACGCGCGCGCGGTCGACGACGCGGCCGCACGGCAGGCCGGAGCCGCGTCGCTGACGCCGTTCGCCCTGCTGGTGAGCGTCGTGGCCGCGGCCGTGATCGCCGTCGATCTCGCGTCGGGGGCGCCCGGTTCGCTGATGGAGGCGACCTCGTCCGACGGCGTGCTGACGCCGATGCTGCTCGGCGTCCTGATCCTGTTGCCGCTCTCGTCGTTTGAAGAGACCGGTGCGCTGACCGATGCCGCGATCGCGTGGGAGCGCGGACGTCGGAGTGCGGCTCGTGTGATGGCCCTGGTCGATGCGGCCGGCCCCGAGCGGACCGTCGCCGATCCCGTGTTCGATCCGCGACCGGCGACCCTGACCGTCGCTGCGCTGCAGTGGGGACACGAGCGGCCGCTCGGTCCCGCCGACGGCCTCGATCTGCGGCTGCGGCCGGGCGATCGGCTCGCGGTGACCGGTCCGAGCGGGGCGGGCAAGTCGACGCTCGGGCTCACCCTCGCCGGGCTTCTCGAACCGCTGTCCGGCAGTGTCGTCACCGAACCGGGGGAGCTGTCGACGTGCGCCGCGTACTTTCCCGAGGAGGGGCACCTGTTCTCCACGACGCTCCGCGAGAACCTGCGCGTGGCGCGCGGCGACGTGACCGACGACGAGATCGTCGACGCCCTGCGCGAGGTGGGTCTCGGCCGCTGGATCGACGCGCTGCCCGATGGACTCGACACCGAGCTCGCCGGAGCGGCCGCGGTGAGCGGCGGTCAGCGGCGCCGAATCCTGTTGGCACGAGCCCTGGTCCATGACGCGCGCATCGTCGTCCTCGACGAACCCACCGAACACCTCGATGCCGACGACGCAACCGAGCTGCTGGGGCGGATCTGCGCACGAGAGGGCATGTTCGGTTCGGATCGCGTAGTGGTGGTCATCACGCACCAGGCGATCGACGAATTGAATGTCCCGTCGCTGTTCGTCCCGCTATCCAGGCAAGACAGTATTTCTCTGAACTGAGCCTTGCCTCATTATATGAAGGAGAGGCTTGTTTTAAATGCGGCGGAAATGCCTCTGAACTGCAGTTAAGGTATGCCGTACCTGGCTAGACGATTGAGAAATTCCGATTACTCTTGACTGTGTTCGAAACAATTCCCGCGTCTTTCCGATACGAATTCGCGGTCGAGAGTCAGGTGTATTCCTATGAAGATGAGTGAAGGCCTCGAAGTCGCTTTCGTCAAGCAGATCACCCGTGAGTACGAGTCGTCGTTCCTCTACCGTCAGCTCGCCATCGAGGTGGAGCTGCGCGATCTGCCGGGTATGGCGTCGTGGCTGCGCGCCCAGGCCGCCGAAGAGCTCACCCACGCCGAGAAGCTGATCACCCACCTCACCGACCGGGACAACCACCCGGTGATCGGTGACATCTCGATCCCGTCGATCAAGGTCGAGGAGATCGCCGACGTCTTCGAGACCGCGCTCGAGGCCGAGCGGGCGGTGTCCGCGGGCATCCGTGAGCTGTACCGCCAGGCGGAGGAGGAGCACGATCTCGACTCGCGTCCCACCATCGACTGGTTCATCTCCGAGCAGGTCGAGGAGGAGGCCACGGTCTCGGAGATCCTCGGCCGACTCCGCATGGTCGCGGGCGACGGTTCGGGCCTGCTGCGCATCGACGCCGAGCTGGCCTCCAGCGGCGTCTGAGCCATTCCCACGCCAAGCGAATCGCCCCGTCCTTCTCACGAAGGGCGGGGCGATTCGCTCAGTGCGTTGCGATGTCAGCCGATGACGCGTTTGAGTTTCGCGGACAGCCTCGGCGTGAGTTCGCCGTCGGCGTCGACGCGTTCTTCGACGTACGCGAGGTCGCCGTCGGGGACCAGGCCGTAGAGCCGCTTGGCGCCACCGGTGTGGACGCCGGTCTCGGTGCGGATCGTGACATCGGTCGTCAGATTCCAGGACGTCTGATTCAGCGGGCGCCCGTAGAACAGTTCGACGACGCCTTCGGCGTGCGTCAGGAGCAACTCGATGTCGTCGCTCTCGCTGATCCGCCAGAAACCGGATTCGCGGAGATCGGGCCGCACGTAGGCGCCCTCCTCGTCGAGGACCCATGAGCGCGACTGCCAGACGAGGTAGTCGCCGCCGTCATGGGAGACGACGATCTGCTGGCCGAACTGGTAGTCGTCGCCGGTGATCGGGTTGTGGCCTTCGCCTTCGCCTTCCCAGACACCGACCAGTGGCAGCAGCGCGAGAAGCGCGGAACTCAGGTCCGGGCCCTCGCGGAGGTTGGCCGTGTCGATCGGCAGCGGAAGATCACCGATCGCCGGCACGTTCTTGCCGGCGGTCTCCTGAGCTCGGAGCTCAGCGTCGGAGATCGCCTCGTTGCCGGAACGAGTCATGACTCGTCGTTCACCAGGCGGTAGACGGTGTACAGGGCGAACCACACGATGAGCACGGTCGCCAGGCCAAGGAGGATTTCGAAGAAGAGGACCACGGAAGCGATTCTACCGCCCGACGGTGTCATCGCATGACCCCGGTCCGCGACTGCCGGATATGTCACATCCCGTCGACACCTGCGCGGTATCGGATCGGTTCGATCGGGGAGTCGGTGGCGAATGCGTGTCGGAAGGATTCCGGGAAGGCCGATGCCCCGGTCCGCTCGAGCGGACCGGGGCATCGGCTATGTCTGCGATGGACCTACTTCGCGACGGTGACGTCCTGGTTGTGGACGCCGGGGCCCTCGGGCGAGACGGTGACGTCGCCGTTGCCCTGCGAGCTGAGTGCGCGGAGCGTCCAGGTGCCGGGAGCGGCGAAGAAGCGGAAGTCGCCGGTCGCCGACGCGACGACTTCGGCGGTGAACTCGCCGGTGCCGTCGAGCAGACGGACGAAGGCGCCCGCGACGGGGTTTCCCGAACCGTCGACGACTTGACCGGTCAGGACGGTCTCCTTCTCCACGTCGACGCCGGACGGGAGGTTCTGACCCTGCTTGGGTGCTGCACACATGTGTCCATTCCTCTCAGATGAAGTCGACGACTAGATCTCGACCGGGGCGCCGACCAGCGAGCCGTACTCGACCCAGCTGCCGTCGTAGTTCTTCACGTTCTTCTTGCCCAGCAGTTCCTGCAGAACGAACCACGTGTGGCTCGAACGCTCGCCGATGCGGCAGTAGGCGATGGTCTCCTTGGCGTCGTCGAAGCCCTTGTCCGCGTACAGTGCGGTGAGGTCGTCGTCGGACTTGAAGGTGCCGTCCTCGTTGGCGGTCGACGACCACGGGATGTTGATCGCGCCCGGAACGTGACCGCGCTGCTGAGCCTGCTCCTGCGGGAGGTGCGCCGGCGCGGCGATCTTGCCGGAGAACTCGTCGGGGCTGCGGACGTCCACCAGGTTCTTGGAGCCGATCGAGTCGATGACCTCGTCGCGGAAGGCGCGGATCGAGGTGTCGGCGGCCTGCGCGACGTAGTCGGTGGCCTCGCGGGTCACGGCGTCGCTGCTGAGCTCGCGGCCGTCGAGCTCCCACTTCTTGCGGCCGCCGTCGAGCAGACGGACATCCTGGTGACCGTAGATCTTGAAGTACCAGTAGGCGTACGCGGCGAACCAGTTGTTGTTGCCGCCGTACAGGACCACGGTGTCGTCGTTGGCGACGCCGCGCTCGGACAGCAGCTTCGAGAAGCCCTCGGCGTCCAGGAAGTCGCGGCGGACGCCGTCCTGCAGGTCCTTGCGCCAGTCCAGGCGGATGGCGCCCGGGATGTGGTTCAGGTCGTAGATGGAGGTGTCTTCGTCGACCTCGACGAACACGACCTTGTCGGTGTTCAGATTCTGCTCAGCCCAATCGGCGCTGACCAGGACGTCGGAGCGTGCCATGTGTGTTCCTTTCGCTGCAGGTGTGCGTGCTCGCCCGCCGGGCGGTCGCAGGACCGGGTTGGATTCGGGGACGAATCTACAACAGCGAATGCCGAGCGGACGGGCGTCAGCGGCCGTGAAAATCTCGGGGCTTGACAATCCGCGACTTCGTGTTCCCGGCGACGATGAGATCGCTTCCCCTGCTCAGGGCCTTGTCGGCGGCGACGTTCCAGGCCATCGGGAGCACCGGAAGGACGGCGGAGAAGCGGTCGAGAACATGTGCGTAAAACTCCGCCGGGACATCGTCGGAGTAGTGCATCTCGGGGCCGTCGTACAGCTTGGTCGCCTCGATGTGAACACGACCGTCGTCGCCGACGAATACTTTTGCGCTCACGCTGACCTTGGCCTTGGCCGCGGTGTACTCGACTGCCGACGGCGGATACTGCCCTTGCCGCTCGGGAGATCCGGGGAACGGAACGGTGCCGCTGAGCATGATGCCGTCGGTGCGCTCCACCAGACCGTCGCCCGGGCCGCCCGCTCCGGCCTTGTCCTCCGGGCCCGGAGTGTTGATGTAGAGGTCGGTGATCCCCATGAGTCGGCCGAGATTCACCGAGTCGATGCGGGTCTCCGCATCGACGGAGCCCGCGGCGATCTCCGTGTCGGCGTCGACCTCCCAGATGCTGCCGGTCGCGGCGTCACCGAGCCTGGCGTCCATCGTCACCGTGCATTCTCCGCGGTCGCCGCAGCCGCCGACGCGGACTCCGCGGGCGCTGACCAGGATCGATGGGAACGGCCCGGACGTGTCGGTCAGGAACGGAAACCCGCCGATCGTGACCTCCGGCTCGAACCGCACGCCCGCCGACTGCTCCACGGCCGCCGCCAGTCGATGTTCGGCGCGCGAGGCCGCGACGTTGTCGGCGAGGAAACCGATGACCACGACGATCACCACGACGACCACGGTCGCCGCGGCGACCTGTGCCGCGCGTCGCGCGGGTCGGATTCGGGGCGTGGCGGTCATCGGGTCTATTCTGTCATCACATCTTCTAGGAGCTGCGACCAGCGTCGATCGCACTCAGGCCACGACGAGTGGAGTGGTGAGTGGACCTGTTGCTGTTGACTGCGGAGTCGTCGCCCGACGCCGTACTCGAATCTCTGACATTGCTGCCGCATGAGGTGAGCACCGCGGCGGCGGACACGTCGTCGCTGGTGAACGCGGCCGACGCCGACCTCGTACTGGTGGACGCCCGTACCGATCTGACCACGGCTCGCGGTCTGTGTCGCCTGCTCGAGGCGACCGGTTCCCGCGTGGTCGCGGTGGTCGGGGAGGGCTCCCTGGTGGCGGTGAGCGCCGATTGGGGCATCGACGACTTCCTCCTGCCCGGCACCGGACCGGCGGAACTCGACGCACGGCTTCGTCTGGCGTTGGCGCGAGGAACGTCGCCGGAGCCCGAGCAGTCCGACAAGGTGACCCTCGGTGAGCTCGTCATCGACGAGAGCACCTACACCGCTCGGCTGCGTGGGCGTCCGATCGACCTCACCTACAAGGAGTTCGAACTCCTCAAGTATCTCGCGCAGAACGCCGGCCGCGTGTTCACGCGCGCGCAGCTCCTGCACGAGGTGTGGGGGTACGACTTCTTCGGCGGCACCCGCACCGTCGACGTGCACGTCCGTCGTCTGCGCGCGAAACTCGGCTCCGACCACGAGTCGCTGATCGGCACCGTCCGCAACGTGGGGTACAAGGCGGTGAAGCCCGCCTCGAGCAGATCGTCGGACGAGTCGAACTCGGGCGAGCCCGACTGACCCGGCCGGTCGAGCCCACCCGGTCGCACTACCCTCGAACCCATGAGCAACTCCTTCCCGACCAGAATCGTGCGCGGTGCGTTGACCGCGGCAGACGTCGACACCGCACTGGCGATGATCGCCACGGCCGAGGCGGTGGACGGGGTCGAACCGCTGAGCGAACAGCATCGGCTGGCGATCCGCGACGGGGGAGCGCTGCACGTGCTCACCGAGCACGGCTACGGCAACGTCCTCGCGCCGCGCGAGGGAGAAGCTCCGATGGCCGAAGCCGTGGTTCATCCCGATCACCGGGACGGCGGCCGGGGCCGCGCACTGATCGCGGCGGTCCTCGACGCGGCGACCGAATTCGGCGAGCGACCCCAGGTGTGGGCCCACGGGGACCTGCCCGCCGCCAAGAGGGTCGCGGCCGTGCTCGGTCTGGAACGTCACCGTGAACTCCTGCAGCTGCGCCGTCGCGTGGCCGAGCCGCTGCCGGAGCCGTCCGCGCGCGAGGATCTCGTCGTCCGCACGTACCGTCCGGGCGACGACGCCGAGATCATCCGGGTGAACAACGCGGCCTTCGACTGGCACCCCGAACAAGGGGGCTGGACTCGGCGCGACGTCGATGAGCGGACCGGTTCGGAGTGGTTCGATCCGGCGGGCGTCTTCCTCGCCTTCGACGCCGCCGACCCCGATCGGCTCCTCGGATTCCACTGGACGAAGGTCGACAAGCCCGGGTTGGGCGAGGTGTACATCGTCGGCGTCGACCCGGCGGCACAGGGTCGCGGACTCGGGCGGCTGCTCACCCTCGCTGGGTTGAACTATCTGGCCGATCGCGACCTCGACGAAGTGGAACTGTACGTCGAAGGCGACAACACGGCCGCTCTTCACACCTACCGCAAACTGGGTTTCACCACGTACCGCGGCGACATCACCTATCGAAAGCCGTGACGGCCATCAGGTGATTCGCTCGCGCGTCATCTTCTGTTCGCCTAGTCGACCGCATTGTTATGCGGTCGGACATCTATGCGTCGCCTCCGGCTAACCGGGCGTGGATAGGTTCGCTTCGAACATGCCCCGAAGCAGACCCGAAAGGCCAACGACTCCCATGAGCGTCAACCCCAAGCTCGTTCGCAGCGCCGGAGCCGCCGCCGCCACCGCCGTGGCGGCAACCCTCGTCCTGTCCGCCTGCAGTGGCGGCGACTCCTCCGACGGTGGATCGGTCACCGGCGAGGGCTCGACGGCCCAGCAGAAGGCGATGGAGCACTTCGCCGACGTCCTGACGCAGGAGGGTGGCGTCAACCTCGACTACACCGGCTCCGGTTCCGGTGACGGCATCAAGAAGTTCATCGCGGGCGACGTCGACTTCGCCGGTTCCGACTCGGCCCTGAAGGACGACGAGGCGGCCAAGGCCAAGACCCGCTGCGGAGGCAACGACGCCTGGCACATCCCGCTGGTCGCGGGCCCGGTCGCGGTCGCCTTCAACCTCGACGGCGTGGAGAAGCTGACGCTGAACCCGGCGACCCTCGCGAAGATCTTCGACTCGAAGATCACCAAGTGGAACGATCCGGCCATCGCCGCCCTGAACCCGGGCGTCAAGCTGCCGAGCACCGACATCATCCCGGTGCACCGCAGCGACAGCTCCGGCACCACGGAGAACTTCACCAAGTTCCTCAACGCGAACGCCGCGTCCGACTGGCCGTACGAGCCGAGCAAGGAATGGGCGGGCCACGGCGGCAGCGCCGCCGCGAAGTCGACCGGTGTCGGCGACACCGTGAAGAAGACCCCGGGCTCGATCGCCTACGTCGAGTGGGGATTCGCGACCGAGAACGACGTCCCGGTCTCGCAGATCGACTTCGGTGCCGGTCCCGTCGCGCTGACCTCGGAGACCGCGGGCAAGGCGCTCGACGCCGCGAAGTTCAAGACCCCCGGCAGCAAGGACCTGGCCGTCGACAGCGATGCGCTGTTCACGATGAAGGAGCCGGGCGCGTACCCGCTGATCCTGACGACCTACGAGATCGTCTGCTCCACCGGCTACGACGACTCGTCGGTCTCGGACAACCTGAAGTCGGCGTTCACCACCATTCTCGACAAGGGGCAGGACGGTCTCTCTGACCTCGGATACGTTCCCCTCCCCGACGCGTTCAAGCAGACTCTCCGTGGCACGATCGACGCGCTGTGAGCAGTCCAGACATCACTGTCGGGGCCTCCGTGAGTAGCGGAGCGTCGGCAGAACCCGAGGCGGAGCAGGCTTTCGAGCCTGCTCCGCCTTCGGGCCGTGGAACCCCCTCGCGCTCGACGGGTTCGACCGTCTCCCGGGCCGGGGACCGCGTGATGCGGACCCTGTCGACCGGGTCCGGTCTGCTCGTCTCCGTCGTCATCGGACTGATCGCGATCTTCCTGCTGATCCAGGCGGTGCCGGCCCTCGCTCAGAACACCGAGAACTTCTTCACCTATCAGGGCGCGTGGTCGACGTCGGGCGATCTGAAGTTCGGCATCCCGCGCCAGTTCTACGCGACCGTCCTCGTATCGGTGATCGCGTTGATCATCGCGATGCCGGTCGCATTGGGCATCGCCCTGTTCGTCACCGAGTACGCGCCCAAGAGACTCGCCGGCCCGATCGCCTACACGGTGGATCTGTTGGCGGCCATCCCGTCGATCGTCTACGGCCTGTGGGGCATCCTCGTCCTCGGCCCGGCGATGGTCGGCATCAACGGCTGGCTGGTCGACAACCTCGGCTGGCTGCCGTTCTTCGCCGCGCCGGAGAACGCGGCCAACATGTCGACCGGCGGCACGATGCTCACCGCGGGCATCGTGCTCGCGGTGATGATCCTGCCGGTCATCACGGCCGTCACTCGCGAAGTGTTCTCGCAGACGCCGCACGGGCACCGCGAAGCTGCCCTCGCCCTCGGCGCCAGCCAGTGGGAGGTGGTCCGGTACGCCGTGCTGCCGTTCGGCTTCTCCGGCTACATCTCCGGTTCGATGCTCGGTCTCGGCCGCGCGCTCGGTGAGACGATGGCGCTGATGCTGATCATCTCGACCGCCGGACCGATCAACTTCAACCTGATGGAGAGCGGAGAGACGTTCGCGACGATCATCGCCAACAACGCCGCCGAGTTCGACAATCCGCTGAAGACCGGCGCCTACATCTCGGCCGGTCTGGTGCTGTTCGCCCTCACCTTCATCGTCAACGCGGCCGCTCGTGCCGTGATCTCCAGGAAGGCGTGAGCATGACGACCGCTGATCTGAAACCACGCACCGGTCTCACGTCGATGTCGGGTCGCCGCAGGCTGACCGACAACACCGCGCGTGTGGCCGTCACCCTCGCCGTGCTCCTGGCGGTGCTGCCGCTCGGCTGGCTGGTGTGGACGCTGGTGGCTCGCGGCATCGGCCCGATCCTCGACGTCGACTGGTGGACGTCGTCGGAACGCTACGGGGGCGCGGCGAACGCGATCGTCGGCACCCTGATCCAGACGGCGATCGCCGCCGTCGTCGCAGTGCCTCTCGGCGTGCTCGTCGCGATCTACCTCGTCGAGTACGGGTCCCGTAAGAGCATGCTGACGCGCGTCACGACGTTCATGGTGGACGTCCTCTCGGGTGTTCCGTCGATCGTCGCGGCCCTGTTCGTGTACGCCGTGTGGCGCACGACGCTCGGCCTGCCCCGATCGGGACTGGTCGTGGCTCTGGCGCTGGTGCTGCTGATGGTGCCGCTGGTGGTTCGAGCCACCGAGGAGATGCTCAAGATCGTCTCGCAGGATCTGCGCGAGGCCGCATACGCGTTGGGCGTCCCGAAGTGGAAGACCATTCTGCGGGTGGTGTTGCCGACCGCGATGTCGGGCATCATCACGGGCATCATGCTCGCCGTCGCACGTGTGATGGGCGAGTCCGCGCCGGTGCTGATCCTGGTGGGTGCGACCCGCGCGATGAACCTCAACCCCTTCGAGGGGAACCAACAGTCCCTGCCGCTGATGATGCTGCAGGAGTACAACAAGGGCCCGAGTGGTTTCGACACGGTGTGGGGCGCCGCGCTGACCCTGGTGATCGCGGTCGCGATCGTCTACGTCATCGCCCGTCTGCTCTCCCGGTTCACCGGCCCGATGAAGCAAGGACGCTGACATGGCCAAGAGCCTGACCATTGAAGACCTGAACGTCTACTACGGCGACTTCCACGCCGTCCAGGACGTCTCGTTGAAGATTCGCCCGAAGTCGGTGACCGCGTTCATCGGCCCGTCGGGCTGCGGAAAGTCGACGGTGCTCCGAACGCTGAACCGCATGCACGAGGTGACGCCGGGTGCGTACACCACCGGGTCGGTGAAGCTCGACGACCTCGACCTGTACGGGAAGAACGTCGATCCGGTCGGTGTCCGTACCACGGTCGGCATGGTGTTCCAGCGGGCGAACCCGTTCCCGACCATGTCGATCCGCGACAACGTCGTCGCCGGACTGAAGCTCGGCGGGGTCCGCGACAAGGCCAAGCTCGACGAGGTGGCCGAGGCGAGCCTGCGCGGCGCCAACCTGTGGAACGAGGTCAAGGACCGTCTCGACAAGCCGGGCGGCGGACTGTCCGGCGGTCAGCAGCAGCGTCTGTGCATCGCCCGTGCGATCGCCGTGTCGCCGCAGGTGCTGCTGATGGACGAGCCGTGCTCGGCGCTCGATCCGATCTCGACGCTGGCCATCGAGGACCTGATCGCGGAGCTGAAGAACGAGTACACGATCGTCATCGTCACCCACAACATGCAGCAGGCCGCGCGCGTGAGCGACCAGACCGCGTTCTTCAACCTCGAGGCCACCGGTCGCCCGGGCCGTCTCGTCGAGGTGGACGAGACCGAGACGATGTTCACCAATCCCGGCCGCAAGGAGACCGAGGACTACATCTCGGGTCGCTTCGGATAACCGCGAGACCCGCCACGTACGACGAGCCCTGGTGATCATCACCGGGGCTCGTCGCATCCGTTCGACCGGCCCCCGTCTGGCCGTGCCCGGTCGTCTTCTTCTCGCCGGTCGGGCGTCGAGGCCCTACGCGGACGCGAAGCCGAGCATCGACTTCACTTCGAGGAACTCGTCGAAGGCGTAGTCGCTCCATTCGCGGCCGTTGCCGCTGCGCTTGTAGCCGCCGAACGGCGCCGTCGGGTCGAGCGCGGCGGAGTTCAGCGTGATCGAGCCGGCGCGCAGACGGGAGCCGATGCGGCGGACCTCGTCCAGATCCTCGCCCGACACATAGCCGGCCAGACCGTACTCGGTGTCGTTGCCGATGGCGATCGCCTCGTCGACGTCGTCGTAGGCGATGACCACCAGGACCGGGCCGAACACCTCGGTGCGGGCGATCTCCATGTCGTTGGTGACGCCGGTGAACACGGTCGGCCGCACGTAGTAGCCGGTGTCCAGGCCGTCGGGGCGGCCGGGACCGCCGACGACGGGGGTCGCGCCGTCGGCGACGGCCCGTTCGATCAGCCCCTGGATCTTGTCGAACTGCGGTTCCGAGACTACCGGGCCGAGCTGGACGCCGCTGTTCGGATCGCCGACGGTGATCGCGGAGGCGGTGGCTTTGATGGTCTCGGTGACCTCGTCGAGGCGGCCCGCGGGAACCAGCATCCGACTCGGCGCGTTGCACGACTGTCCCGAGTTCATCATCATCGTGCCGATGCCCGCGGCGACGTTCGCGGCGAGCGATGCGTCGTCGAGGAGGATGTTCGGGCTCTTGCCGCCGAGTTCTTGGGCGACGCGCTTGACACTCGGCGCGGCGTTCCTGGCCACCTCGATCCCGGCGCGTGTGGAGCCGGTGAACGAGATCATGTCGATGTCCGGGTGGGCGGCGAGCGCGGTGCCGACGCCGGGGCCGTCGCCGTTGACGAGATTGAACACCCCGGCGGGGACTCCGGCGGCGTCGAAGACCTCGGCGACGATCGCCGCGGAGAACGGGGCCACCTCGCTCGGCTTGAGGACCATGGTGCAGCCGGTCGCGAGAGCGGGTGCGACCTTGCAGAACACCTGGTTGAGCGGCCAGTTCCACGGGGTGATGAACCCGCAGACGCCGATCGGCTCCTTGACGATGCGCGAGGATCCGCGGTCCTCGGCGAACGAGAACGTCTTGAGCGATTCGGCGGCGGTCGCCAGATGCGCCAGACCCATCGGGACGTGCGCGGCCGCGGCGAGCCCGGCCGGTGCGCCCATCTCCACGGTGACGGCCGCCGCGAGGTCGTCGGCCCGCTTCTGATACTCGGTGATCACCGCGCCGATGACGGCGAGTCGTTCGTCGACGCTGGTCTGCGACCACGTCTCGAAGGCTCGTCGTGCGGCGGCGACGGCCGCGTCGACGTCGGCCGGACCGCCGAGCGCGACGGTGCCGGCGACCTGTTCGGTGGCCGGATCGACGACGTCGAGAGTGCCCGCTCCGTCGACCGGAGCCACCCACCGGCCGTCGATGTAGAACTGGTTGAGATCGGTCATGTGTCCGCCGTTCTGTGCTGGAGAGTGATGCCTGTGTCGATTACAGCTGGTTTCAGGTCGTTTCGGGCCGGACTCGGTAAGCCCACGACGACTCCTCCCGTTTCTTCATCGCTTCGATCGCCTCGTGGTGTCTGCGGGCGTGATACGCGAGCGGGAAGTAGGTGAGTCGTTCGGGCAGCACCCGGTACGCGGTGCGGATCAGCGCGTAGACGCGTTCGAGTCGGCGTTGTTCCTTCATGGTCCATTCGACGCCGATCATGGCGCGCAGGCGTGGATCGAGGAGCCCGACGATCGACAGATAGACGAAGTTCAGCGGCCCGCGGGCCGCGGCCCTGCACAGCGGTACCGCGAACTTCGGGATCCTCGAATCGATGTCGGCCGGGCCGTTCCGCATCGTCTCGATGATCTCGAACGAGCGGTCGCTGGGGGTCAGGACGTCGGAGATCATGCGGTCGAAGTAGTCGTGGAACTCGGCGTCCGAGGCCGGGTATCCCTTCATCGGCACGTGCAGCAGACGTGCCAGACGACGGTTGTCGCGGAGGAGCTCGACGCGCTCGTCGTAGGTGAAGTCGCGTCCGACGAGCAGCGGTCCGGCTTTGACCGTCGTGATGTACGCGGTCGCGATGACCCACTGATACGGCTCGGGGTTCAGTGCGCTGATGTGCTTGCCGCTGCTCGGGCTGCGCATGGTGAGCGGCTCGTGCAGGGAGCGCACGCGGTCGCCCTCCGGGGCCGCTTCGAGCCCGCCGTAGGTCCAGCGCAGCACCGAGTCGACCGAGCGGATCGCCCGACCGCCCGGATCGGTGTACGCCGCCGAATGGCGTTCGACGATCTCGGCGATGCTCGGGTGCATGCCCTGCATGAAGAACGCGGCGCCCTCGAGAACGAGATACGTCCAGTGCCCGACCATCTCCGCGGTGAGCGAGTCGGGCGGCACGATCACCTCGGTGTCGTCCGCGATCTCCGGCTCGACGTGGTACTCGATCGTCTCGTCCGTGTGTGCAATCGGCATGCCGCCACCCTCCATATCTGAGAACGAACGTTATCAGACATGGGTGAGGTGAGACACGTTTTGCGATGGTCGGTCCCGCCGTCGAGCCGATCGGCACATCCGCGGCGCTCGACGACAGTCGCGGCAGTCCCGAATGCCGCTGATGTCGCCGGCGGCCGCGGATATCGCAGAGCGCCGAACGCGGAGGCTTTACGAGGCGTCGAGCAACTGCTCGGGAGTCTTACCCGTGGCCTGGAAGACGACGCGGCGCGCGATGAGGACGGCGTGGTCGGCGTAGCGCTCGTAGTAGCGGCCGAGGAGGGTGACGTCGACGGCGGCGGAGACGCCGTGCTCCCACTCGCGGTCCATCATCACGGTGAACAGGTGGCGATGAAGATCGTCCATCGCGTCGTCGTCGTCCATGAGGGTGAGGGCGTCCTGGTAGTCCTGCGTCTCGAGGATGCGTCGCGCATTGCCTGCGAGCTCGACGGCGAGACGGCCCATCTCCTCGAAGTAGCCCGCTACTTCGTCGGGGAGGACCTTGGCGGGATGGCGCCGTCGCGCGACCTTGGCGACATGGAGGGCCAGTGCCCCCATGCGATCGATCTCGGAGACGAGCTGGAAACCGGAGACGATCGATCGGAGATCGCCCGCGACCGGCGCCTGGAGCGCCATGAGTTGGAAGGCGAGGTCCTCGGCTTCGACCGATCGTTCGGTGACCGTGTCGTGGTCGGAGATGACTTTTTCGGCGAGTTCGAGGTCGGCTTCGAGGAGGGCGCGGGTGGCGAGTTCCATCTCGCGCCCGACCTCGGCGACCATCTCGCCGAGTACGGAGTTCAGGGCAGTCATCTGCTCCTGGTAGGCGTCACGCATATGCCGAGTGTACTGATCGTCGGGGAACGTGCAGCGCAGGCCGGAGTGAATCGCGAGTGAACTCTGTGAGGCGGGTCAGCTGCACGTGGTGTCGCCGGCGTTGGTGACGGCGAGGTCGTTGGGGAGGTCGCCGTGGTCGGTGTTCTCGGGGAGCTGCCCCACGGTGAGCGTCGATCCGGCTGCCGGGACGGCGCCGATGGTGCCGACTCCGCCGAAGCTGGAGCCGATGATCACCTGGACTCCGGTCTTGACCGTCTTGTCGAGTTGGATCTTGGCGCCGGGGAACATGGCGGCGATGGTGGCCGCCGAATCCTGCTCGCCGGAACCGTAGCGGACGACGGTGTCGGTCTGCTCGACGGAGGCGTCGCCGATGCCTGACGACACGTCGATGTCCTGCCGGAGGAGCTCGTTCATGACGTCGTTGGCCGCACCCGGCACACCGGATCCGTTGAGGACTCGCACCGTCAGGTTGCCCGTGTGCTGCGCGGTCATCTCGCCGCGGTCCGCGGGGGCGGGTGTCGCCGTGGTGGCGGGCGCGTCCTTCTTCTCCTCCTCCTTCTTCGCCTTCTTCTCGCCGGGCAGCGGCTGATCGTCGATGATCGCGTTGAAGATGGCGTCGATGTCCTCGGTGCGCGGGATCTCGTTGTTCTGTCCGTCGGTGGAGGTGCCCGATGTGGGAATCGTCAGGAAGGTGACCCGACCGGCGTCCATGCCCTGCATCGACTGGGCGAGATCGATCAGCGAGTTGGTGTCGACCTGGTCCACGAAGCTGTACTTGGTGAACGTGTCGACGATGTCGTTGAGCTTGCGCGGATTGGTGATCACATCGCTGGAGAGGGTGGAACGCAGCAGCGACGACAGGAACAGCTGCTGGCGTTTGATGCGGCCGTAGTCGCCGTTGCCCTCGACGGCGATGTGCCGCGCCCGCACGTAGTTCAGGGCCTGCTTCGGGGTCAGCGTGATGTTCTTGCCGGTGGTCTTGACGATGTAGCCGATCTGATCGTCGAACAGCGGCACCGTGGAGCACACCTGCACCCCGCCGATGGCGCGGACGACGTGCTCGAAACCGGCGAAGTCCATCGCGATGAAATGGTTGATGTTCAGGCCACTCATCTGGGTGATGGTCTGGACCAGGCACTTCGGCCCGCCGTCGGCGAACACACCGTTGATCTTGACGTCGTTCTCCGCGGGGAGGACACCGCTGTACGTCTTGGTGCCGTAATCCCAGTTCTGGCATTCGGGACGGTCGACGGCGAGGTCGCGCGGCCACGACACGGCGACCACGCGGCTGCGGTCGGCCGGGATGTTCACCAGCAGGATGGTGTCGGCGCGCGCGCCTTCGACGGTGTCCGCCTCGCCCGCGCCGACGTCGCCGTTCTGGCCGCTGCGGGTGTCGGTGCCGACGATCAGATACGTCTCGTCGCCGTACTGGCCCTCGATGTTGCGGATGTTCTTGTCACTCGGGTCGAGTGCGTTGACGACGTTCCACGCTCCGTCGATGGTGCGCGTCATGTTCCAGACGTATCCGGTGCCGACGAGCGCGAGGATGCACGCGAGTGCGACGAGGACACGGCCGGTGTTGGTCGCGGTCTTGCGGGCACGGTCGCGGCCGGTCGCCTCCGGTCTGGCGGGTCGGACGCGGGCGATGACATCGGTGAGGTCGGGCGTCGGCTGCAGCGGCCGACGACGCGGTCGTTCGATCGGCTCGTCCATCGGCTCGGCGTCGTCGGTCGACGCTGCCGCGGCCGGTTCGGCGCGGGGCGGCACCTGAGCGCGGGACTCGTCGGTGGCCCGAGCCGCCGTCGCCTCGTCCGACAGGTCGACGGCTTCCCACTCGTAGCCGGCGATCGGCGGAATCGACTGTGTCGGCTCGGGTTCGGGCTCGACAGGCGTCGGCGGCTGCTCGGCGTGAGGCGGCGTCGCCGGCGGCGCGGGCTGCTGCGGCGGTCGAGGACGTCGGGACTCCGGAGCCGGACGCTGCGCGGTGGGACGCTGCCGCGGTGGAGGCGGGGGCTGCGGGGTGTGCCGCCGCGGCCGCTGATCGGCGGGTCGGTCGGCCGCGGCGTCCTCGACGCCCATCTGCTCCATGAGCTGACGGACGGTCAGTCGTCCCTGCGGTCGCGAATACTGCTGACGGGACGGTTCGCGGAGACGGCCGCCCTCGCTCCGCTCACCCGAACCGCTCGGCTCGGCCGTCGGATCGACGCGCGGGATGGACCCGGTGTCGCCGAAACGGTCGCGGAACTCGTACGAGTCAGACGACCGACCGGCGCGACGGGACCGCCTGGGCGGCGTCGACTGGGCGTCCGGCTGGTCGTCGCCGGGGCGGTCTGAACTCACAGGTGAACCTCACTGGTCAAGGGCTTCGGACATTCTAAAGGCCCGACCTGAAAGTTTGATGATGGACGAGCTCGCGACGAGGTCCGTCAGCCGCCCGAATGCATGATCTCGGCGCCTTCGGGCACGATGTCCTCTTCCGGGTCGTCGAGCCATCCGTCGGGCAGAGCCACCGACGACGGCGATCCCTGGCGTCCGCGCGGGCCGTGCCCGTCGGCCGGGAACGGGACGTCGGCGTCGAGTCCGTCGATCAATCCGCGCAGGTCGTCGAGGGTTTTCACGAGCGAGAGCTGCGAACGCAGATCCGAGCCCGCGGGGAATCCGCGTAGATACCAGGCGATGTGCTTGCGGATCTCGCGCATGCCCTTGTCCTCGCCGTGGTGTGCGGCCAGCAGGCTGCCGTGTCGGAGCATGATCTGTCCCACTTCGCCGAGGTTCGGGGGCGTTGGCGCCTCGACGCCGCGCAGCCGGGCGGACAGTTCGGCGAACAGCCAGGGACGACCGAGGCAGCCGCGACCGATCACGACGCCGTCGCACCCGGTCTGCTCCATCATGGCGACGGCGTCGTCGGCCTCGAAGATGTCGCCGTTGCCCAGGACGGGCACGGAGGTCACATGCTCTTTGAGGCGGGCGATCTCGTCCCACACGGCGGTGCCCGAGTACCGCTGCGATGCGGTGCGCGCATGCAGTGCGACGGCCTGCGCGCCCTCGTCGGCGGCGATGCGTCCAGCGTCGAGGTGCGTGTGATGCTCGTCGTCGATACCGATGCGGAACTTGACGGTCACCGGGACGTCGGTGCCCTCGGTGGCCTTGACCGCGGCCGCGACGATGTTGCGGAACAGTCGGCGCTTATAGGGGATGGCCGAGCCGCCGCCGCGTCGTGTCACCTTGGGGACGGGACAGCCGAAGTTCATGTCGATGTGGTCGGCGAGGTTCTCGTCGACGATCATCTTCGCGGCCTTGTACGTGTACTCGGGATCCACCGTGTACAGCTGCATGGACCGCGGTGTCTCCGACGGGTCGAAGGTCGTCATGTGCATGGTGACGGGATGGCGTTCGACCAGGGCGCGGGCGGTCACCATCTCGCATACGTACAGACCGGACACGGTGCCGGTCCGCTCGGCTTCGAGTTCGCGGCACAGGACGCGGAACGCGACGTTGGTGACGCCGGCCATCGGTGCGAGGACGACCGGGCTGGACAGTTCGAACGGGCCGATACGCAACGGATCCCGACCGGTCAACACATCCGGTCGGGATTCGGCGGCGGCGAGGGTCGCGGTGCTCAGGACGCCTTCTTCTCGCGCTTGGCGGCCTCGCGTGCCAGGGCTCGGTCGCGCATCTCCTCGAAGCGCGTCGCGTCCTTCTCGAGCTGTTCGAGGAAGGCGGCCAGATCGTCGCGGGTCTTCTCGCCGTCCGGGGTGAAGTCGGTGCGGTCGAAGATGTTCCACTTGCGCAGGACGGGTGCGATCACCTCGTCGAGGTGCTGGCGCAGATCGTAGATGCCGTGCTTGGCCATGAGGACGCCGTGGCGGCGGAAGTTCGGCATGCCGGCACCGGGCATCTGGAAGTTGGTCACGATGTCGGTGACGGCCCGCAGGGTCTGGTCGGGGGCGATGTCCATACCCGCGCCGCAGATGTTGCGGTAGAAGATCATGTGCAGGTTCTCGTCGGCGGCGATGCGCTGGAGCATCTTGTCGGCGATCGGGTCGTTGCAGGCCTTACCGGTGTTGCGGTGGCTGACACGGGTCGCGAGCTCCTGGAAGGTCACGTACGCGACCGAGTGCAGCAGCCCGACCTCCTCGCCGTTCGCCTTCATCTCGTCGGCGCGGTCGGCGGCGGCGAGCATCGGGTCGTAGCCGTTGGTCATGTGGATCATGCGCGCCTGCTCGAGCGCGTTCGGGTCGACGCCGCGGGTCACCACGAGGTAGTCGCGCATCGCGATGCCGTGGCGGTTCTCCTCGGCGGTCCAGCGGCCGACCCAGTGGCCCCACGCGGAGTCCATCGAGAAGTTCTCGGCGATCACCCGGTGGTACGACGGGAGGTTGTCCTCGGTGAGGAGATTGGTGATCATCGCGGCCTTGGCGACCTCGTCGAGCTTGGACTGCTCGGGGTCGTAGTCGACCCCGCCGAGCGCGGCGAAGTTCTGGCCCTCGTCCCACGGCACGTAGTCGTGGGGGTTCCAGTCGCGGGCGGTCTTGAGGTGGCGGTTGACGTTGTTCTCGGCGACCGATTCGAGTTCCCGGAGGAGCTCGAGCTGTGTCAGTTCGCGTGCCATCGGTGGAATCCTCCGGTCGGTTCGGCGGTCGTGGTCGGGCGTGCGTCGGCCCGGGTCGCGGTCGACGTGCACTTATCCCTCCAGGCTACGTCAGTCGCCGACGCGCCCCAAGTTCATCGCCCACTGGTTTGTCTCACGTCACGGCGTCGATGTTACGGAACAGTAGGGTGGATCACGTCGGCGATGAGCGACGACTCGCCCGCGGCGTCGGCATCCACCGCGCGATCGCAGGTGCGGTGCTCACCCGATCACCGCGTCACCTCGTCCGCCCGAACATGGCCCCGGTGGTCTCCATCCATCGGCGGGCGGCGTCGTCGAGGGTGCCGAGTTCGGCAGCGCGGTCGCACCACTGCCGCGCCATGAGCCCGAACTTCATGGGGTTGTAGACGTCCTCTTCGCAGCTCCAGAGGCCGTCGCCGCCATAGGTGAGGATCGTGATGTTGGTGGCGGTGAACTGTGACCCGTCTCCGGGGTCGCGCATGGGATTGTCGACCTCGCAGATCACCCGGCCGGTCGACGGGTCGGTCACGTGCCACAGCGAGGGGTAGCCGGTCATGTGGCTGCCGGGGAAGGCGGTCATCGTCTTGTTGATCCAGGTGCGGATCTCGTCGCGGCCGTGCATCGTGCCGTAGGCGTGCTCGATGTAGTCGGCGTTCTCGGTGAACTGGTCTGCCCACACGTCCCAGTCGCGGTGGTCGGCGACCTCGGCGACGGTCTTCTGGAACTGGGCGAACGCGGCGTCGAGCTCCGCGGCGGTGAACGAGTCGGTCATACGGGCCGATCGTAGGGGACCGGCCGCGTGGGCGTCACGAGATCGGGCAGACGGGCCGGACTCGTCCGAGTCGTCGAACGGCGCGCGCCGAGTCATTCATCCGACCTGCACCGAATCGCCTGGTCGTCGTCTTCTACCGGTAGCATGCGGCGCATGTTCGAAGTGGGTGACGAGATCGCGGGGTACCGCGTCGAAGCCGTGCTCGGGGCGGGCGGAATGGGCGAGGTGTACCGCGCGGTGCATCCGCGTCTGCCGCGCAGCGACGCGCTCAAGGTCCTGCGGTCGGCGCACACCGGCGATCCGGTGGTGCGGGCGCGCTTCGAACGGGAGGCGGATCTCGTGGCTCCGCTCGTCCATCCCAACCTGGTGCGCGTGTACGACCGCGGCGTCCTCGACGACGTCCTGTGGATCGCCATGGAGTTGGTGCCCGGCACGGACGCGTCCAAGATCATCAAGCAGTCTCCCGGGGGACTCGACGCGCGTCTCGTCGCCAACATCGTCGACGGCGTGGCGGCGGCCCTCGACGTCGCGCATCGGCACGGTGTCCTCCACCGCGACATCAAGCCGGCGAACATCCTGATCACCCCCGGACAGGACCCGATCCGACCGGACGCGGTCAAGGTGACCGACTTCGGCATCGCCCAGGCTCTGGGGGATGCGGCGAGCGCACTGACCAGCACCGGTACGGCCGTCGGCACCATGCGCTACTGCTCGCCCGAGCAGATCGACGGGCGCGCGGTCGACGGTCGAGCCGATCTCTACTCCCTCGCGGCGACGGCGTTCGAACTGCTGACCGGCAGCTCCCCGTACGACGCGACGAGCCTGCAGGGCCTGATGACCGCGCACATGTTCGCCGAGCCGCCGCGCGCCAGCGAACGCAATCGCGGACTGTCGCCCGCGGTGGACGCGGTGATCGCGGCCGGGCTGGCGAAGGATCCCGCGCATCGGCCGCCCTCCTGTCTGGCCTTCGCGCAGGCGCTGCGGTCCGCGTTGTTCACCGGACGCGCACCGGCGGTGCCGCCGTCGTTCGCGAACACGCCGGGCGCGCCGGTGCACAACCCGACGCCGGGCGGATACGCGCCGCCCACCGGTGCCATGCGGCAGCCTCCCGAGCAGCCTGCCGCGACGACCCCCTGGTATCGCCGCGTGCCGGTGATCGCGGCCGCGGCCGTCGTCGTCGCCGCGGGCGTCGGGATCGGTGGCGGGTTCGCGTGGGCCGCGGGCGGTGGGCTGTCGACCCCGTCGCATCTCGAATCGACGGCGACGCCGAAGGGCGTCGAACTGTCCTGGGACGCCGTGCCCGACGCCGCCGAATACGTCGTGAAAGAGGACGACCAGGTGATCCGCACGACCAGCGACACCTCGTTCGTCGTCACCGACCCGTTCCCCGGGAGGCACACCTACGCGGTGGCGGCGCGGAGCACGACGAAGAAGGGCTCCGACTTCGCGTCGTCGGACCCGATCGATGTGAGTCTCACGTGGGGTGTGCTGTCGGACGTCGCGGCGCTGTACCCGGAACTGCTGCCCGCGACCCCGGTGAGCACCGGCGGATTCGACGGAATGAAGTGCGCCGGGGAGGCGACGATGGCGTCGGACAGCTATCCGGGGAAGATCATCACCTGCCAGAAGACGGACGGCGACACCACGGAGTTCTCGGTTCGGATCGGTGTGTTCGGCGATATGAGCACGGCGCAGAAGGCGGCCAACCGGCGAGTGCCGTTCACCAGCGACGGCGAGTACAACGAACTGTCGGCGCAGCACCGGAAGGGCATGATCTTCACCGGAGTGCAGGACGGCCAGTCGCGAGCGGTCTTCGAGTACACCGCCGAGGGCGAACCCCGCAGTCGCACATACGTCGAAGTCGCCTATCCCGGTACGACGAGTAAGAGACAGGCGCGCGAGACGCTCGGAAGGCTGCCGTTCTGATGACCGCACACTTCGCCGGGAACTCCCCGACACCCCGGACCGGCACGAATCGTCGCACGCTCGCGATCATCGCCGTCGCCGCGGTGGCGGTGCTGCTCGCCTGCCTGTTCGGCGTCCGTTTCGGCGTCGGAGGCGGCGGCTCGGTGGACGCTCCCACCGGTCTGACCACCTCGGCGTCGGACGACGGCGTCGCCGCCGCCTGGACGGGTGTCGGCGGAGCCGACGGCTATCAGCTCGTGCGCGACGACTCCGTCGTCGTCTACCAGGGCGCTGCGACGACGTATACGGACACCGAGGCGACGCCCGGCAAGCACCGGTACGCGGTGCGTGCGGTCGCCGACGACGTGCTGTCCGCGCCGAGCCCGACGAACGAGGCGACGGTCGGATCGAGCTGGGGCCGCTACACGCCGTTCGTCGCGCAGTTCCCGGACCTGCTTCCTCGGACGCTCGCGACCACGGGCTGGCGTGACATCGAGTGCGCATGGGTCCTGAACGGATTCGAGGAGGAGACGGGCGAGGCCGCGGACGGCAGCGGGAAGATCCTGGGCAAGGCGAGGATCGGCTGCAACGGCCCGGAGGTGGCCGTCGCGGTCGGATGGCTCCAGTCGAAGGCGGCCACCGACGCGGTGTTCGCCTCCGCATCGCGCAAGCCGGGTGCCGAAGCGATCAAATGGCGCTACGGGACCGGCTACTACGACGGCGCCAATCATGTGATGCATCTGCGGCCCGACACCCGTGACGACATCTGGATGGTCATCAACGCGAACGACGCGTCGAAGGACGAGTTGCTGACCTTCGCCAACGACATGCCGTTGGAATGAGGATCTCCGCGTGGGAGTCGCGCAGCGGGCACGTCGGCTCTCCGAATGAGGAGAACGGGCCGACCGTCGCCTCGTCGTGGGAGGATCGTCGCCGAAGCCGACCGCATCGCCGACGAGGTGGGGAGATCTGACGTGCGTAAGAACCTTCTGGCCGTGGGCGGCGGTGTCGCCGCGATCGCCGTCGTCCTGGGCGTCACCCTGTCCGGGGTGCTGACCCCGTCAGTCGACGGAACGGCTGTCCCGGATGAGCCGACTCGCGTGCTCAGCGACGTCGGCGCAGCGGGCCGCTCGCTGGCGAAAGCACCGTCCGCCGTCTTCAACGGCACCGTGACCATCGGCGATCGGGACACGTTGAGACTCGAGAACCTGACCGTCACGGCGACCGGCGAGACGACCGGAACCGTGATCCCGAAGCAGGGGCGCGCCGAACTCCTGCAGGTCGGCGACTCGACGTTCGTCAAGGCCGACGACGAGTTCTGGAAGGCGCAGCCGACGGTCCTGCCCGGCAGCGTGACCGACGTGACCGAAACGGCGGGCAAGTGGACGGCGGTTCCCCGAGACGTGTTCGGCATCGATCTGGGCGCCGTGCTTCTCCCGACCAGGCTCGGCCTCTCCGTCGATCAACAGGACGTCCGATACGGCGACGCGTACATCGGGGAGGAGTCGTCCGACGATCCGAATCAGCGGAACTCGCCGTCGCAGGACCCGGTCGGCGTCATGCGGCTCGACGTGGGTGAGGACGATGGCGGAGTGACCGGTGACCGTCGGTATCAGGCGGGCGAGATGACGATCGGCGTCGACTCCGACGGAGATCTGGTCAGCGTGCGCGGCCCCCTCGCCGCGAGCACTCGGGCAGTGGCGGCGGCGTCCGGCGACCTCACCGTCGCCATCAAGAACGCCGACGACACCCGCTCGACGTACGACGCCATGACGAGCACCGTCGGCGATCTGCGGGACGTTCCGCTCGGATTCATCGCGGTCACCGACCCGAAGGGCGACCTGAACTGCGCGTTCGGCGGCGACTGCGTGCTCGACTACACGATGGCCAACACGGTGCGCGGCGCCCTCTCCGGCGAGATCGCGGTGACGATCACATCCGAGTTCAAGGTCGACGGAGCGCCCCTGGGCACCTGCCGCGGAACCGGTCGGATGCCCGCAGGCGGTCGCGGCACGGTCACCTGCCGGATCGCCACCCGCGGGCGAGAGGGCAGCGTCGACTCGACGGCGAGGTTCACCGTCAGCGGCCGCGCCGACGTCGACACCGGCGCCCTCTCGACCGCGGTGCGCGCTCGCGCAGCCGCTGTGCGGGACTCGCTCGGCTGGGAGTCGACGACGCCGAAGGCCTCCGCTGCCGCGCGCCGCTACGACGCCCAGATCACCCGTGCCCCGTCCGGCTACGTCCTCCGGGTCGGCGACGTCGCATTCGACGGCCGGGAGTCCGACGGCACCCTGCTGTTGGTGTACGGCCCGGGATACGGGGAGCGCGTGCTCCCCGACGGCGGGTTCGCCGCATCGTGGTCCGGGACCGGGAAGCTGCTGGCCCAGGCGCGCGATGCGCGGGCGGCCGCCGCCGACGAGCCGGTCCGCATGGTGTTCGCCGAGCAGCCGGCCGCCGACGCCGCGCGGCGGCTCCTCGCCGAGAACGGCGTCGAGGGCGTCGACGTGGTCGACGTTCCCGCCGTCTGACGACGTGCGGGGGCGCTCGTCATTGCATCGAGCACTCAACTGTCCTAGTGTGCGGACCACCACACCATAGGAGGCGTCAGCCCGTGTCCGACCTCACACAAGTCCAACTCCTGACCGAACTCGAGCCCGCCGCAGAGAAAGAGCTCAACCGCCACCTGTCGCTCGCGCGCGACTGGCATCCTCACGACTACGTCCCCTGGGACGAGGGTCGCAACTTCGCGGCGATGGGCGGCGACGACTGGGATCCCGAGCAGTCGCGGCTCGATCCCGTCGCGAAGGCGGCGATGACGTTGAATCTCCTGACCGAGGACAACCTGCCGTCGTATCACCGTGAGATCACCGAGTACTTCTCACCCGACGGCGCGTGGGGCACCTGGGTCGGCCGGTGGACCGCGGAGGAGAACCGCCACGCCATCGTCATGCGCGACTACCTGGTCGTGACTCGCGGCGTCGACCCCGTGGCCCTTGAGAACGACCGCATGACCAATATGACCAAGGGGGCCCACTCCGACGATCTGAGCGGGCTGCTCCGCGGCGTCGCCTATGTCGCGGTGCAGGAGCTCGGCACCCGGGTGAGCCACAAGAACACCGGCAAGGCGTGCAACGATCCGGTCGCCGACAAGATGCTCCAGCGCATCGCCGCCGACGAGAACCTGCACATGATCTTCTACCGCAACATCTGCGCGGCAGCTCTCGATCTGGCGCCCGATCAGGCGGTCGAGGCGATCACCGGCGTCGTCACCAACTTCGACATGCCCGGCATCGGCATGCCGAACTTCCGCAAGATGAGTCTGATGATGGCCAAACACGGCATCTACGACGCCCGGCAGCATCTCGACGACGTCGTCTGGCCGGTGCTGCGCAAGTGGAGGATCTTCGAGCGCGACGATTTCACCGGCCGTGGTGAGAAGGCGCGCGACGAGCTCGCCGCATGGCTCGAGCAGGCCGAACTCGATGCTCGCCGGTTCGAAGAGCAGCGCGACCGATTCCTGGCGCGCGAGGCCGCGAAACGGGAGAAGGCGAGCGCCTGACGCGCAGTCGCACAGGCCTGGACCGAGCGGAGCCGCACGCGGATCGAGCGTGGGGCTCCGCTCGGTTCGTATCGACACCCGGTTCCGTGCCGAGCCGCGTGACCGCCCGCCGCGTCGTGGGCCGACAGGACTACTCTGAGAAAGTGTGTCGCGGGTCTCGGCTCCGGTTCTCCTGAGCCGAGTCGACGTGCTCGACCAGAGCGGTTCCGGTCGCGGCGCACCACGTGGTCGGTGTGAGTACGAAGGGGTCGGTATGGAGAGGTTGAGCGGGCTCGACGCGTCGTTCCTGTACTTGGAGACGCCGTCGCAGATGATGAACGTCGCCGCCATTCTGCAGTTGGATCCGTCGACCGTCCCCGGGGGATACACCTTCGACACGATGCGCGCGGAGATGGCGCGACGTGTATCGGCCATCCCCTCGCTGCGCCGTAAACTCACCGACTCGCTCACCAACTTCGATCACCCCGTCTGGATCGAGGACGAGGACTTCCGGATCGAACGCCACGTGCACCGGATCGCCGTGCCGTCGCCCGGCGGGGTGCACGAGATGGCCCAGATGTGCAGCCATCTGATCGGTCAGATGCTCGACCGCAAGAAGCCGCTGTGGGACATGTGGATTCTCGAGGGCATGCAGGACGGTCGCATCGCGGTCATGTTCCGCATGCACCACGCGTGCGTCGACGGCGCGACCGTGGCCGACATACTCGGTGAACTGGCGACCGACTCGCCCGAGTCGCCCGAGCTGGATCCGGAGAAGGTCACCGCGTCGGCGGGGGAGGCCAAGCGGGTCGATCTCGCGGTGGGCGGTGTCGTGAACGTGTTCCTGCAGCGTCCGTTGGCCGCACTGAAGCTGATCCCGAAGACGGTGCCGGTCCCGTTCGAATGGTTCAAACGCGTGCGCAGCGGCCAGGGCATGCCCGCGCCGTTCCTGGCGCCGCAGACCCGGTTCAACGCTCCGCTCACCGCGCGGCGCTCCATCGCGTTGACACAGCTGCCGCTCGCGGACGTCAAACGCGTCAAGGAACATTTCGGCGTCAAGGTGAACGACGTCGTCCTCGCCATGGCGGGCGGTGCGCTGCGCGAGTATCTCGAGTCGCACGACGAACTGCCCGACGATCCGACGGTCGGCCTCGTACCGGTCTCGGTGCGCGGCGCCGAGGAGAAGGACCTGGTCAAATCGGGGACCAACAAGGTGACCGGCATGTTCACCCGGCTGCCGTCGAACGTCGCCGACCCGGTGGACCGGCTGCGGGTGGCCCGCGAGTACGCCAACCTGTCGAAGGCGCACCTGCACGAGATCGACGACAACATGCTCCGGGCGTTCGCCGAGTTCGCCCCCGGCAACTCGCTGGCGCTTCTCATGCGTCTGTACGGCGATCGTCGTGTGGCGGCCCTGCATCCGCCGATCTTCAACGCGGTGGTCTCGAACGTCGCCGGTCCGGCCGGCGACATGTACCTGCTCGGCGGCCGCGTGGAATCGGTGTACCCGTTGGCTCCGATCTTCCACGGGCTGGGACTGAACATGACGGTGTTCTCGGCCGCGGGCGAACTCAATGTGGGCCTGTTGACCTGCAACGACCTCGCCAACGACATCTGGAGTCTGGCGGACGCCTTCCACGACCAGCTCGATCTGCTCGTGGCCGCGGTCGAGCGTGGCGAGACGCTCGATGCGGGCGCCTGACGTGGGCGTGATCGCCGTCTACGCGGCCGTCCCCGCGGGTGTCGCGGGTCGGCTCGGCGATGTCGATCCCGACGAGGTCGGTGACTACATCGACCGGGTCCTGGGGGAGGGCGCGCCGTCGGTCGACATAGACGAGACGTGGGACGGACTGCACTTCCTGCTCGCCGGTCGACCGGCGACGGACCCCGTCGAGGACGACGCGCTCAGCGAGGCCGTCGTCGGCGTGTACGAGTTCGACAGCGACGTCATCGTCGGCGTGACTCCGGTCGCGGAGCTGGCACGGATCGTCGACGCGCTCGAGGCGGTGGACCTCGACGGACTGCTCGGCGACGTCGACTGGTCCGCGTTCGCGGCCGCCGACGTCTATCCGGGCGGGTGGAACCCCGACGCGGTCGGCACGCTGCGCGACGTCTTCGCCGACGTGCTGAACATCCATCGGCTCTGCCTGGCCGACGGACTGGACCTCATGGTCGCGATCAGCTGAGACGACGCGCCGCGGGAGTGCCGAGCGCACCGCGGGCTCACGTGTCCGGTTCTCACCGGCGGGCGGCGTCTCGGCCGTGTCGGAGCAGCGGCCTACTCGCCGTGGAGTTCGCGCAGCCAGGCGGTCGACGGCGCGTCAGAGGGCGAACGCCAGTCGCCCCGCGGCGAGAGGGAGCCGCCGGAGCCGATCTTCGGGCCGTTGGGCATCGCGGTCCGTTTGAACTGGTTGGACATGAATCGCTTGAGGAACACCTCGAGCCAGCGGGTGATGGTCTCGTCGTCGTACTGATTGCGCTGCTCCTGCGTCATCATGTCCGACCACTCACCGCGTGTCCTGTCGCCCCACGCCTGCCGGGCGAGGTAGGCGACCTTCGACGGCCGGTATCCGAATCGCGTCAGGTAGTAGAGGAAGAAGTCGTGCAGCTCGTACGGGCCGACGGTGTCCTCGGTGCTCTGGACGTTGCCGTCGGCGTCCGCGGGCACCAGTTCCGGAGAGATGACGTCGTCGACGATCTCGGCCAAGGCGTCGATCGTCTCGGTCGGGTAGCCGCCGGTGGCGATCTTCCAGCGGATCAGATGCTGGATCAGGGTCTTGGGCACCGAACCGTTGACGTTGTAATGCGACATCTGGTCGCCGACGCCGTATGTGCACCAGCCGAGTGCGAGTTCGGACAGGTCGCCGGTGCCGAGGACGATGCCGCCCAGGTGGTTCGCGAGGCGGAACAGGTGCGAGGTGCGTTCGCCGGCCTGCACGTTCTCGAACGTCACGTCGTAGACGGGCTCGCCGTCGGAGAAGGGGTGCCCGAGATCCTTCAGCATCTGGATGCACGACGGCCGGATGTCGAGTTCGTTCCCGGTCACCCCGAGCGAGTCCATCAGGACGTGGCTGCGGGCGAGCGTCGCGTCGCCGGTGGCGAACCCGGGCATCGTGTACGCGTGGATGTCGCTGCGGGGCAGGCCGAGGAGGTCGAAGGCCGCTACCGCGACGAGGAGGGCGAGCGTCGAGTCGAGCCCGCCGGACACACCGATGACGATCTTGCGGATGCCGGTCGCGTTGAGGCGTCCGACGAGACCCTGCACCTGGATGTCGAGGACCTCGCGGCAGCGTTGATCGCGGTCGGCGACACCGGTCGGAACGAACGGGAAGCGCGCCACGGTGCGCCGCAGATCGTCGACGTCGTCCGGCTCCGCCTCGAACGGGATGCGCCGCAGTTCGCGCGCGCGGTCGGCGAAGTCGCCGACCTGATCGCGCATGGAGATCATCCTCGATCGTTCCTGGCGGATGCGGTCGAGGTCGATGTCGGCGACGATCAGCTGCGGGCCCATCGCGAACGTCTCAGATCGCGCGAGGATCGTGCCGTTCTCGGCGATCAGCGCGTCGCCGTCCCAGGCGAGGTCGGTGGTCGACTCGCCGAATCCGGACGCCACGTACAGGTGAGCCGCGACATTGCGTGCGGAATGGCTCGCGGCGAGCGTCCGGCGGTACTCCTCCTTGCCGATCGTGACGGGGCTGCCCGACAGATTGATCAGCAGCGACGCGCCGGCCAGCGCGGCCCACGTCGACGGCGGGATCGGCACCCAGCCGTCCTCGCACACCTCGGCGTGAAAACGCAGTCCGGGGACGTCGACGGCCTCGAAGATCAGATCGGCGCCGAACGGGACCTCGTGGTCGCCGAGCGTGACGGTGTCGACGACGGCGTCGCGAGCCGCCGCGAAGTACCGCTGCTCGTAGAACTCTCGGTAGTTCGGCAGATACGACTTCGGTGCGACGCCCAGCACCTGTCCGTCGTGGATCACGACCGCGCAGTTGTAGAGGGCGTCGTCGATGCGCAGCGGTGCACCGACCAGCACGACGGGGCTGTGCCGCCGCGTTGCCTCGACGACCTGCATGAGCGCGTCCATCACGTCGTCGAGCAGGGCGTCCTGCTGGACGAGGTCGTCGACGCTGTACCCGCAGAGACCGAGTTCGGGGAACGCGACGAGCGCGGCGCCCTGCTCGTGCGCACGGGCGATCAGTTCGACGGTGCGCGAGGCGTTCTCGATCGGATCGGCGAGAGCGACGGGAGGGACGGCGGCCGCGATGCGGGCGAAACCATGTGAGTAGACCGACACAGGTACAGGGTAGTGGGAGGCCGCGCTGTCCGGGGATGCGCGCCGCCGGGTCCGGCGGCGGGTTCGTGGCCGTGGTCCGATTCGTGGTCGCTGTGACGGGGCTCGCTCCCGATCGCGTGCGACGATGGAGAGGATTCCGCATTCGCCTCGAGCAGGGAGTTCTGATGTCCGGTTTGTTCAAGCGGTCGGTCCTCGTGGCCGTGATGGTCGCCGTCGTGGCGCTGATCGGCGGCCTCGTCGCCGGTCCGGCGTCGGCGCATTCGGCGCGCGTGGGGGAGTCGCCGAAGAACGGTGCGTCGATCTCGACGGCGCCCGACCGGGTCACCCTCACCTTCAACGAGGATCTGCAGGAGGCGTACGCCACGCTCAAGGTGGTCGGCCCGGACGGCAACTTCTGGCAGAAGGGCGAGCCGGTCATCGACGGCCGCGACATCTGGGTCGGGATCGACGGACTCGGACCGACAGGCGAGTACAAGGTGAACTACCGGGTCACCTCGGCCGACGGTCACCCGGTTCAAGGACAGACGACGTTCACTCTGACCACGGCGGGCCAGGGCACGCCCGGCGCGGCCGTGCCGGCCGACTATCAGGCGCCCGAGGAGTCGAGCGGAGGCTTCCCGGTGTGGGCGATCGTGCTGATCGTCGTGGTGGTCCTGCTCGTTCTCGGCGGCGTCGTCGCATTCACGGTGACCAGACGCCGCAAGTGATCCGCGCCCGCGTCGCCGTCGGCAGCGCGGCCGTCGTCGCGGTGATCGCCGGTGTGACGCTCACCTGGCTCCTCGCCCGCCCCGACGGACCGCAGATGTCGGCGTGGGCCGACGGCCTCGCGCTCGCGGCGGTCAGCCTGCTGTTCGGCCTGGGCATGTCGACGGTGGTCGATGTGGAGCCGTCGCCCGGCGTCATCGCGGTGGTCGCCGCTCTGTGGGGAGCGTTGTCGCTGATCGCGGCGTGGCTGCAGGTGGCCCAGCGCGCGGGCATCGGCGCGTTCGACGTCGGACTCGGGGACTTCACCACCGGCGTCGACTCCGGGCTGCCCGTCCTGGTCTGCGTGCTCGGCGCGCTGATCGTTCTCGGCTGGGCGTGGTGGACGACGCGTAGCTCCGCGTCGGACAACACCTACGTCGTCGCCGCGATCGCCGCCGTCGGCATCCTCATCGTGTCCATCACGGGGCATGCCGGACAGTCGGCGTGGGTGCCGCTCGTCGTCGCCGTACACGCTCTCGCCGCGGCGTGGTGGGTCGGCACCATCGGCGCCCTGATCGCGACGGTCCGGGGCCGTGGAGGTTGGGCGCGTTCGCTGCCGGAGTTCTCCCGGCGCGCGCTGCCCGTCGTCGCGGTGCTCACCGTGACCGGCGTCGTCGCGGCTCTCGCCGAGATCGGTGTCGGCGCGCAGTGGTGGGACACCGGTTACGGGCGGATTCTGGTCGCCAAACTCGTCGCGTTGGCCGTGGCCGTCGCGCTGGCGAGGTGGCATCGGAGCAGGTGGCTGGCCAAGGCCGCCCGACACGGTGTGGACGAGACGACGTCGATCCGCAACGCAGGCGTGGAGCTCGCGCTGCTGACCGTCGTGATCGGTCTGGCCGCGGGGCTGGCCACCACGGGGTAGGGACGGCGTTCGATCAGTCCCAGGCCGTCAACAGTGTGTCGATGATCTCGACGGCGTAGTTGAGGCCGCTCAGATGACTCTGGGCGGGCAGCGTGTGCAGCGTCGCGTTCGGCAGGAGGGCCGCCATGTGGGCGCCGTGCTCGTACGGAACGATGTTGTCGGCGTCGCCGTGCCACCAGTCGATCGGCGCCTCGACGTCGCCGATGCGGAAGCCCCAGTCCCGGACGAACAACCGCAGGTCGGCGAACGGCGCGTCCATGCGGCGGCTGCCACCGTGCAGGAGATCGTCGAGGAACATGGCGCGGAACTCGGGGCGTCCCAGCAGTTCTCGGTCGGCCTCGGGCGACAGTCGGGCGTACAGGCTGATCGCCGGATCGGCGATCGGGCGGGCGACCGACAGGATGCTGCTCAGCGCCTTGCCGATCGGATGACCGGCCACGTCGATCAGCGGCACCGCGTGCCGGGCGATGCCCATCGCCCCGCCCTCGATCGCGTCGGGACCGGTGACCGGGGCGACGCCGCCCACGATCCCGGTCGAGACCACCCGGTCGGCGAGCACATGCGACACCGCCAGCGAGTACGGTCCGCCGCCGGACAGACCGATCACCGAGAACCGGTCGACGCCGAGTGTGTCGAGGACGAGTTGGAAGTCGTGGGCGAAGTCGGCGATGCACGAGTACGAATGAACGGTCGACGAACCGACGCCGGGGCGGTCGAGGCCGATCAGGCGGAAGCCGCGTCGTTCGGCGTATTCGCGCGCCTCCGTGGGGATCTGCCGACGAGCGCCGGGCGTTCCGTGCAGCCAGACGATGGTCGGTCCGCCGGGTGCGCCGAACTCGGAGAAGCCCATGCGGCGTCGTCGTTTGTCGCCGACGGCGATGGAGCCCTCGAGTTTCGGCCGATCGATGGGGATCACGACGGCTGAGTATGTCAGAAGAACGAGCCGATTGATACGGATTCACAGAATCGTCCAAGGTGTTCGGGGTAGTTTCGGTCGCATGATCGAATCCAGGATTTCGGGGGACGGCGATTCGCGCACAGGCGGCGTTCGGGCGGCGGCCGCCGGTCACTTCGGCACGATGAAACGTGCGGTTCGTCATGCGGTGAAGCCGTATCCGATCCGCGACCTGCCGGACGGGCGTCGTCTCGAGCTCCCCGGGCGCGGCACCACCTACATCACCGAGTCCGGGCCGGCCGACGCGCCGACGGTGTTCCTGCTCCACGGAGTGAGCACCTCGGGGATCCTCGGCTGGTACCCGGCGATTCCCGCTCTGAACAGTGATTTCCACGTCGTCACCATCGACCAGCGCTGGCACGGGCGCGGCATCCGCTCGTCGGAGTTCACGCTCGTCGACTGCGCGGACGACGTGGCCGCCGTCGCCGATCGACTCGGGGTGGACCAGTTCACCGCGGCGGGGTTCTCGATGGGCGGCGGCATCGCTCAGTTGGCCTGGCAACGTCATCGCGACCGGGTGGCCGGCCTGGTGCTGTGCTCCACCGGCCCGTACTTCTCCAGCATCGACCCCGACCGGCTGGCGTCCGAACAACGGATCAGCAAGGCGCTCAAGGTGATCGACAAGATGATGCCGACTCCGTCGGACGCTACGCTGGACGACTGGCAGGGCAACCACCTCAAGTGGGGGATCGCGCAGATGACGTCCACCCGGCTCGGTGATCAGGGAACGTTCGCGACCGCGATGTCGCACTTCGACTCGCGGCCGTGGCTGGCGGAGATCGACGTGCCGACCGCCGTCGTCGTGTCCACCCGCGACAAGGTGGTTCAACCCGAACGGCAGCAGTTGCTCGTCGACGGCATCCCGGGAGCGCAGCGGTTCGACGTCGACGGCGGTCATGCCTGCTGCGTGCTCGGTGCGGAGGCCTTCGTTCCCGAGTTGTCCAAGGCGGTGCACGCAGTGGCGTCGTTGAAATCGGTGAGTTGACGCCCCTGCCGACGGCGATCCGTCATCGGCGCGCGAGCACAGCACTGATCCCGGTGCTGCTCACGCCTTGCGACGCGGCCACCACATGGTGTCGCCGAGCAGCACCATCGTCGCCGGAACCAGATACGACCGGACCACGAGGATGTCGAGCAACAGTCCGAGCCCGATGGTGAAACCGATCTGCACCAGATTGAGGGTGGTCCCGCTCATCAGGGCGAACATGGTCAGCGCGAACACGATTCCGGCCGTGGTGATGACGCTGCCGGTGCTGCCGAAGCCGCGGATCATCCCGGAGGTCATACCGCGCCCGGCGGCCTCCTCGGCGATTCGGGATGCGAACAGCATGCTGTAGTCGGCGCCGACCGCGATCAACGCCATGAACGAGACCGGGGCGACCGACCAGTCGAGGGGGATCCCGATGATGTGCTGCCAGACCAGGGTGCTCAGGCCCAGGACCGCCGCGAACGAGACGATCACCGTCCCGACCAGCACCAGCGGTGCGACGACACTGCGCAACAACACCGCGAGCACCACGGTCACAGCGATGACCGCGACGAGACCGAACACCAGGAGGTCGCGGTCGAGCTGGTCGTTCATGTCCGCGGACAGCGACGCCAGACCGGTGTTGGACACCTCGGCGTCTTTCAGACCGGTCTCGGCCAGTGCCTTGCGTGCGGCGGGCGCGAGATCTCTGCTGCGAGCGAGCGCCTCGGAACCGTACGGGTTGACGTCCCAGGTCACGAGCATGCGTGCGGAGCGGCCGTCGGGTGAGATGAGCAGTCGAGCGCCTTCGACGAATCGTGCGTCCTTCATCGCCTCGGGCGGCAGATAGAACCCGCGGCCCGCCCCGGACGAGGTCGCCGCGCTCATCGTCGACAGGTAGTCGGTGGCCAGATCCAGACCCTCGTGCAGTCGATCGGTCAGAGCGGTGATCTGATCGGTGCCGTCCTGGACCTGGTGCAGACCGTCGGACAGCTGTGTCATCCCGGCCGACAGTTCGCCGACGCCCGCGGTGAGCCGGGCGAGATCGGCGCGGATCTGGTCGGGGGTGCGGCCGTCGAGTCGCCCGAGAAGCGACTGGAGTCGGCCGAGCAGGTCTTTCAACGGGGCGATCGACTGCTGGACGCGACGCGACGTCTCGGCGGGTACCGACGCCGCGCCGCGGAGCTGTGTCAGCGTGCGACGGGCCTGGCCGCCCGTGGCCTCGTCGAACCGGTCGAATGCCGCTCGGGCCGCGGCGCAGGCTGGATCGGCCGAGCACGACGCCGGGCTGCGGGATTCGATCAGCGGCCCGAACAGGTCGTCGAAGCCGTCGAGGGCGGGCTGTGCCGCCGCTGCGGCTCGTCGCAGTTGAGCGACGGCGGGTGCGATCCGGTCGAGGCCGGTCCGCAGCTCGTCGGCGGCGGCGGTCAGATCCTGGCGTCCGTCGGTCGCGGCGTCGACCACGCGCTGCGCGGACTCCATCGCGTCCAGGACGCCGCCGGCCATGGTCACCACCTGGTCTGTGCCGTCGACGAGTTCGGGCATGCGGGCCTTCGCCTCGTCGGCCCCGGCTGTGAGCTGTCGGACGCCGGACGCCAGTCGCAGCAGATCGGGCCGGGCCTCACCGAGTTGCTTCGATGCGTCGTCGAGTCGGTCACCGACCTGGCCGGGCACGTAGCCCGCCGCCGACTCGGCGAGCGGCTTCCCGTCGGGTCGGGTGATGGAACGGACCGTTGCGACGCCGTCCACGCGTGAGACGGCGTCGGCGGCCAGCTCCATGGCGGCGAGGTCGGCGGTGTTGCGGAGATCGTGATCGGATCGTATGAGCACGTACTCGGGTGCGATCGCGTTGACGCCGAAGTGCTTGTACACCGCGTCGTAGCCGCGGGTCGATTCGTTCGCGTGGACGAACATCGACGACTCGTCCCAGTTGCGTTGCTGGGTCAGCAGGATCGCCGCGCACGATACGAGCAGGACGAGGGAGGCCAGCGCGTAGACGCCCGCGTGCCGGATGATCCGGGCGCCGCGGCGGCGCCACCGCTTCTCCGACGACGGGCCGGGCTCGGCCAGACCTCGTCGCCCGGCCAGCGACAGGAGCGCCGGTGGCAGGGTGAGCGCGATGAGAAGAGCGATGACGACGGCGATCGCCGTGGGCGGTCCGGCGGTGCGGAACATGCCGATGCTGGTGAACGCCATCGACGTGCACGCGGCCGCGATCGTCAGGGCGGAGGCGATGAGGATCGGAGCCGTGCGCCCGCTCGCCGCGGCCACCGCGTCGCCGACGGGCAGGCAGCGGCGTCGTGCCTCGTGGTACGACGACAGGGTGAAGATCGCGTAGTCGGTCACCGCGCCGAGGACGAGCGCCGTCATGATCGCGATGGTGAAGTTCGACATCGGGAGCCAGCCGTGGCCGCCGAGGAACGAGACGATCGGACGGGTCACCGCCAGTCCGACGCCGAGTGTGATCAACGGGATCGCGGCCGTCGCGAACCGGCGGTAGACGAGGAACAGGATCAGCGTGATCAGCGCGACGGACACTCCGGTGATGATCAGCAGCGACACATCGATCGCCGAGAACAGGTCGGCGAGCGTCGCGGTGGGGCCGGTGTAGTACGTCTGCAGTCCCGCGGGTTTGTCGGCGGCCGCCATCTCGGCCCGAATCCCTTGCGCCGCATGGTGAGCGCGCGTGGACCCGACGGACCCCTCGGCTGCGACGAACAGGGTGAGCGCTTTGCCGTCGGGGCTGGCGGCGGCCTCGCGCGTCACCGGATGCCCGGCGAAGTCGACGAGATAGGCGACGTCGGAGCTGTCGGTCAGACGGGTCACCAGACGTCGGTAGTAGGCCTCGTCGTCGGGGCCGAGGCCGTCGTCGTTCACCAGGACGATGCTGCTGACGGCGTTCGAGGGCGGTGCGTCGAAGTCGCGCGACATCTGTTCCAGATTCTTGTTCGCGGGCAGCGACCGGGGCAGGAAGTCGGCGGAGGTCTGCGAGACCGTGGTCTCCAACTGCGGGACCGTCACGTTCAATGCTGCGGCGAGCAGCACCCAGAAGGCGAGCACGATCCATGCGTGACGGTGGACGAACGCGCCGACGCGGGTGAACGTACGGCTGGAACCGTGGGCCATGCGGACTCCTGAGGTCAGGACTGATGAGTTAAATGAAACCGTAAGTTACAGAGACTGAATGTTCTACTGTGTCGGTCGTCACGGAGTGGTTTTCGGGTCGGGGTGTGCGGGTCGAGTCGGCCGGGTATGTAAAGTGAAACCGCTGCATCACGCGGCATGCCCCTATAGCTCAGTTGGTAGAGCTACGGACTTTTAATCCGCAGGTCGTAGGTTCGAGCCCTACTGGGGGCACGGTGCGATGCCGGGTCGGAGATGGTTTCTCCGACCCGGCATTGCATGTTTCGGGGTGCGGACGCCCTCCCGTCGTCCTATTGCTCGCGTCTTGTCCCAGCTGCTCGTGTCGAGGGCGCCGCCGGGGTCGACGCCTCTGGTTTCGAGTGCCGCCGTGTCTCGAACTGCTTGCGGCGCTTGCCGAATCCGGTGCGGCCCGAGCTGTCCGAATCGGGCCGGAAACAATCCCCGACCTCGCGATTTGTGTTTTTTGAAGTGCGTGCCATAAAGTTGTCATCGCTCCCAGCGGGAACAGCAACACCGGCCCCCTTCGTCTAGCGGCCTAGGACGCCGCCCTTTCAAGGCGGTAGCGCGGGTTCGAATCCCGTAGGGGGTACGCAGATCGATCTCGGATCGAGAAGCTCCACCGAATACCGATTCGGTGAAACGGAGTGGATCGGCTAAGCTCGAAAAGCAACAAAAGAAGTGAATATGGCCCTGTGGCGCAGTTGGTTAGCGCGCCGCCCTGTCACGGCGGAGGTCGCGGGTTCGAGTCCCGTCAGGGTCGCTTGAGGTTCGGTTTTCAGCCGACCCTCCACTGGCCAGGTAGCTCAGTTGGTACGAGCGTCCGCCTGAAAAGCGGAAGGTCGTCGGTTCGATCCCGACTCTGGCCACTTAGGGTCCCCTAACTTGCGTTTATGCAGGTTAGGGGATCTTTTGTATCTTCTGCTCAGCCTGTCCCGGCTAGTGTTCTTCATACTCTGATGGGGCCATTATGGGGCCACCACCAGATTACTCCTCCGCTGTAGGATCGATCAGCTTGTCGAGAGCCGTACCGATCCTGTCGAGCTCATCGTCGTAAAGGTCCGCATACGTATGCGCAGTCACCGTGATCGATGCATGGCCCATCGCGACCTGGAGTAGTCGTAAATCCGCGCCCGCTGATCGGGCCAGGGAGGCGTATGTGTGACGGAGATCATGAATTCTCAGATTTGGATAGCCGATCTCGGCCGTTCGCTCCCGCCAGCCTACCGCCCTCACCCAGTTCTCGCGGCTCAGACGCGCTCCACGCGGCGACATCACCACAGGCGCACTCCGAGGCCGCCCCGCCGTCAAATCGCGCAGCAGAGGCACCAGGGCACCCGGAATCGGCACCGTGCGCCTCCCTGCCCTCGACTTCGTCGCTCCCGCCGTCAGCTTCCCCCCGACCTGAGTCATCGACCGCCGAACCGCAATCCTTCTACGCGCCAGATTTACGTCACCGACGTTCAGGCCCGTCAGCTCACCCCATCGCAAGCCGGTGTAGGCGAGGATCGTCACCACATAGCCTTGGTCACCGCACACCGCAGCGAGGCCCTCCACCTCGTCAGCGGTCAGGTAGACGTGATCGGCTTCCACCAGTTTGGGAAGCACAGCGAGCCGTGCAACGTTCCGGACAGCGAGACCTTCCGCGATCGCATGGTCGAGGACCTGTGCGAGAACCGAATGCCTCCACCGGATTGTCCGTGGAGCCGCGTCCATACCGTTGATCCACTCCTGCACGGCCCGTCGATCCACTCGGGATACCGGCCACGACCCAAAAGCCGGTTCGACGTGGAGCCGCCAATTGTCTTCGAAACCCCTCTTGACCTTAGCCGTTACATCCTGGCGCGTCGCAATCCAGTCGTCGTACACCGACCGGAGCTCCACATCATCGCCCCTACGGGGATCGATAAATCGTCCCTGGTGCTTGGCCGTCGTCAGTTCCGCCTCGAACGCTCGCGCCGCACGCTCAGATGTGAAACTTCGCCGCCGTTTCCGACGATCCGGCAGCCGCCACTCGACCCGCCACCTCGGGCCCTGCTTCGTCTCATACTTTTCGATCGTCACCGAGATTCCCGTCTCTAGATAGAAAATTCGGGGGGCCAAAGCTGGCCCCCCGAACCGTTCATTCGCCGATCTCAGCCATGCCGCCCCGGCACTTCGACCCGCCGCGACTCCAGCCACTTCTCGACGTCGGAGCGTCGCCAGTAGCGACGGCGACCGAGGTTGTAGTGCACGGGACCTTTCGCAGCAGCACCGTGTTCAGCCGCCTGCGCCCACTCGTGCAAAATCGATCTCGATTGCCGCGTCAGCGACGCCACCTCTTCCACAGTCAAAAAGTCGTCATCATTCGTCACTGCGCATCACCTCCTTTCGCTCTCCATGTCCACGACCTCGGCAAACTTTTTGACGAGTCGACTTTCTAGGGCTGCCGCGCGACCGCTTCGCGCTCGCTTGCCATCGATCATCTCGACCCCCTAGTGTCGCGTGTCGTTAGATAGTTTATGGTTGTGCTTTCTTCAGGATTTCGTCGGCGGTCGTGGTCCAGACGAAGGGGTGTTTGCGGTCGTTCCAGCCGTTGATAAAGGCGCGGATTTTGGCGTTGAGGTCTTTGACTGAGGTGAAGACGCCGCGGCGGATGGCTTGGCGGTCGATGATGCCGAACCAGACTTCGACGAGGTTGAGCCAGGAGCCGGAGGTCGGGGTGAAGTGGATGTGAATGTTCGGGTGCTGCTCGAGCCAGTCGCGGACTTCAGCCTTTTTATGGGTGGCGTAGTTGTCCATCACCAGGTGTAGTTCCCGGTTGCCGTAGGCGCGGTCGATCTGCCGCAGGAACGCCAGGAACTCCTGGTGGCGATGTCGTGGCTTGACGGCTGCGGTGACTTGTCCGGTCGCGATCTCCAACGCGGCGAACAGTGTGGTGGTGCCGTGTCGTTTGTAGTCGTGGGTGCGGCGTTCGATCTGTCCCGGCTGCATCGGGAGCATCGGTGCGGTCCGATCCAGGGCCTGGATCTGGGATTTCTCGTCCACGCACAGTACGATCGCGTTCTCCGGTGGCTCCAGGTACAGGCCGACGACGTCGGTGACCTTGGCGACCAGTTCGGGATCGGTGGAGAACTTGAAGGTTCCCGACCGCCACGGCTGAACCCCGTATTCGCGCCAGGCACGGGCAACGGTGGCGTTCCCGATCCCCAAATGGCCGGCCAACAGGCGTGAGGACCAGTGCGTGACGCCGTACTTCTTCGGCGGTGGCATCAACGTAGCCGAAACGACCTCGGCATGATCGAGATGCCGCGGACGGCCCGGTCGGTCAGCATCGAGGAGGCCGTCCAGGCCGCCATGAAGATAGCGGTCACGCCATTTGAGGACCGTCGGCACCGACGTCCCGACCACCTCGCTGATCCGCGTGTTCGCCACACCCGCAGCCGCCAGCGACACGATCCGCGCACGCCGCACCAGGCCCGCCGACGTCGAGGTCGACCGCAACAGCCGGTCCAGTTCAGCAGCATCGCCCTCACGCAATTGCAGCGCCGGGGCCGGAGAATTCGCCATATCCCATTATCGCAAGCCGCAAACCATCAACTCATTAACGACACGCGACACTAGACGGGCTCGAACGAGCGATGAACGAGGCAGGGGAGAAGGCGGACGAGCTGCATGAACTCTCGCCGCTGCCAATGCTGCTGGACGAGAACGAGCGACGACAAGCGACCCGTGACGCGATCGCACAAGAGCAGCGCGACCGCCGTCGGTGACCCGCCTAGCCTCGCCATATAGCGACCGCCCGGTAGGCAGATGTCATGTATAACGAAGAGTGCTGGTGGGGAGATGGTCAAAGCCTTGTAAAAATCTCCCCGCCAGCGCATGACGTCAGCACGACACGAGTCGATAGCACGCAGCGGTCACCACAGGGCGACCGCCCGCGCGACCGATACGCCGAAATCGGGACCCGAATTCACGCACGCGAAGCCGCCGACCATGCCGCCGCCCCCGAGTAGTGTTCGACGGGAACGACATCGGCGGGTGCGCCGTGAACCGTCCGCCCGAGGTCGCCCCCGTTCGCGCCGTCGCACAACGACATTCGGGTGAACCGCAGCCGGGTATACCGCGCCCGGCGGGTAGACGGCCCGCGACCGCGACCACCGCCTCATCACCCGCTTAGCGCGAATGAAATCGACCGTCGAAAGGGTCACCGAGGACGCGACCCGCGACAAACCCCAATAACCCCAAAACCTACCTGGGCCGTCGCCGCGTCCTCGCCACGCCTCCGGCACAAAGTGCTGATACTCCTTGCCGGATGATTCCGAATCGCCCTGCGCCGCACCATGCTTCGCGAAGTACACTGCTAGCCGCTTCGGGTCCGACGCACGAAGGCCTTCCACAACACTCACCGACCGACGCAAGACCTCACGATGACGGCGACGATGCTCGCGGTCGGGGTGGCCGACAACCTCCGACCACGCCGCCGCCAACCACTCCGAAAAGCCACCCGGCGTCTCCGCCACGACCTCATCAACCCACACAGGGGCTCGATGGGTCGCGAAAAATTCGTCCGCCGCTGCCTCTGTCGTAAACGACCGCTGACGGGCGACCGTCCCCTGATCTCGATCGGTCGTAGACGTCGCTTGACGCCATGACACGCGGAACAGCCCGGAAGCGGAGCGCGCCAACCTGGTCGACGACGCACTCGCGATCGGGCGCTCCACGCACGCCCAACCGTTCCGCTCAGTCGGCATCGCCAACCACACATGAAAATGCGGTGCTCGGCCGTCATCCCGTCCCCGATACGGCACCGGGTCGCAGCCCTCACACCCACAACGGGCCGAACGCCGACCCTGGAACTCGAGCTTCCACACAGCCGAAATCGCGCCGTATCGGCGCTCGAAACGATGCCGGAACGCATCCAAATGCTTCTTAACAGTCGGACCATCCGGCGCAACCCGCAACCAGCACCCCGGGTACGTCAGCGTCACCATGCACGGGATGCCGCTCGCCCCGATGATCGGCGAATAGTCGAGCTCTGCAAGCGCTTTCACCATGCTCGCGCGCGACTTTCGGCTCCACTCGGTGATTTCGCGGGTGGATTCACCGCGCTCTGACAGGTGTACTGCGCCCGCCGCCGACGCTGCCGCCCGCATCAACCCGCGCTGCGTCTCCGCCGTGAGCACGTCCCACCACAACGACACCGAACGACCGCCTAACGCCGGGAACTCCGACCTCCGCACGCCTCCGATCACACCTGACGGCCCGCCCTCTATCCAAGCTCGCAGCACCGACGCCACTTGGTCCGAAGACCGCGAATCCGCAATCGACACCTGAGCGGCACGCTCCGCAGCCGCCGCAGCCCGAACCGGACTCACTGCCGCAAGCGATACCGCACCCGTACTAATGCGCAGCGAGAACGAAAGCGACTCAACCTCGGTGGTCCGACGCGCCGACTCCGCGACGACCACACCCTTGAACCGACCCCCCAACGAACGAGGAGCCTGATCCGATACCGCGAACGCCGCCGCAACGGAACCCGGATCAACACCCGGCCGACCCGATCCGCGCTGAGCAGCCCGCTCCAATGCCGGAGTACCGCCGAGCATCGAGGATGCAGCTAGTCCGGCGTCCGCGACGTCCCGACCGTCAGGGAACTGAAACCCGAGGTCAAACGCGGTTTCCGGGGTATCGGGGACCGCCACAGTCGGAGAGCTTGCGTTTTCGCGACGAGTTTTGGGATATATAACAAGCGGGTCGCGCTCGACGTCGACGTCTGCCTCCGCGCTGCGCGCGGCCTCCGCTGCGCTACGGCCGTGCTCACGCGGGGCGCCGTCGACGTCTGTAGCGCGCGGCTTGCGCTCATCCAAGCCGAGTGAGATTGATCTCCCCGCTAGAGCTGTAGCGCCGTCCCCGGTCTCCCCGCTACGCTCGGTAGCGGAGACCTCATTGACCAGCATCCGTGTGCCTCCCACGCCCCGACCGGCTGCAACCGGGTCGGGGCATTTCTCATGGGAAGGACAAGCAGAAAATCAAGGGGCCAGAATGGGGCCAACGCACCGAACGCCCCGCGTCCACGTGGTCCGCACCCGTCCACTCAGAACGCTTTCAACCAGCACCGCCATGCGGTCCACCTGCTGCGTCCAACTGAAAAGCGGAAGGTCGTCGGTTCGATCCCGACTCTGGCCACGTCGAAACCCCCTGCATATGCAGGGGGTTTTTGCGTTGCCGAGGGGGTCGCAACATATCCTGATAAGTACGACAGCCGCGCCGCGTGGCGTGCTGTGGGAAGCTGGCCGCTGTGGAACCGTGGACCGCAGAGGCGAAACCCGTGTCGAGGAGAGAAGATGGCTGAAGGCGACGACAAGGACATGACGGATCCGCAGGTGGATGTCGTCGACAATGTCGTCGAGCGGGGGTACACCGTCGAGCGGCTCGTCGAGCAGCCGGTCGAGACCGTCGTCGACAAGCCCATCACCCTGGAGCGCATCGTCGAACGACTCGTCGTCGACACCGTCGACGTGGTCATCGACAAACCGGCGACCGTCTCGCGTCTGGTCGAGAAGCCCGTCGTCACCGTCGTCGACGAGGTCACGGACAAGCCCGTCGACGTGACCCGGATCGTCGAACGGCCGGTCGTCACCGTCGAAGACGACGTGACCGACAAGCCCGTCACCGTCTCGCGTCTGGTGGAGAAGCCTGTCGTCAGCATCGTCGACGATGTGGTCGAGCGCCCCGTCGACGTGGAACGCGTGGTCGAGCATCCCATCGTCACCATCGTCGACAACGCGGTCGACAAGGCCGTCGCCGTCCCGCGCATGGTGGAGTATCCACAGGTGACCATCACCGACGAGATCGTCGACAAGCCCGTCGAACTCATGCGTCGCGTCGAGAAGCTCATCGTCGACGTGGCCGACGAGATCGTCGATAAGCCGGTCGAACTCTCGCGCACCGTGGAGAAGCCGATCGTGACCGTGGTCGACGAGATCGTCGAGGTCCCGGTCGAGCTTCCGCGACGGGTGGAGAAACCGGCCGTCACCGTGGTCGACGAGATCGTCGGCAAGCCGGTCGAGGTCCCCCGCCTGGTGGAGAAGCCCGCCGTCACCATCGTCGACGACATCCGCGAGACGCAGATCGAGATCGAGCGTCTGGTCGAGAAGCCCATCGTCTCGATCCTCGACCAGATCGCCGACAAGCCCGTCGAGATCCGGCGCGCGGTGGAACGACTCATCGTGACCGTCGTCGACGAGGTCATCGAGCGTCCCGCGGAAGTCGAACGCGTCATCGAGAAGCTGATCGTCGACATCACCGACAAGGTCGTCGACAAGCCGGTCACCGTCGAGCGCATGGTCGAGAAGCCGATCGTGACCCTCGTCGACAAGATCGTCGAGGTCCCGGTGGAGTCCATCGTCGAGAAGGTCATCGAGGTCCCGGTCGAGAAGGTCATCGAGGTGACTGTCGAGAAGCCGGTCGAGAAGATCATCGAGCACGTCATCGAGGTCCCGGTCGAGAAGAACGTCTATACGACCGTCGAGAAGGAGATCGAGGTCCCCGTCGAAGAGGTGATCTACAAGACCGTCGAGAAGCCGGTCGAGAAGGTCATCGAGGTCGTCGTCGAGAAGCCGGTTGTGAAGGTCGTCGAGGTACCGCGCGACGTCGTCGTCGAGCGGCTCGTCGACAAGCCGATCGAGAAGTCCGTCGACCACGTGATCGAGCGGATCGTCGAGAAGCCCAACGTGATCGAGAAGGTCATCGAACAGCCGGTCGACAAGGTCGTCGAGCGCATCGTCGAGACCCCCAACGTCGTGGAGAAGGTCGTCGAGAAGCCCGTCGACCACGTCCTCGAGCGGATCGTTGAGGCCCCCAATGTCATCGAGGAAGTGGTGGAGAGGCCGGTCGACCGCGTGGTCGAGCGGATCGTCGAGGTCCCGAACGTCATCGAGAAGGTCGTCCAGACCCCGGTCGACCGCGAGGTGGAGCGGATCGTCGAGGTCCCGAACGTGATCGAGAAGATCGTCGAGACCCCGGTCGACCACGTCGTCGAGCGGATCGTCGAGAAGCCCGAAGTGATCGAGAAGGTCACCGAACAGCCCGTCGACCATGTCGTCGAGCGCATCGTCGAGAAGCCCAATGTGATCGAGAAGGTCATCGAGACCGACGTCGACCACGAGGTGGAGCGGATCGTCGAGGTCCCGAACGTGGTCGAGAAGGTCGTGGAGAAGCCCGTCGATCACGTGGTCGAGAAGGTCGTCGAGGTGCCGAACGTCGTCGAACAGGTCGTCGACAAACCGGTGGAACACATCGTCGACAAGGTCGTCGAGGTTCCCGAGGTGATCGAGCAGGTCATCGAGAAGCCCGTCGAGCGGATCGTCGAGAAGATCGTCGAGAAGCCGAACGTGGTCGAGAAGGTCGTGGAGAAGCCGGTCGACCACGTGATCGAGCGGATCGTCGAGAAGCCCAACGTGATCGAGAAGGTCGTCGACAAAGAGGTCGAGCACGTCGTCGAGAAGATCGTCGAACGGCCCGAGATCGTCGAGAAGGTCATCGACAAGCCCGTCCACCGCGAATTCGAGAAGCACGTGCAGACGCCCGTACTGGTCGAGAAGGTCATCGAGAAGCAGATCAACGTCGTCACCGAGCGGATCGTCGAGAAGCCTGTCGAGCACATCGTGGAGAAGGTCGTGGAGAAGCCGGTCTACCGCGAGGTGGAGAAGATCATCGAGAAGCCGATCGAGAAGGTCGTCGAAGTGGTCGTCGAGAAACCGGTCATCGTCCGCAAGGTGGTGGAGCGGGAAGTGGAACGTGTGCTCGAAGAGGGCACCGAGACACGGACCGTGACGCACGACGTGACCGAGGTGCCCGCGATCGAGGCGCAGTACCTCGACCCGACGACGACCGGCGACGCGAACTGGATCGAGGCAGGCACCGGGCAGCATCCCGAGAACCACGCCCCGGGCTTCGTGACGCCCGAGACCACTCCGCGGGACCGCATCGAGCCGCTGTATCAGACACGACGGGCCAAGCACCGGTCCGAGGACTGATCCTCGCGAACGGAGACGGTGCGCGAACGGAGACGGTGCGCGACCGGGCGATGTACAGTCCGGTTCGCGCGCCGTTTCTGTCTCGACTCCGCTCGGCAGGCGGGCAGGCGGGCAGGCGGGTAGGCGGGTAGCCGTCACCGCCAGGCGAACAGGGGCTGTTCGTAGTCGGCGACGCGGACGGGGTCGTCACGCAGGGCCACCCGCGCGAACTGGTACAGGACCGCGGCGGTCGGCGCGTGGATGCGCCTGCCGATCAGCGGTAGCGACATGACCGGGCGGTCGGACTGGGGGATCGTCTCGAAAACGGGCTCGGCAGCGGCCAGTTCGTCCAGATCGATCAGATAGACGTGCTCCACCTCGTCGGGGTTCGGTGCGGGCGTGATCTCGTCGTCGATCCAGGCGACGGTCGGCGACATGACATACCCGGAACGAGTCGTGAAGTCGTCCAGATCGCCGAGTACGGCGTCGTCGCCCAAGACGATGCCCATCTCCTCGTGCAGTTCGCGCAGGCCCGCCTGGTGGCGGGTCTCGCCGTCGTCCAGACGCCCACCGGGAAGCGCGAACTGGGCGGCATGACGGTTCATCCGTGCGGGCCGCCGGGTGAGCCATACACCGCGTCGTGCTCCCTGTCGAGCGACGACGATCATCACCGACGCCGCGCGCAGCCCCTCGACGACGGGAGTGCGGTGAACCTCGAATGTGTCGAGGCGGGCGTGGATGTCGTCGCGAGTAACCATGCGTATCATGTTATCCCGATCACACCGGGAGTAAATCGGACCGCGGTCCGGTTATTCTCAGTGCAGGCGGTCGAACACGACGGCCGCACCACAGGACAGATTGACGGCGACAGTGCCGCCACACGAACGGAGACTCGCATGAGCATCACCCCCGCAGAGCTGACCGCAGGCACCTGGACCATCGACCCGGTCCACTCCCAGGTCGGTTTCACCGTCCGCCACCTAATGGTCTCGAAGGTGCGCGGCACCTTCGGCGGCTTCGCCGGCACGATCGAGATCGCCGAGGACGGCGCACCCTCGGTGAACGCCGAGATCGACGTCACGTCGATCGACACCGGTAACGACCAGCGTGACCAGCACATCCGCTCGGCAGACTTCTTCGATGCCGACAACCACCCGACCGCGACGTTCGCGTCGACCTCTGTCGAGGCCGACGGCGACGACTACCTCGTCCACGGCGATCTCACCCTTCGCGGCGTCACTAAGCCGGTCACCCTGACCATGGAGTTCAACGGTGTGAATCCGGGTATGGGACACGGGCCGGTCGCCGGGTTCGACGCCAAGACCGTCATCAACCGCAAGGACTTCGACATCGACATCGAGATGCCGCTCGAGACCGGCGGCACCGTCGTCGGCGACAAGATCACGATCACCCTCGAGATCGAGGCCGGCAAGCCCGCCGCCTGATCGTCCAGGCACGGACGTTCCGTCCGATCACCTCCCGGTTCCCGGTACTCTCAGTGAGATTCATCGGACCGGGAGGTGACCTGCATGATCAGACGGCAACGTGCCGCTGCTCATCGCATCGCCGACTGGATCGACGAGAACGCCACGGCCTCCGCCGTCATGGGACTGAGCGCCGAAGGGCGCCGCGGCGACGCCGAGATCCTCGAGCTCGACGCCGCGACTCGCCGCATGTTCGCTCGCCGCGGCGTCGTCATCGGCGGGCTGATCGTCGCAGGCGCCAAGATACTCATCGGCATCGAGACCTTCGTCGCCGTTCTGCTGGCCTTCAACGGCGGGCGGTTGGATCTGAGCACCGACGCCGACTATCCGCCGCTCATGGGCGAGGTCCTCGTCGCACTGGTCCTCGGCACCCTGGTCAGTGTCATCGCGTCGTTCATCCTGCTCATTCCGCAGTTCCGCTGGTTCATCAGCGTCGAGTCCGCCGAACCGGCCGACGAGGCGCGTCGCGACCAGGTCCGGGCGATCCCGCGGCGTCTCGTACTGGCCGATCTGCTCGGCTGGGTGGTCGCGTCGGGCGTGTACGCGATCCTGGCCGACATCGCCGTCGTCTTCCTTCTCGCGGTGGCCGGCGCGTTCGGCCTGGCCGCGGTGACCTCGGGCTGCCTCACCTATCTGTTCGCCGAGAGTGCGGCTCGGCCCCTGTCCACTCTCGCGCTGCGCGGCAGCTCGATCGACGGCGTGATGCACGGCGTCCGCGAACGCATGGTCGTGGTGTGGGTCGTCTCGTCGGCGGTGCCGATGGTCGGTCTGATCCTGATGAACGTCGGTCGCGGGCTCGGCTGGGTTCCGCCGGTCGCTGACCGCGTCGACTGGGCGACCGTGCTGCTCGCCGTCGTCGCGCTCACATCCGGCGCCCGGGTGGTCGGCTTGGTGAACCGCGCCATCGCCGATCCGCTCAACGATATGCGCGAGGTGGTCGAGGCCGCCCGCAGCGGCGACCTGACCCGTCGCGTGGCCGTGTACGACGCGTCCGAGCTGGGTGTTCTGCAGGCCGGTCTCAACTCGATGCTCGACGGGCTGTCCGAGCGAGAACGCATGCGCGACATCTTCTCCCGCCACGTGGGGCACGGGGTGGCCCAGCTCGCGCTGGAGCACGACGGCGAGCTCGTCGGCGCCAACACCGACGTCGCGGTGATCTTCGTCGACATCACCGGCTCGACGGCGTTCGCCGCCGACCGTGATCCGCGGGAGACGGCCGCCGTCCTCAACGCGTTCTTCTCGATCGTCGCCGATGCCGTGCACCGCAGCGGCGGCTTCATCAACAAGTTCGAGGGCGACGCCGCGCTGGCGGTCTTCGGCGCGCCCGCTCCGCTCGACGACCCGGCGCGTGCCGCGTTGACGGCCGCCCGCGAACTCGGCGTGGAATTGAGTGAGAAACTGCCGCTCGAATGGGGGATGGGCGTCTCGTTCGGTCGGGTGTTCGCCGGGAACATCGGCGCGCGCACCCGCTACGAGTACACGGTGATCGGCGATCCGGTGAACGAGTCGGCACGGTTGTCCGACCTCGCCAAGCTCGGCTTCTCGCCGGTGTACGCCAGCCGCGGCGCGGTCGAGGCCGCGCACGAGGACGAGGCGGCGAGCTGGAAACGCGTGGACCGGCAGGTGCTGCGCGGCCGGACACACGTCACAGAGATCCACGCGCCCGTCGACCTGTTGAGTCGTCCGGAGCCGCCGTCGCTCGGCAGTGTGCTGGCCGACCTCGTGAAATTCGCGATGCCGCACGACCACATCCATGGCAAGGAGAAGAAGTGAGCAAGTGGACGCGGGCCGACATCCCCGCGCAGGAGGGACGTCGGTTCATCGTCACCGGCGCCAACAGCGGACTCGGCGAGGCCACTGCGGTCGCATTGGCCGCCGCGGGCGCCCGCGTCACCCTGGCCTGCCGGAATCAGTCGACGGCCCGCATCGTCGCCGAGCGCATCGGACCGGCGGCCACCGTCGCATCCCTCGATCTCGCCGACCTCGCCTCGGTCCGAGCCTTCGCCGACACCGTCGACGAGGCGGACGTCCTGGTCAACAACGCCGGACTGATGGCGACGCCGCTGCGCCGGACCGTCGACGGTTTCGAGATGCAGATGGGCACCAACCACCTCGGGCACTTCGCCCTGACGGCGCTGCTGCTACCGAAGATCACCGAACGCGTGGTGACCGTGTCGTCGTTGATGCAGTACGGCTCGCGTAAGCGTTTCGACGATCTGAACTGGGAGGATCGGACCTACAACCGATGGGTGGCGTACGGCGACTCCAAGCTGGCCGACATGACCTTCGCGCTCGAGCTGGCGCGACGGTTCGAGGTGAGCGGCTCGTCGACGATGTCGGTGGCCGCGCATCCCGGATATGCGGCCACCGGTCTGACCGGTAAGTCGCAGACGCCCGTCGACCTCATCATGAATCTCGGGAGCGCACTGCATCTGGGGCAGCCGGCGTCGCAGGGCGCGTTGCCGACGCTGTACGCGGCGACCTCCGCCGATGCGGTCAACGGCGGATACTACGGACCCGATCGGCTGGGCGGTCTCCGTGGGCATCCGACGACGGCACGCCCGCGTCGCGCCGCGACGGATCAGGCGCTGCGGGATCTGCTGTGGGCCGAGTCGGAGCGGCTGACCGGGATCGCGTTCGAGGTGTAGGGGGTCGCTCGGCGACCGGCGGGACGAGGCATCGCTCGACTGACGGCCGGAAATCGAACAGGTGTACGATCGACGTCATGGCCGCAGGACTCCAAGCGTCGCTCTTCGACACCGACACCGGGCCGGTGCTGACGTCGATGCAGGCGGGTGTGCGGCGCATCGAACTGTCCGACGGCGCCTGGGTCGACCTGCGTCCGGGCTGGCTGCAGGGGTCGGTCGAGGTGTTCGACGCCCTGCACGGGAGCGTCCCGTGGCGGGCCGAGGAGCGTCGGATGTACGACTCCACCGTCGCCGTGCCGCGACTGCTCGCCATGTATCCGCGTGAGGAGCGCTGGCCGCACCCGATCCTCGAGGCGGCACGCGACGAGCTGACCGCGCACTATCGAGCGACGCTGCCCGCCGGCTTCGCGACCGCCGGACTGTGCCTGTACCGCGACGGAGCCGACAGCGTCGCCTGGCACGGCGACCGGGTCGGACGCGGACGCACGCACGACACGCTCGTGGCGATCCTGTCGCTCGGCGCGCCGCGTCCGCTGCTCCTGCGACCGCGCGGCGGCGGAGCCTCGCGCCGAGCGGTCCTCGGCTCCGGCGATCTCCTCGTGATGGGCGGCAGCTGTCAGAGGACGTGGGAGCACGCGATTCCCAAGATCTCCGGCGTCGGCCCACGGATCAGTGTCCAGTTCCGTCCGCAGGGGGTGTTCTAGGAGCGCCGGTCGATCGAGAGCCGTGTCAAGCGCCGAGCGGCCTCGTCGATGACGTCGTCGTCCTTGGCGAAGGCGAAACGGATCAGGTGGCGCCAGGGGTCGGCGTCGTCGACGAAGGCGCTGACCGGGACCGCGGCGACACCGATCCGCCCGGGCAGATCGCGGCAGAAGGCATCACCGTCGGTCACGCCGAGCGGACGCGGATCGGCACACACGAAATACGTGCCCTCGCTGCGGTGGACCTCGAATCCCGCATCGGCGAGGGATTCGGACAGTCGGGTCCGCTTGCGGCCGAGCGCCTCTGCGTCGTCGCGCACCCAGTCCATCTCGGTGCGCAGAGCGTGCGCGACGGCGGGCTGGAACGGCCCGCTGCCGACGAATGTCAGGAACTGTTTCGCCGCCCGTGCGCCCCGCACCAGGTCGGCGGGACCGCTGAGCCAACCGACCTTCCATCCGGTGACGTGAAAGGTCTTGGCGGCGCCCGAGATCCGGACGGTCCGCTCGGCCATGCCGGGAAACGATGCGAGCGGCCGGTGCACTGCGCCGTCGAAGACGAGGTGCTCGTACACCTCGTCGGCGATCGCGATGACGTCGTGTTCGACGCAGAGGCGGGCGATCTCGGCGAGGTCGGCGTCGGTCAGGACGGTACCCGTCGGATTGTGCGGAGTGTTCACGATGACGGCGGCCGTGTTCGGGCCGAAGGCCGCGGCCAGTGCATCGCGGTCGAGCGCGAACCCGTCGCCGTCGGGCACCAGCGACACGGTTCGTCGCACGGCGCCCGCGAGTGCGACGGACGCCGCATACGCGTCGTAGAAGGGCTCGATCAGCACCACTTCCCGCCCGGGCTCCACCAGGCCGAGGACGGCGCCGGCGATCGCCTCGGTGGCGCCGACCGTCACCAGCACCTGGGTGTCCGGATCGTAGACGAGGCCGTAGTCGTCGAGCTGTTGCGCGGCGATCGCCTCGCGCAGCTCGGGGATGCCGGGGCCGGGCGGGTACTGGTTCGCTCCGCGAGCGATCGCGTCCTGTGCGGCGCGGAGCATGGACTCGGGACCGTCGGCGTCCGGGAATCCCTGACCGAGGTTCACCGCGTCGTGCTCGACGGCGAGTGCCGACATCTCCGCGAAGATCGTCGACGTGAACGGGCGCATCCGCTTGACCAAAGCCATGCGTCCCACGCTGCCACACTCCGACGACGGGGGTGGTATCGCCCGAGGTCTGGTGCGGCGCTACAGCAGATCGGCCGCGTCGACGATCCGGTACGCGTATCCCTGCTCGGCGAGGAACCGCTGTCGGTGGGCGGCGTAGTCGGCGTCGAGGGAGTCGCGCGAGACCACCGAGTAGAAGTGGGCCTGACCGCCGTCGGCCTTGGGGCGGAGCAGTCGGCCGAGACGCTGGGCCTCCTCCTGCCGCGATCCGAACGTGCCGGACACCTGGACGGCCACCGATGCCTCCGGCAGGTCGATGGAGAAGTTCGCGACCTTCGACACGACGAGGGTCGAGAGCTCACCGCGGCGGAACGCGTCGAACAGCTTCTCGCGCTCGGCGTTGCGGGTGGCTCCCTGGATCACCGGGCAGTCGAGTTCGCGGCCGAGTTCCTCGAGCTGATCGATGTACGCGCCGATGACCAGAGTCTGCGAACCCCGATGCCTGGACAGGATGTTCTTCACGACGTTGATCTTCGAGTGGGCGGTGGAGCAGAGCTTGTACTTCTCCTCCTGCTCGGCGACGGCGTACTGCAGCCGCTCCTCGTCGGTCATGGTGACCCGGACCTCGACGCAGTCGGCGGGGGCGATCCAGCCCTGCGCCTCGATGTCCTTCCACGGGGCGTCGTACCGCTTGGGGCCGATGAGGCTGAACACGTCGCCCTCGCGCCCGTCCTCGCGCACCAGCGTCGCGGTGAGGCCGAGGCGACGGCGCGACTGCAGATCGGCGGTCATCCGGAACACCGGTGCGGGCAGCAGATGCACCTCGTCGTAGACGATCAGGCCCCAGTCGCGCGAATCGAACAGGTCGAGATTCTTGTACTCGCCCTTCGATTTACGCGTGATGACCTGGTATGTGGCGATGGTGACCGGGCGGATCTCCTTGCGCTCGCCCGAGTACTCGCCGATCTCGTCCTCGGTCAGCGACGTGCGCGCGATCAGCTCCCGCTTCCACTGCCGACCGGCGACCGTGTTGGTCACCAGGATCAGTGTGGTCGCGGCGGCCTTGGCCATCGCCGCCGCGCCGACCATCGTCTTACCCGCGCCGCAGGGCAGGACCACGACGCCGGAGCCGCCCGCCCAGAACGAGTCGGCGGCCAACTCCTGGTAGTCGCGCAGCGACCAGTCGTCCTCCACCAGGTCGATCGGATGCGCCTCGCCGTCGACGTAGCCCGCGAGGTCCTCGGCCGGCCAGCCGACCTTGAGCAGCACCTGCTTGAGACGGCCCCGTTCGGACGGGTGGACGATCACCGTGTCGTCGTCGATGCGGGCGCCGAGCATCGGCGCGACCTTCTTGTTGCGCAGGATCTCCTCGAGCACGGCTCTGTCGAAGGAGACCAGCGTGAGACCGTGCGCGGGATTCTTGACCAGCTGCAGACGGCCGAACCTGCCCATCGTGTCGACGATGTCGACCAGCAACGGCTGGGGTACGGGGAAGCGGGAGAAGTTGACCAGGGCGTCGACGACCTGCTCGGCGTCGTGTCCGGCGGCCCGTGCGTTCCACAACGCCAACGGCGTGACCCGATAGGTGTGGATGTGCTCGGGGGCGCGCTCGAGTTCGGCGAACGGGGCGATCGCCGCCCGCGCTTCGGCGGCGTCGGGGTGATCGACCTCCAAGAGCAGGGTCTTGTCCGATTGCACGATGAGCGGTCCGTCAGTCACCCGTCCATTGTCCAGACAACGCGGGTGGGCGGCCACCGTAGGGTCGTTTCGGCGACCCGCCCGGTCGGATCAGTCGGCCCGGTCGGATCAGTCGGCCCCGTCGGATCAGTCGGCGAGGTCGAGACCCTCGCCGAGGAAGATGAAGCCGACGACGACGAGCACGACCAGGGTGATGGCGGTCATGTGCTTCTCGATCCAGGCCCGCGCGTCGTACAGCGGGCGCTCGACTCGGTCACCGCCGACGATGCTCGCGACCAGCGGAATGACGACCGTCGTGGACGAGAGGGCCGCGAACAGCACCACCGTGACGACCAGGTGTGTGCTCGACAGTCCGGCGGAGCCGAGTCGGGTGCCCGCGCTGATCGCCAACGGGAGGTTCTTGATGATCACCACGCCTTCGCCGAAACCGATTGCGAGACAGGTCCAGACGCCGAAGTCGTCCAGTCGGGACAAGACGCCGCGCTTCGGCTCCGCCCCGTCGGTGCGGTCGTCCGCGGGGCGGTCGGAGGCGGGACGCTTGGTCCAGGTGACCACGGCCAACACCAGGAACAGCGCGCCGAAGGCGAGGTGGAGGATGTCGATGCCTTCGTCGGTTCCGACCGGATCGCTCTCGTCCACGTCGTCGGTGATCCATGCGGGGATCACCGTGATCACGAACATCGCGGCGAACCAGCCGACGGCGAACATCGTGGCGCGGAGTCGGCCGCGCGGGGCGAGCAGAAGAATCAGCGCGGTCGTGATCGCGATCGGGCTGAGCGCCAAGCCCATCGCGACGGCGAACGTGTCACCCAGCGCACCCCACATGTCTCACGCCTTCCGTCTCACCCGGCGGCGCCCGGTCCGGGCGCGTTTCACCGACCAGTCAGATTAGGACGGCTCGTCGGCTTCGGCGCATGTGCGCCGCGCTGATCGGCCGCTTTCTGGCGTGGACATGCGTGTCGATGGCACGGAAAGCGCGTCAGAGGAGCTCGACTCGCGTGACGCGGTGCAGAGCGAACCGCAGATCGTCCTCGCCGCCCTCCTCATCGGCGACGAGTTGCCCGGCCGCCAGCGATCGGGCCTTGACGACGTGCCGACTGGCCCCGCCCTGCGCGTCCACGTAGCCGATCCGCAGGCGACGTCCGGTCTGCAGCGCGAGGTGGATCAACGCGGACGTGCTCTCACCGGACCCGCTCGACGACGAGGTCGCCGAGACCGGGCCGTCGGCGCGGTCGGCGGTCCGCATCCGGGTGACGACGGTGGCGGCCTGTCCGGGACCGATCCGGGCGCGGTGCGCGCGGCGGTGCGTGTTCTTCGACCGAGTCGGGACCCGCACGCCGCGGCTGCGGAGGTCGATGAGGCCGCCGGAGGAGTCCTCGCCGGCGGGTGCGAAGCCTGCCGCGCGCAATCGTTCGATCACATCGCGCAGCGGTGCGCCCGACACCGCGACGGTCGGCGCCAGACCGCGCAGCGACAACTCGGCCGCGGCATCGCTGCGCAACACGGCGGTGAGCGTGGCGGCGTCGTCGCACCGGATGAACGACGACGCGATCCCCACCCGCAGCTGTCCGTGTTTGCGTGCGACGTCGTCGATCAGGTAGGTCAGCGACTGCGGTACCGGTGTCTTGGAGTGCTCGGTGAACAGCGCCGCGATCTCGGCGGAGGTGAGACCGGTGTCGAGGGCGCGGCGGATGCCGTCCTCGGTGATCCGGTACACCGATGCCGCGCCGCCGGACTCGAGGTCGGCGACGACGGCGAGCCGCTGAGCCAGCGCGAGATCGAGGGGGCCGGGCACGGTGACGGTGAAGTCGGCCTGCACCAGGAAGTAGTCGATCGGCTCGGGCAGGGCCCGCGTCATCGCGGCGAGGAGGTCGGGATGGTCGTCGGCGTCGGGGTCGCGAGCCAGGAGAGCGCGTCCGACCGAGGTCAGCGAACCGTGTGCGACGAGTCCGAGTTCGGTGGCCTCCCGGACGGTCTCGCCGACGACCCGGGTGGTGAGGCGGCGCAGCTGTCGCGGGTGCCGCCAGCCGAGGAGGCCGGTGAGCGCGCCGACGGTCACCGGCACCGCGGGGGCCGCCTCGGTGAGCGGCGCGAGGATCGTCCGGCGCACGACGGGGGCGTTCGCGTCGAACGACTCGGCCGCCAGCGCTCCGATGATCGATCCCTCGCGGTCGGTCTCGCCGACCTGCCAGGGGCGGCGCGGCAGGTCGAGCCACGCCAGCGTGAGATCGGCCCAACGCCGCGGCGCGTCGTAGTGGGTCCAGGCGTCCGACGACGAGGTCGGCGCGAACACCTCGTCGCCGCCGAGGAGATCCACCGAGTCGGGGATTCCGGCGTCGATGAGGCGGACCGCCGCGGTCAACTCCACCAGGAGTCCGACCCGTGGCACCGACAGACCGGTGGTCTTGGCCAGGCGCCGCAGCTCCCGCACCCCCATCCCTCCGGCGCGCAGGACGGCGGCGGGCGCCTCGCCGAGCGCATCGAGCAGATCACCGGTGTGCCGCAGGAGTTCGAGCGCCTCGCCCGCTCCGGCCGCATCGACGGCTGCCGCGTCGAACCGGGAGGGTTCGCCGTCGAGCGACGGCGCGCGCAGGTTCGCGGTGAGCAGCGGGGGTTCGGCACGTAGGATCTGGCCGACCTGCGGTGGGAGTTCGACGGTCTGCTCGTCCACCCGGGCCAGCAGATCGGCGGCGAGCAACCGCGGCACCGGGGCGGCGGGGTCGGCGTCGGGCGCCGCGTCGCGAGAACGGCCGAGGGCCGGACCCCGCGAGAGAGTGGTGATCAGTTCGCGGGGCCGTTCGTCGAGTGCTTCGATGCGCGCGGAGACGTCCTCGGGCTGGAGCAGTGCGATCGGTGCGACGAGGTGTGCCGCCCGCCAGGGGAGTGCGGCCGGAAGGTGGATGCCCGCGACCCAGGCGGCGGCCTTCTTCTCGGTGGAGGCGGGCCAGATCAGTGCGCGATCGGACAGCAGAGCCAGTCGGGCGTCGACGTCGCCACGCAGCGCCCGGCGGCCGAGCCGCGCGACGATGTCGTCTCGGCTCACCGGGCCGAGCAGATCGTGATGCACCGAATCGGCGGCCGCGTCGAGGAACGCCTCGACGACCGCGACGGCGAGCAGATCCAGGTGCTCGCCGGCCAGAGCGATCGACGCCGCCGACATCGAGCGCTGAGCGAGGACGCCGGTGCCGCGCGGCGGCGGCGACGCGAGATCGGGGCGTCGAACCAGGAGTTCGACGAGTCGCTCGTCGCTGCGGCTCGCCAATTCGTCGGCACAACTGCGCAGCGGATGGTCCGGACTCATTCGATCCATGCTACCGACCGGTGTCGGAAGTGCCGGGTGCGTAGGTGTTCCGTCCGTGGTCATGGCAGAATGAGCCACGTGGCTAAGAAGAATGGATACGTGGACAACGGCTGGCCCGCAGAGACCGGTGACGACCACGCAGTGACCGAGTTCCTCGCGCACCTGTCGGGTGCCCTCTCGCCGTTCGGCGACACGCAGTTCCCGCTGCCGACAGACGAGCTTCCGTACGTGCACGCGAAGACCGCCGTCAACCGCTGATCCGCTTCTAGCGAATACCTACGAAGACCCCCGCTCGCGGAGCGGGGGTCTTCGTCATGCGGGTACACGCCGCAGGCGTCGGTTCACGCTCTTCGTCGGACGCGGGGCGCGAGCAGACGCCTCGGGCGTGCCCGTCCTGCCCGTGACGCGCCCGGTGTCGAGATGCGTATGAGGCCCCCGCTCGCGAGCGGGGGCCTCATACGTGACGGTCAGATCAGAACGGGAGCAGGTGCTTGTTCTGGTTGTACAGCTTCACCTGGTCCGGGGTGAGCTCGTAGCCGCTGTCCTTGGCGGCCTTCCATGCCTGGCGGACCTCGGGGCTGATGTTCGAGTCCTCGAGACGCTCGTCGACGTCCTTCTTGACGTCGGCGGTGTTCTTGGCGTCGCCGACCGACTGGTCCTGCTTCTGCTGCGGGGCAGCGGGAGCGGCCTTCGGCGGGGTGGCCGGAGCGGTGCGCTGCGTCGGGCCCGAGAGGACGCCGCCGCACACCGGCCATGCGCCGGCGCCCTGCGAGGCGAGGACGCGCTCGCCGATGGCGATCTGCTGCTCACGGGTGGCCTGGTCGGCGCTCGGAGCGTACTGGGTGCCGCCGTTCGCGGCCCAGGTGCTCGGGCTGAACTGCAGGCCGCCCTGGTAGCCGTTGCCGGTGTTGATGGCCCAGTTGCCGCCCGACTCGCACTGAGCGACCTGGTTCCACTCGGCGTCGGTGGCTGCGGAGGCCTGGCCCGCGCCGAGGAGCGCGGCGCCGCCGCCGATGCCGCCGAGGACGACGGAGGTCGCGGCGATCTTGGCGAAAGTCTTGGTGCTGGTCGTCTGCTTGGCGTGACGTCCGGACATGTATCGTTCCTCTCTCCACGCGCCTACGAGGTGAGCTGTCGGGTTCGGGCGAGAGGTGCCCGGTCTCCGGTCCGGCTGGTGGCCGACTTCCGGGGACTTAACCCCAAGGCGATCGAGTCTCCTCGTCCGCCGGGTCTCACGGGGAGATGGTGGGTCCCCCGTCCTCGCTCCTGAACTTTCTCTTCATGCGGTCCCATGCGGCGGAGCGAGGCTTGGCGCGGCCGATAGGGGCTATTCGTTTCGGGTGTCGATCACCTGGTGGATGACCGCCCTGAACAATACGGTGCGGTCGGGGGAGAATTCACGGCCTTGTCGATGCGGGTTTCGAGGGGGCGAACAAGGCGTATCGGACACGGTCCGGTGTTGCCGCAGTTCACACGGCTGACACCCGGTCTGTAGCCGGTTCGTTATACGACTGTTATGTGATAAGGATCACGGTCAGATTGAGGCGGTGGCCACCCGAATCCGTCACGATCGCGCGCGTCGAGCCTCCAGGGCTCGGAAAGTCGACGCGTGGAAGACGAGCGGTTCGACGTTCGGGTCGCTGCTGAGCGCGTGGATGCGCAGCAGTACCACCCGATGGTCGCCGGCGGGGACCTCCTGCAGCACCGAGCACTCGAGGTGGGCCGCGGCTCCGGCCAGGAAGAGCGCGCCGGAGGGGGTCGCCGAACGGTGCACGTCCTCGAACCGAGACTTGGTCGGGCCGGCGAGCCGACGGCACTCGTCGCCCTGATGCGCGGCGAACACGCTGACGCCGAGACGGTCCGCGGACCGCAGCAGCGGCCAGGTCGACGATTCGTCACGTACGCACACCGATACCAGGGCAGGTTCGAGTGAGACCGTCGCGAACGAGCTGGCCGACATGCCGACGTCCCCCTCGCCCGTGCGACGGCAGACGGCGACCACGCCGGTCGGGAAGCAGCTGTACGCGCGCTTGAGGGCGGCTTCGTCGGACACCGGCGTCAGGTCGGGCGTCATCGGCTGCGTCGCCCCGACAGCAACGCGAACACGAGCCCGAGGACGAAACCGAGCGGAGCGCACAACGCCAGCAGGTACAGCGTGGTGACGATCGCCGTATTGCTGTCGCGGACCACCGGCAGCAGAAGTGCGAGCGCGGCGACCATTCCGATACCGAACAGGATCACCGCAGCGGCCAGTAGGCGGGGGGACTTCTGGGTCTGCATGCAGTCCACGGTAATCCAGGCGGTAGAATCGGACACGATGCGCCTGCCTCGCACTGCCAGCGACGGCGAGGCGCTTACGTGTTATTCAGGCAGAGAAACCAATGAGGGTGAGTGCTGTGCCAAGCGGCCGAGTGAAGTGGTACGACGCCGACAAGGGCTTCGGATTCCTGTCGCAGGACGACGGTGAGGACGTGTACGTCCGAGCGTCGGCGATCAGCGACGACGCGTCCGAGCTGAAGGCCGGACAACGAGTCGAGTTCGACATGGCGGCCGGTCGACGCGGTCCGCAGGCGCTGCGAGTCACCGTCCTCGAACCCGCACCGAGCGTGGTCAAGAACAACCGCGAAGCGCGACGCGAGAAGCGTCCGGAGACCAAGCGGATGAGCCCGGACGAGCTTCACGGCCTCGTCGCCGACCTCATCACGCTGCTCGAGGGCACCGTGCAGCCGGGACTGCGCAACGGCCGATACCCGGACCGCAAGACGGCACAGCGGATCTCCGAGGTGGTGCGCGGCGTGACCCGCGAACTCGACCGCTGACGCGCGATCGCGTGGACGGAGACGGAGCGCGAACGGCCGATGTGTCGCCGCCGGTGCGCCGGTCTCCGTCCCGACTCCGCCGGATACTCTACCGGCGCACGTCGGGCAGTTCGGTGGTGTTTCCCACGGTGAATCCGTCCGGGACGGTGTCGATGGTGAACGTGCCGCGCATCAGGATCTCGCCGTCGACCGACTCCACGCCCTGCGGAGCGTCCTGGAACACCGTGGACGGCGACCAGATCTCGATGCCCAGGAGCACCGCGTCGGGCTCGCTGAGGAACTTCTTGGTGTACAGGGTGTCACTCGGGGAGAACTCGACCACGCGTTGTACGCCGCGCGGCGTCGCGTACTGGGCCACCGACCACCACGGGCCGTCGGCCACCTCAGGAGGCACGGTCACCCGGACCGGGTCACCGATCGGCGCCGCGATGTGGACGATGTTCTGCGGCAACTGCTGGACCGAGCGCGGATCGACCGGATCGCAGTCGGTCAGATCCACCGAACACCAGTAGCCGGGGGCGACGCGTTCGAGGCTGTCGCCCGCCTGCACCGACACGGTCGGCATCGCGTCGCCGTCGTCGTCGGTGAGAACGAGGACGGTGGTGAGCGCGGCGATCGCCACGACCACCACCGCGACGGCCGCGGCCAGGATCGTCAACGGCTTCTTGTCTCCGGGGTGCAACACGAGGATTCCTTAGCGGGCGAGGGGACGGGGCTGGTCAGTGTTCGGTGCGGCGAGTGGGTGCGCCGCTGGGCGGGGGCTGTGCGGCGAACGGGACGGTCGGTTCGGCCTGGTCGGGGCGACGTCCGCCGAATCCTGGGACCATCGTGGACCCGCGGCTCGACAGGAACGTCTGGACGAAGCCGATGCCGACGAGGACGGCGACCACGGTGAACCCGATCCAGATGTCGGTCGGCAGCACCACGCCGAGCGACGCCCCGAGCACCCAGCAGAGCTGCAGGACGGTCTCCGAGCGGCCGAACGCCGAGGCGCGCGACTCGTCGGGCAGATCGTCTTGGATCGACGAGTCCATGCAGACCTTGGCGATCGCCGACGTCGCCGAACCGGTGAAACCGGCGACCACCACCAGCAGCAGCAAACCGAAGATCGCCGCCAGCACACAGGCGACGAAGGTCGCGGCGGTCGCCAACACCACGATGCGCGTGGGGTTCTTGAGCTCGAGTCGGGTGCCGAGCCCGTTGCCGATGAAGTTGCCGACGCCGGCGGCCGCACCGACCGCGCCCAGCATCAACATCTGCTGCCATCCCGACGTGTCGGGCTGAGCCTTCGCATAGAACGCGATGTACAGCGTGAGGAACCCGGTGAGGATGCGGATGGTGCCGTTGCCCCAGAGACCGACGATCACCGTGCGGCCCAGCGGCTGGCGCATCTTGGCGGCGAGCTCCTTGGAGAAACTCGGCGACTTGCCCGCCGCGGTGTCGGAGGACGGTTCGCCGTGATAGGTCAGGGTGGTCGGGACCTCGCCCTCGGTCACTTCGACCCACGCCGGGATCTTCATGCAGAAGTACGCGCCGGCCGCGGCCACCAGGCACAGCCAGATCATCGCACCCGGCAGATGGAACGGCAGCGCCTTCGCCACGAACTCGAGAGCACCGGCGATCGCGCCGCCGACCATGGTGCCCGCCACCAGACCGAACACGGTGAGGCGCGAGTTGACGCGCACCAGGTCGATCGACGGTGGAAGCACACGGGGGGCGACGGCCGACTTGAGCACGCCGAACGACTTCGACAGCACCATCAGCCCGAGCGCGCACGGATAGAGCACCCAGGGTTTGTACTCGAGCTGCTGTTTCACCGGATCCCATGACGAGTTCACGATGATCAGCAGGCCGAGCACGACGCGGAGTCCGAACGTGGTCGCCATCGCGATCCGTCTACCGTGCTGGAGCCGGTCCAGGATGGGGCCGATGAGCGGGGCGATGAACGCGAACGGAGCGATCGTGATCGCCAGGTACAGACCGACACTGACCTTCGAGTCGCCGGTCGCGGCGGCGAAGAACAGCGTGTTCGCCAGGGCGATGGCCATCGCCGCGTCGACTGCCGTGTTCGCGATCACCGGCAGAGTCAGTGCGGTGAGACCGGATCGGTCGGCGCCGTCCGCGGTCGCCGCGCGGTGCACCATCTTGGCGCCGAGCTCGGTGAAGTACTTGGACCGGCGCGCCATCACACGCATCACGGTGACCTTCTCCGGCGGGACGTACTCGGCGTCTCCGGACAGCCGTCCACGCCCGCGTCGACGGCCCGAGTCGTCGATCGCCTCGGTACGGGCGTCGTCCTCATGCGGGGACAGCGGCGGAAGGTGGGGGTTGTGCGTGCGCGGCGGGAGATAGGCCCCGCTGGCGGGGCGGGTCTCGTCGTTCGGATGCTGGTCGTTCGGACGGTGGCCGGGATTCGCCTGCTGCGGCGCGTCGAATCGCCGCGTGGGCGTGCGCGGCTGACGACGAGGACCGTCGGCGGGGTAGTTCGCCTGACCGGGGTGCGGGGCAGGGCGACGCGGACGTCGGGCCTGCTGGTCTGCTCCAGGGGGCGTCCCCTGTGGGGGACGCGGGCGACCGCCGGGCCCGCGGTCGCCACGAGATCCACGGGTGTTCACCCCTACGATTGTTCCTTATCGGCCCGACATCGCCGCGCATGCCGTGCCTGACGTGCGTCGAGGGGCCCGACTATTGCACACTGGACAGGTGAGTGTTGCTATCTCTTCCTCCCGACTCGTCGACGCCGTCGACGTCGCCCGTGCCGCCCTCCTCGCCGAGGGCGAGACTCCGGGTGCTCACATCGGAGTCTCCGCCGAGGGCGACTACGCGGCCACGCACTACTTCGATGCGCAGCTGCCCGGTTACCGAGGCTGGCAGTGGTGCGTCGTCGTGGCCGGTGCGCCGGATTCGTCGGAGATCACGGTCAGCGAGGTCGCACTGCTGCCCGCCGCCGACGCGCTGCTCGCTCCCGACTGGGTGCCGTGGGTGCAGCGGGTGGCCCCGGGAGATCTCGGCCCCGGCGATCTGCTGGCCGCTCCGGCCGACGATCCGCGGCTCGTGCCGAACCAGATCGACACCCAGGACGTCAGCCTGATCGACCAGGACGAGATCGGTCAGGTCGACACCGAGATCGGTCTCGGCCGCAAGCGGCTGCTGTCGATCGACGGGCGTGCCGAGGCCGCCCAGCGCTGGTACGACGGCGACTACGGCCCGGCGTCGCCGATGGCCCGCAACGCTCGCCACTCGTGCGGCACCTGTGGCTTCTTTCTGCCGATCGCCGGTGCGCTGCATTCGGGATTCGGCGTGTGCGCCAACGAGTTCGCCGCCGACGGTCGCGCCGTGTCCGCCGAGTACGGCTGCGGTGCGCACTCGGACGTTCCGGCCCCCGCGGGCAACGGCAGCCCCGCCTACGACGCCTACGACGACGGCGCCGTGGAAGTCGTGGCGCTGCCCGCCGGATCCGATGGCTCCGGCGACGCCTGATCCGTTCGGCACCGCTGAGCTGCGGGCGGCCACGCTCGCCGGTTGGCGTGCCTCGCCCACTCGGATGGCCGAGGACGCGGCCGCCGAACGCGAGCTCTCCGACATCGGTTACCGCGGCCGGATCCTGACCGAGCTCGCCGCCAACGCCGCGGACGCCGCCGTCGACGACGGACATCTGGCGATCCGCCTCGACGGTGACGCGATCGGCTTCGCCAACACCGGCGTCCCGCTGACCCGCGACGGTGTGGAATCCCTCACCGCGTTGCGGGTGTCGCCGAAATCGCACGCCGGAGCACAGACCGTCGGGCGGTTCGGGGTGGGCTTCCGCTCCACCGCGTTCGCCGACCGGGTCGTGATCGCATCCGTGGACGGATCCATCGAGTTCGACCGCGCGCGCAGCGTCGCCGAGGTCGGATCGGCCGATGTCCCCGCGCAGCGCCTGGCGTGGCCGTCGGACGTGCGGCCGCCCGCCGGGTTCGCGACCGAGGTGATCGTGCACGCCGGACACGGGGCCGCCGAACTCTTCGCGACCTTCGCCGATCAGGTTCCGGATCTGCTGCTGGAGCTGCCGGCGCTCGGCCGCATCGATGTCGGTGCGAGCACGTTCGTCCGCACCGACGACGGCGACGAGATCGTGATCACCCGCGACGACGAGCCGGCCGCGCGGTGGCTCGTCGCGCGCGGGGAGCAGACGATGTGGATGGCTCGGCTCGAGGTCGCACCCGAGTCCCGGTCCGTCGTTCCCCTCACCGACGACGTCCTGCGCAGCCCGACCGCGACCGGCGTGCATCTCGGGCTGCCCGCCCGCGTCGTCGCACGTCTTCCGCTCACCCCGGATCGGCGGGCGATTCACCCCGACGCCGACATCGCGGCCGCGGCGGCCGGATACGCCGACCTCGTCGCGCTGGCCCCAGACGCGCAGAAGCACCTGCTGATCCCACGGCCGACGCTGGCGGCCGAGCCGGCCGCGGCGCGACTGCACGAGGCGATCCTCGCCGACCTCGCCGCGGCCCGCTGGGTGCCGACGTGCGGCGGCGACGTCGTCGCTCCCGATCGGGCGTGGGTGCTGCCCGGGCTGCCCGACGAACTCGGCGAGGTCCTCGCCGACGTCCTCGACCCGCTCGCACATCCGGACGTCTCCGATCGGGTGTCGGCGTCCGCGCTGGTCCGACTCGGCGGCCGCGAACTCGGTCTCGCCGACCTCGCCGACGAGTTGGGGGCGGTGTCGCGCCCGCCGCCGTGGTGGGGCCGGCTGTACACGGCCCTCGCCGCACTGGTCCACACCGGCGACGACGCCGCTGAACTCGGTGCGCTGCCGATCCCACGCACGGATGGACGCACCCATGTGGGAGCCCGCGGGCTGTTCGTGCTCGACGGCTTCGACGGTTCGGACGCCGCGCCCGACTGGCTGCCGCTCGTCGACCCGGACGCCTACGACCCGCTTCTGGACCGACTCGGGCTGGAGCACCGCGACATCGCCGAAGCGCTCGCCGATCCCGCGCTCCAGGCGGCCGTCGACGCCGCGGACTCGCACGCCGATCTCGCGGCCACCGTCCTGGGGCTGGCGGTCCTCGGCGACCTCGAGACGGTCCCCGGACTCGGCCGACTGGAGTTGCGCGCCGACGACGGCGACGATTGGCCCGCCGACGAGCTCCTGCTTCCGGACGCACCGCTGCTCCCGGTCCTGGACGATTCGCCGTTCGGCACCGTCGACGCCGCTCTCGTCCGCCGGTACGGCGGAAAGGCGCTGCGCGCGATCGGCGTCGGCTGGGGGTTCGCCGTCGTGCACGACGACCTGCCCACCGGACCGGACCACGACCTGCCCGACGAAGCGCAGTGGTGGGACGGTTTCGACGTGCCGCCGGAGACGCTCGACGCGGTGCGCGACCTCGACCTCGTCGACCCGGAACGGTGGCGCGACGCCCTCGCACTGCTCGTCGAGGAGCCCCGCACCGCGGGACTGGTCGAATCGGGATACACACGGTGGTGGCTGCGGCGGTACGCCGAGATCGACGCGGTGTCGTTGCGACACCTGCGCTCGCCCGACGACGAACGGTTCACCGGCCTCTTCGACGCGCTGCCCGGCGTCCCCGCCGCGCTGCTCGTCGGCGACGGGCCCGACGACGCCGACGACGCACAGGTCTGGCTCGACCGGCTCGGTTCGGATCGTGCCGTGCCTGCGGGCGTCGCCGCCCGCGCGCACGCAGCGCTCGTCGCGGCGGTCCGAGACGGTCGCGTGCGAGTCGACGACCTGGCGTCGGTCGACGGTGTGCGCACCCTCGCGGGCACGGTCACGGACGCGCCGATCGTCGTCGACCGTCCGTGGTGGACCACCGTCGTCCCGGCCGACCGAGCGGTGCTGCCGGGCCCCGTCGTGGACGCCGCCGACGCCGCGATCCTCGCCGACGTCCTCGACGCCGACCTCGCCTCGCAGGTGTGTCGCGCGGTGGTCGTCGGCGACGGGGAGACGGTCGACGCCGACTGTCCGGAAGCGGTCGCGCTCACCGCACGGTGGGGCAGACAGGTCGTCGGCCGCGTCGTCGTGCACGCCGATCTGACTGTCGCGGTGGACGTCGACGGCGTCGAACGCGAGGTCGGTGTCCCCTATTGGGAGGACAGCGGCGGCACGGTGCACCTCCGATCGGATTGACGCTACCGTGGGTACGGACAATCCCGAGTACGAAAGAGTGAAGCCATGCCGGTGGACCGCCGATGAAGCCGTTCGGCATAGACCACAGGGTCACCGACGCGGTGGTCTCCGGGCGGTCGGAGCCGTGGACCTCACTCCTGCAGTTCATCACCGTGTGGGGAGACACCCTGACGTTGTCGCTGGTGGTGATCGGCGTCGTGGTGCTCGCGTGGATGGCCGGCCGCATCGACTTCGCGGTGCTCATCGTCGTCGGATCCCTGTCGGGGTGGGCGATGATGGTGTTGCTGAAGGCGATCTTCGTGCGGGACCGGCCGCCGGTCGGCGACCGGCTCATCGATATCGGCGGACACTCGTTCCCGTCCGGGCACGCGATGCTCAGTGTGATCGTCTACGGGCTCACCGTGCTGATTCTGCACCGGCTGTATCCGGCGGTGCGAGCACATCCGTGGTGGCTCCTGATCGGTCCGATCCTCGTGGCGCTCATCGGATTCAGCCGCATCTATCTGGGCGTTCACTGGCTCAGCGACGTCCTGTTCGGCTGGCTGTTCGGCGTCGTCTGGGTGTCGTTGTGCGTCGCCGCGCACATTCAGGGCTCCCGGCGCCGACAGGCTGCCCGGGCGGCCCGCCGTGCGGCGATGTCGAGCGGTCAGACCTGATCCTTCGCGCAGGCGGTACCTGTGCGCGGGGCCGACCCGCTATAGACGTCGGCGTCGCGCACACGTACGGTCTGCGCGACGGCGCCTACTCGAGCCCCTGCCTACTCGAGCCCCTGCCTACTCGAGGCCCTCCTGGGCGCCGCGTGAGCCGCGTCGTACCGCCGCCTTCTGAATGAACACGATCGACGTGCCGAGGGCGCCGACGGCCAGACCCACCCAGCAGATCGGGAGAGCGCGGTCGCCGCCGAGGTCGGCGGCCCAGACGACGATCGTGGCGATCAGCCAGGCGAGCATTCCGGCGACGATGACCGGTTCCGGTGCGCGCAGCGAAGCGGGAAGCTCCGGGATCGGTGTCTCATCGGTCATGACTTCAGGGTAGCTTTTTCCCAGTGGTGCGCAGAACCGTGCACCGAACAGTCCCGCATCGCATGTGAAGGGTTGCCCGATGACCGAACCCGCTGGGAAGCCGACCGGTGGCGTGATCGACCGCTATTTCAAGATCTCCGAACGCGGTTCGACGATCACTCGCGAGCTACGAGGCGGCCTCGTCACGTTCTTCGCGATGGCCTACATCATCGTCTTGAACCCGATCATCATCGGCGGCAACGCCGAGACCAAGACCAACATCGACGCGTTCGGACACGCGCTCGATCCGAACCAGGTGACCGCGGTGACCGCGCTGGTCGCGGGCGTCATGTCGGTCCTGTTCGGCGTGGTGGCCAACTTCCCGTTCGCCTTCGCCGCCGGACTGGGCATCAACAGCCTGCTCGCGGTGACGATCGCCCCGCAGATGAGCTGGCCGGCGGCGATGGGACTGGTGGTGATCGACGGCATCATCATCGTGCTGCTCGGTCTGACCGGTGTGCGCACGGCGGTGTTCAACGCGGTGCCCAACGAGCTCAAGGCGGCGATCGCGGCGGGCATCGGTGCGTTCATCGCCCTCGTGGGCCTGGCCAACGCGGGCTTCGTCACACACGGTCCGGAACACGGTCCGCCCGTCCAGCTGGGTGTCGACGGCTCCATCGCCACGGTTCCCACCTTGATCTTCTGCATCGGCGTGCTCGTGATGGGCGTCCTCGTGGTCCGCAGGGTTCCCGGCGGACTTCTCCTGGGCATCGTGCTGATGACCGTCGTGTCGATCATCGCCCAGGCGTTCCTCGATCTGAAGCCCGGTGAGAAGGGCGGATGGGCCATGAACGTGCCGGGTCTGCCCGACGGCGTCGGCGGGCTGCCCAATCTGTCGCTGGTCGGCGACGTTGACCTCTTCGGCGCGTTCACCGGAGCTTTCGAACACGTCAGCATCCTGATCGCATGCGTGTTCGTGTTCACCCTCGTGCTGTCGAACTTCTTCGACGCGATGGGCACCATGACCGGTCTGGGCAAAGAGGCGGGACTCACCGACAAGGAGGGCAATCTGCCCGGCATCGGCAAGGCGCTGGCCGTCGAAGGTGTCGGCGCGGTGGTCGGCGGTGCGGCGTCGGCGTCGTCGAACACGGTCTTCGTCGAATCGTCCTCCGGCATCGCCGAAGGCGCCCGCACAGGTTTGGCCAACGTCGTGACCGGTGTGCTGTTCCTGGCCGCCATGTTCTTCACGCCGCTGTACAAGATCGTGCCGATGGAGGCCGTCGCACCGGCGCTGATCGTCGTCGGAGCGTTGATGATGGCGCAGATCCGCGAGATCGACTTCAGCCGCTTCGACTATGCGCTCCCGGCGTTCCTGACCATCGTCGTCATGCCGTTCACGTACTCGATCGCCAACGGTCTCGGCGTCGGCTTCATCGCGTGGGTCGTGGCCCAGACCGCACGCGGTGACATCAAGAAGGTGCATCCGCTGCTGTGGATCGTCGCAGCCCTGTTCATCGTCTACTTCGCTCGCGGGCCGATCGAGAACCTGATCAACTCGTAGAGCGGCGACACCGGATCAGAAGAACGTTCCCGCGAACGGGGCGTGCTCTACGTCGAACAGCCGGGCCAGCCGGGTGAGCGAGGCGGGGGAGTCGACGTCGATGCGGCGGGCCTCGGCGAACTCGCGGGCGGCGATCCCGCCGAGGTACAGGCTCGACAGCACGGCGATGTCCATGCTCGCATTCGGGGCGTCGTCGGTGGGGGTGACGCTCGCGCGGCCGTCGACGACCTGCAGGCGATAGCGGCCGGCCCGGTCGGAGTAGTCGTCGCCGACCTCCAGCACCAGCGTGCCGTCGTCGGAGTAGGTGCGCAGTTCCAGTGCGGCGGCGACGTCCAGGATCGACACCCACAGGGTGTCCGGTCGGTCGACGACGCCGACTGCGCGCGCGTCGGTCAACAGGTGCGGGAGGGCGTCGTCGACCGGGATCGATGCGTGGACCGACGAGATCAGGTCCAGGCTCGTCAGCACACGCCACAGATCGTCGTGCGCCTGCGGGGTGACGGCGACGAAGTCCTCGATCAACGCGGTCCGGTCGCGCGCGTCGATCCGGTACGCGGCGTATCCGTCCGGGTGCAGCAGGTAGTGCAGTCCCGAGGTCTGCGAGTTGCGGCGGAAGCTGCGGTCGGCCAGCAGCGACGGCCACCAGGGGGCGGGTCGTCCGATCGCGCCGTTGCGAGCGGCCGCCCAGCGCGCGTGGACGACCGGCACATGCGCGGCCACCTCGTCGGGGGTGCCGTAGCGGACGTGCGAGTCGGGCGGAGCAGGGGAGCGGAACGTCGATGCGGCCGGCGCGATGTGCACTCGATGCGCGAATGCCGCCGGACCGAATCCGAACCGTTCGTAGATGGTGCCCTCGGAGGCGGTGAGGATCGCGAGCGGGTGTCCGCGCGCTCGCCAGTCGGCGTACTGGGCGTCGATCATGCGCCGCAGCATGCCGCGGCGACGATGTGTCGCCGACACCGAGACCCACGACAGGGCGGCCGCGTCGACGACGGCGCCGCCGGGCACCGTCAACGGCAGGTCGTAGTAGAGCGAGAAGGCGACGATCGTCGACGACCCGGGGACGGTTCCGACATCGCGGATCAGATAGGTGGCCTCGTCGGGGACCTTGGCGCGGAACTCGGTGATCTCGTCGCGGGGCAGCGGGCTCGGCAGGGCGAACGCGCGGGCGTCGAGTTCGATGATCTCCGGCCAGTCGGCGTCGCTCGCGTGCTTGATCGTCAACATGTCCACGCGTTCCACTCTGCCATTTTGGGGATCGCGGTCGGCGTGTGCCACCGTATTCCGAGTGAGCGAACGTCTAACCGTCGAGGTCATCGACATCACCGACCCGTCCGATCCGAGGGTCGACGACTTCCGCGACCTCAACTCGGTCGACCGTCGACCGGATCTGCCCGCGTTGCCGGGCGGCGCCGTCGGCAAGGCGCTGGTGATCGCGGAGGGGGTTCTCGTGGTGCAGCGGATGATCGCGTCGCGATTCGCCCCGCATGCCCTGTTCGGCGTCGACCGTCGCCTCGAGGAGTTGTCGGGCGACTTCGTCGAGGGCGCCGACGGCGTCCCGTTCTACCGGGCGTCGAAAGAGGTGATGGCACAGGTCATCGGCTTTCACCTGAATCGAGGCGTCCTCGCCGCGGCGCGTCGACCGACGATGCTCGGTGTCGCCGATGTGATCGCCGGTGCGCGGACCGTCGCGGTGCTCGAAGGCGTCAACGACCACGAGAACATCGGCAGCGTCTTCCGTAACGCCGCAGGTCTGGACGTCGACGCGGTGATCTTCGGGACCGGCTGCGCCGATCCGCTGTACCGGCGTTGTGTCCGTGTCTCGATGGGCCACGCGCTGCTCGTTCCGTTCGCCAAGTCGGAGAACTGGCCGGGCGATCTGGAGCTGTTGCGGGAGAACGGATTCCGGACCGTCGCGATGACTCCGGGGGAGGGCAGCGTCCCGTTGCGGGAGGCGATCGCGCCGACCCGCGGGGGCGATGCGACGGGGACCAAGCTGGCCTTCCTCGTCGGTGCGGAGGGACCCGGGCTCGTCGAGCACACGATGCGACAGTGCGATGTGCGCGCTCACATCCCGATGAGCCGCGGTACCGATTCGCTCAATGTCGCGACCGCCGCCGCCGTCGCGTTCTACGAGGCCTTGAGTCGGTAGGACGGGCCTCGGGCGTGTCCTACAGCCGCCCGCGGAAACCGAAGTAGCGGGAGATCGGCCCGGGAGCGCGCGGTGTCGGCTCCGGGGCCGATTCGCTCGCTCGTGCCAGCGGCGTCGTCACTTCCGCGTCGTCGAGATCGTCGGCCGGTCGGGACGGTCCGGCCGCCGCGGCCTCGGCAGGAGGCGGCGCGACGGGTTCCGCGTCGGCGGCGGGCACCGACTCCGAGCCCGCGGAGAGAATCCGATACGAGTACACCGGAATGCTCGTGAGAGCGGTGTCGTCGTCGCCGGGCGGCGGGGTGAAGCGGAATCCGAGCCACTGCCGGTTCGACTCCTCGGCGAGTTCGGCGGGATGGAACGGCAGATCGAGCGGATTCGGTTCCACACCGGGCAGATACTGCAGGGGCCGCTCGCCCGCCCAGAAGCCGTTCTCGAAGGGGAACGGGACGCCGTGATCGGCGCGGATCGTATCCGGCGACGCCGCGAACGCCCGCTGCAGGCGGCCGTTTTCCCAGCGTGCGAACACGCCGGTGGAGGCGACCGGGTCCAACGACAGGAGCAGGACCGTCTGTCCGAAGCCGAGACCGGTCACGAACTCGGTCAGTTCATCGGGGGCGACGGTCGACAACGACTTGCCGGCGAGCACGGCGAGATCGCCGAAGTGAGCGGCGAACACCACGTCGTCGGCGGCGTCCGACAGTGCGGACAGGTCGGTCAGCGCACTCGCGGACGGGACGTCGTCGGCGTAGGCGGTCGCGATGAACGCGTCGGTGCGGTCGGGGTCGGCGACCGGCCCGCGCCGAAGCTGTTCGGCGGGATCGGGGCAGTCGACGAACCACAAGGCGGTGGTGTGGGCGAACACTTACTCTCCGGGGTGACTCCGGACGCCCAACAGGACGTCCTCCCAGGCGGGGACGGTCGGCGTCGCACGCTTGCCGCTGCGATGCCTCGGACCCTGCCCTTGCTGCGGTGACTCCTGACCGCGTTGCCCCCCGCCGTCGGAATCGTCGTCGAACTCGAGCTCGAGCGCTCCGGACTGGCGCTGTGTGATGGAGTCGGCGTCGACGGTCACCTGCTCGTGTCCGTCGGGCAACACCTCACGCTGCGGCGGCTCGGGCGGATGCGGGACCACTGAGAACGTCGACCGCCGCGATGCGCGGGCCAGTTCGGGTTCGGTCAGTTCGACCGCGAAATCGTCCAGGGGCTCGGTGGTGCCGCCGTGTGAGCCCGGGGTGAACCGCCAGTGCGCGTAGTCGCGCTGGTCCTGAGGGCCCCAGCCGATCTGAACCACCCAGCGGCCGTCCTCCGGGCGCCATGCGTCCCATATCGTTTCGGCTGTCGAATTACCGCGAAGGGCAAGGCATTCGGCGACGAGCTCGCCGAGTGTGTTGTCGCTGGGGCCGTCGATGCCTGCCGGATGCGAGGCCCGCGCGAGTTCGGCGGCGCGGGTTCGCTCCAACAGGACCGGGTGGGCGAATCGGTAGATCTTCTCGCTGCGTTCCCCGGTGACCTCGGCGAGTTCGTCCACGGTGGCGCCCGCACGGACTCTGGCCTGGATCTCGCGGGGACTCAGCATGATTCCCGGTTCTACGGGGGCGGGTGGAGACGGGGTCGGCGAGATCGCTTCGCGCAGGGTGTCGTCGACGGTGAGGGAGAACTCCTCGCCGGACTCGACGTCGACGCAGATCACCCCGCCGTCAGGATCGGCGTGTTGCGCCTTCAGCTTCCGCACTCGACCCCTCCTCTGCGTCCCCTCGTTCGCGATATCACTCTCCAGCGTAAGACACCGAGCCGGTGAGACAAGTGATGGACACGCAGCGAACGGGGAGTCCGCGGCGTGTCCATCTACTCGAATGGGGTGAAGTCAGAGCTTTCCGACGACGTAGTCGATGCACTCGGTGAGCTTCTGGACGTCGGCCGGGTCGATCGCCGGGAACATGCCGATCCGCAGCTGGTTGCGGCCCAGCTTGCGGTACGGCTCGGTGTCGACGACGCCGTTGGCGCGCAGCGTCTTGGCGACGGCGGCCGCGTCGACCGAGTCGGCGAAGTCGATGGTGCCGACCACCTGGCTGCGGTGCGCCTCATCGGCGAACGGCGACGCGAAATCGCTCTTCTCGGCCCACGAGTACAGGATGCCGCTCGACTCGGCGGTGCGTCCGGTGCAGAAGTCCAGACCGCCGTTGGCGTTCATCCACTCGATCTGGTTCTTCAGCAGCAGCAGCGACCCGACGGCCGGCGTGTTGTACGTCTGATCCTTCGGGCTGTTCTCCACGGCGGTCGGCAGCGACAGGAAGTCCGGGCACCAGCGACCCGACTCCTTGATCTCCGCGACCCGCGCGAGCGCGGCCGGACTCATGATCGCGATCCACAGACCGCCGTCCGAGGCGAACGACTTCTGCGGTGCGAAGTAGTACACGTCGGTCTGCGAGACGTCGACGGGCAGACCGCCGGCGGCCGACGTGGCGTCGATCGCGACGAGCGCGTCGCCCGCCGCTTCGGGACGCAGGACGGGCACGGCGACACCGGTCGACGTCTCGTTCTGCGCCCAGCCGATCAGGTCGACGCCCTCGACGTCGGCGGCGGTGATCGCCGCCGGGTCCGGCGCGGTGCCCGGGTCGGTCGAGATGACCTTCGGGTCGGCCAGGAACGGCGCCTTCTTGGTGACGGTCGCGAACTTCGACGAGAACTCGCCGTAGGTCAGATTGAGTGCGCGCTCGCGGACCAGGCCGAACGCCGCGGCGTCCCAGAACGCGGTGGTGCCGCCGTTGGAGAGGACGACCTCGTAGCCGTCGGGCAGCGAGAACAGATCGGCCAGACCGCTGCGGATGGCGCCGACGACGTTCTTGACCGGTGCCTGGCGGTGGCTGGTGCCGAACACCGACGCGCCGGTGTCGACCAGCGACTGCAACTGCTCGGGGCGGACCTTCGACGGTCCGCAGCCGAAGCGGCCGTCGGCGGGCAGGAGATCGGCGGGGATGGTGATCGCGGCGTTGTCGGTCATGCTGTGCATGGTAGAACGCGGACGAGACGTAGAGCGATTCGGTGCGATGAGCATCCGGTCGGCGAACTATGAACAGAACAGATGGACTCCGATCACGGGGCGGGGACGTCATCGTCCGGTGCGGCCTTCGCCATGGGTTCGACGATGTCGGTCAGCGTCCGCAGGAAGTCCTCCTCACCCAGGGTGTTGACCTTCCACACCACGGCCCGACTGCCGCCCGCGGTGATCGCGGAGACGAAGACGCGGTCGCCGACTCCCACGATCGTCACGTTCATCGCGACCCGGTTGCCGCCGAACGCGCTGTACCGCTCGAACACGCGGACCGCGCAGCGGACGTCGACGCCGCGCGGTTCGATGTTCGACCCGTCCTCGTAGGACGCCGACATGCTCGCGGACAGGACGCCGTCGTGTACGCGGCCGACGACGGCGTCGAAGTCTCCCCGGAAGATCCTCTCGTACTTCGCCATGGCGTCAGTATCGCAGCGCGTTTCAGACCGGGTCGGTCACCCGATCGGGTGCGGTGTCGTCGCCGGACACGGCCGCCGTCACGTGCAGGACGCGAGCGAACCACTGGATCAACGGACCGACGCCGACCGCGTACAGCACGGTGCCGATCCCGAAGGTGCCGCCGAGTGCGACGCCGATCACCACGACGGTCACCTCCAGCACGGTGCGGATCAGGCGGACCGACCATCCGGTGCGTGCGACGAGGCCGGTCATCAGACCGTCCCGCGGCCCGGGGCCGAGGCGCGCGCCGATGTAGAGGACGGTCGCGAACGCGTTGAGCACGATGCCACCGAGCATCATCGGGACGGCGAGTCGCCATCCGGGCGCCGCCGGGAGGTGCGGGGCCACCGCGTCGAAGGCGAGACCGACGACGATCACATTGGAGACGGTGCCCAGCCCGGGCATCTGCCTCAGCGGAATCCAGGCGAGCAGGGCGACGGCGCCGAGGACGATCGACACCACGCCGATCGACAGGTGCACGTGTTCGGCGACGCCCTCGTGCAGCACGTCCCACGGGATGTTGCCCAGCCCGGCGCGCAGCACCACAGCCATCGACGCGCCGTAGAGGAACAGCCCGATGTACAGGCTCGACAGGCGTCCGGTCCACGACAGCGCAGTGCTCATGACACCTATGGTTCCTCCGTACTGGCCTTGGAATCCATAGCCAGTTGCGCAACACTGGACCCATGGTCACTCCGACTGGTGCGATCGGCGCACACGCCCTGGCGCGACGTCTCGGCGCCTGGCGGCCGACCGGGCCGCGACCGTTGTACCTCGCACTGGCCGACGGGCTGCGTGTGCTGCTGCTCGACGGCCGGGTCCCGGTCGGAACGGCGGTGCCAAGCGAGCGGGCGCTCGCCGACGCCCTCGAGGTCAGTCGGACCACGGTCGCCGGTGCGTACGCCGTTCTGCGGGACGGGGGCCACCTTCAGTCGCGTCAGGGCGCGCGGAGTGTGCTGGTGCTGCCCGTCGACGTCCCGGCCGAGCCGTTCGACAACGGCAGTGAGGCGGATCGACACCGACTCAACATCGCCGCGCCGTCCGCACCCGATCAGGTGGTGCACGAGGCCTACCGGTACGCGCTCGACGCCGCCCCCGCCTACCTGACCGGTCCGGGTGTGTATCCGCAAGGGCTGCGCGGACTCGCCGAGACCGTCGCCCGGCGATACGTCGACCGGGGTCTGCCGACGCGACCCGAACAGATCCTGGTGACCGCGGGCGCCCAACACGGGCTGCGCGTGGTCCTCGACACCCTGGTCGCGGCGGGGGAGCGGGTTGTCGTCGAGTCGCCGACGTATTCGGGGACGCTGCAAGCGATCTCGCGTGCGCGGGCACGCGCGGTGGCATTGCCGCTCGACGCCGAGCACGGGTGGGACCTGGACCATCTCGAATCCATCCTCCGGCTGCAGCGGCCCCGGCTGGTGTGCCTGATCGTCGACTTCCACAATCCCACCGGGCTGCTGCTCGACATCGCCGGTCGGATCCGGCTCGGCGAACTGTCGGCACGCTACGGTGTGCCGATCGTGATCGACGAGACGCTCGTCGAACTCGGTCTCGACCGCGACGCGCCGCCGCCGGTCGCCTCGTTCGCGCCGCCGGGCGCCCAGATCATCACTCTCGGCTCGACCAGCAAGACCGTCTGGAGCGGGCTGCGCGTCGGCTGGATCCGCACGGCGACGCCGCCCGACGCGTTCGCCGTCGCCCGGTACGACCTCGGCGTGTCCGGCGCGGTGATGGATCAGTTGGCGGCGGCGTACGCGCTGGAGCGCCTCGGTGAGTTCCTGCCCGACCGGCTGGCCTCGTTGCGCACCTCGCGCGCCGTCGCCCGGGAGGCGATCGACGACGCGCTGCCGGGTGCGACGACGATCCCCGGGGTGGGCGGACTGTGTCTGTGGGTGCGGCTGCCGCGACCCGCGGCGACGGCGACCGCGGCCGCCGCGGCCGACCTCGGTGTGCGGTTGACGCCCGGCAGCGGTTTCACCGTCGTCGGAGGCCTCGATCGCTTCATCCGGATCCCGTACACGCTGCCCGTCGTCGAGCTGCGCGCGGCTGTCGACCTCGTCGGGCAGGCGTATCGTCGTGTGGTCGGCGACGCCGGGACATCGAGCCGTGCGGGGTCCGAGGTCCCGGACGGGCTCGCGACCCGCCTCGTCGTCTGACCCGAGTGCCGGGTCGTACGGCGGCGCTGACCGGCGACGGCGGCCGTAGGCGGCATACCATCTACTCTCGTGAACGGGCAGGTCGAATTGCACAGCATGCGGGTCGGATACGGCGCCTCCGATGGGACGGGGCGCGACGGCGTCGCGGCGAATCTCGATGTCGATTGGCTCACCGGTGATCCGCCGTGGCGCGCGCTGTTCGGCGACTGGTTGGCCGCCGCGATCGGCGCGGGAGTGGCCGAGCCCAACGCCATGATCGTCGGCACCGTCGACGCCGACGGCCGACCGGCCACCCGCACGGTCCTGTGCAAGGGCGTCAGCGACGAGGGCATCGTCTTCTTCACCGGATACGACTCCGACAAGGGGCGGGCGCTGGCCGCGAATCCGTACGCGTCGGCGACGTTCCCGTGGATCGCGATGGAGAGGCAGATCCATGTGCGCGGTCGCGTGGTCAAGGTGTCGGGCGACGAGACGCAGGCGTACTGGAACTCGCGGCCGCGCGGGTCGCAGGTGTCGGCCAGCGCCTCCGACCAGTCGCGGCCGATAGCCTCACGGGAGGCGTTGGAGGCCAAGGCCGCCGACGTGGCCCGTCGACTGGGCGAGGACGCTCCGGTCCCGGTGCCGGAGAACTGGGGCGGTTACCGGATCGAGCCGGACGTCGTCGAGTTCTGGCAGGGTCGTGCCGATCGGTTGCACAACCGGGTGCGCGCCGTGCGCGACGGCGACGCCTGGCGTGTGGAACGGCTGCAGCCCTAGTGCCCAAGATCCTCGCCGACACCACACCGCTGAAGAACAGGAACTTCTCCCGGCTGTGGTGGGCCAACATCGTCACGGTCATCGGCGCGCAGCTGACCGTCGTCGCCGTACCCGCGCAGATCTACGCGATCACCGGCAGTTCGGCATACGTCGGCCTGACCGGAGTGTTCGGCCTGGTTCCGCTCATCGTGTTCGGGTTGTGGGGCGGGGCGCTGGCCGACACGTTCGACCGGCGGCGGATCCTGTCGGTCACGACTCTGGGCCTGATCGGGACGGCGGTGCTGTTCTGGGCGCAGGCCGCATTCGGCTGGAACAACGTGTGGATCCTCCTCGCGGTGTTCTCGCTCCAGCAGGCGTTCTTCGCGGTGAATCAGCCGACGCGCACGGCGATACTGCCGCGCATCCTCGACGAGCGTGAACTGCCCGCGGCGAATTCGTTGAACTTCACCGTCACACAGGCCGGAGCGATCGCCGGTCCGCTCGTCGGCGGCGCGCTGATCCCGATCCTCGGCTTCTCGCTCCTCTATCTGGTGGACGCGGTCTGTCTGTTCGCGACGCTGTGGGCCGTCGTCCGACTGCCCGCGCTGCCGCCGCTGCTGCCCGAGGGCGTCAAGCCGACGACGCCGGGCGTGCGATCGGTGATCGACGGACTGCTGTATCTGAAGACGCAGCCGGTGCTGTTGATGTCCTTCGTCGTGGATCTGATCGCGATGATCTTCGGTATGCCGCGCGCACTGTTCCCCCAGATGGCGCACGAGGACTTCGGCGGTCCGACCGACGGCGGCATCGCATTCGCCCTGCTGTTCATCGCCATTCCGGCGGGCGCCGTCGTCGGCGGCGTGCTGTCGGGCTGGGTGTCGCGGGTGACGCGACAGGGGCGTGCCGTGGTGATCTGCATCCTGATCTGGGGCGGCTCGGTCGCCGTCGCGGGCGTGCTGCTGCTGTTCGCGAACGGGTCCCCGCTGCCGGTCCTGCCGCTCGTGGTCCTGGTGCTCATGGTGGGCGGAGCCGCGGACATGATCTCCGGTGCGTTCCGGCAGACGATGCTGCTGTCGGCCGCCAACGACGAGGTCCGAGGCCGCATTCAGGGGGTGTTCATGGTCGTGGTCGCGGGTGGTCCGCGTATCGCCGACGTCCTGCACGGCGGCGCCGCGGCGGTGGCGGGCACCGCGATCACCGTGGCGGGCGGCGGCGTCCTCACCGTGGTCGGCACCGTGCTCGCGGTGCTCGCAGTCCCGGTGTTCTGGCGCTACCGGGTCGCGATGCGGGAGAAGACGGTGGATTAGGCGGAACGGCGACTCAGTCGTTCACCTCGTCGCGCTGCCACGGAAGGTTCGCGCGACGACTCGTGTGAACCGGGCAGTAGTGGATCGGGTTGTCGCGTTCGGCGCCCGACGGCAGATTCCGAGTCGGCGTCTCGAGAAGGGGAGCGTCGACGGCGACGCGACCGGTGAGACGGTCGTCGGCGTCGCGGGCCCGCGGGTGACGACGGTACCGCGGAGGAAGCAGTCCGATCGCGGCGTTCACCGCCCGCCCGAACAGGCGGAACCGTCGCTGGTCCTTCGCGGTCCAGGTCAGGCCCATCATCTCCCGGACCGGCTCGTCGTACAGACCGGTGGTGATCCACTGGAACACCCGTTGGATCACCACGACCTGTCGACGCCACAACCAGTTCGGCAGCCAGGCCCGCGCCCACGGCGGGGCGGGCAGAGAGGTGATGTCCAGGACGGTGCGGACGGCGTCGTGGTCGCGCAGCACCCGAGTGCACATGTGCTCCCAGTACTCGAGAAACTCCTCGTAGGTGTCCGGGCAGGGTCGCATCGAGATGCCGTAGGCGGCGTACCAGTTCTTCGACTCGTCGAAGAGGGCCCGCTTGTCGGCCTCGGAGATCGGTGGCCCGAACGCCTCCGCGCAGCGGATGTTGCCGTACCAGAAGGTGGCGTGCGCCCAGTAGAAGACGTCCGGGTCGAGCGCGTGGTAGCGGCCGCCGTCGTCCATCGTGCCCTTGATCGTCAGGTGATAGTCGCGCACCTGCCTCCCCGTTTCGGGCGTCTGATCGAAGACGACGCCCGAGATCGGATACAGCGACCGCATCAACCGCTCCCACCGCTCGCCGAAGAAGTCGGAGTGGTCCCACACGCCTGCCGCGAGCTTCGGGTGCATGTTCTGCATCGATCCCGACCACAGGCCCATCAGCATGCCGCGCCAGTCACCGAAGAAGCGCCAGGTGACCGAGTCCGGGCCGAGCGGCGGCAACGCGGGCGACTCGGTGTCGGGTGCGTGATCGGGCAACAGCTCTGTCATGAGACGAAATTCTAGATACGTCTCATTGGGAATGCAACGGATCCGATGTCCGGCCGGCGGGCGGGTGTCAGCCGGTGACGAAGCGGACGCGGTCGCCGGCGACGAGCTGTGCCGCTCGCGGGAGAGACGTCGGCGTCACGACGGCGACCACCGGATAGCCGCCGGTCACCGGATGGTCGGCGAGGAAGACGACGGGCTGCCCGCTCGGCGGAATCTGGACGCCGCCCAGCGGTACGCCCTCGGACGCCGATTCGGCTTGACCGAGATGCACGGGCCGACGGTCGTCGTGGCCCTCGGGTCGGTCCAGTCGGACGCCGATCCGATTGCTCGCCGGGTTCACCACCCAGACTCCCTCGGCGAGGACGCCCGGATCGACGAGCCGATAGGCCCGCGGGCCGTATCGGACGGTCAGCGCGATCGACGGCGCCGTCGGACACGGCGCCGGCGGTGCGAGCATCACGGCAGGCCAGCCCGACGACAGGCGTCCGACGGGCAGTTCGTCTCCCACGGCGAGCGGAGCGGGTCCGAGTCCGGACAGCGTGTCGGTCGACCGGGAGTCGAGCTCGGGGACGACGTCGAAGCCGCCTCGGACGGCCACGTAGTTACGGCACCCGTGGCGCGGCGCCGTCACCGACAGGCGTCGGCCGTTCTCCAGGGGAATCGCCGCATGGCTGCCGACCTCTCGGCCGTCCACTCGGACGACGGTCGACGGACCCGTGACGGCGACGAGTGCGGTGCCGTGCACCGTCGCCGAGAACCCGCCGAGCGTCACCTCGACGCAGGCGGCCTCCTCCCGGTTGCCGACGAGCCGGTTGGCGAGCCCGAACGACTCGAGGTCCGCGGCACCCGAGCGGGGCACGCCCAGGTGGGCCAGTCCGGGGCGGCCCAGATCTTGAATCGTCGACAGCGGACCGGTCGAGGCGACGACGAACTCGGCGTGCGGGCCCGTCATGACGCCTCGCCGTCGACGAAGCGGACGGCGGTCCCGGCGGCGAGCAGGGCGGGCGGGTTGGCCGCGGAGTTCCACATCTGCAGTGCGGTGCGCCCCAGCAACTGCCATCCGCCCGGGCTCTCGCGGGGATAGACGGCGCTGTATCCCGCCGCCACGGCCACCGATCCGGCCGGAACCGCGGGGCGAGACTGGTCGTGTCGACCGATCGCGGCCAGCGTCCGGATGTCGATTATGTCACTTGTGACATCGGGTACCAGATAACCGAATCCGGGCGCGAAACCCATGAACTGCACGCGCCAGAGGACCGCGGTGTGGGCGCGCACCAGCTCGTCGGTCGAGCACCCCGCGGCGGTCGCGGCGTCGGTCAGGTCGGGTCCGTCGTAGACCGTGGAGACGACGATCGGCGCTGTCGACGAGGCGTCGTCGGATGCTCCTCGATCATCGGAGGCCAGCACGTCATGGACTGCTCGACGTACTCCGAGTTCGTTGATACCCGTGCCGGGAAGCGCCTCCACCAGCACGGTTTCCGCGGCCGCGATCACATCTGCCACCGAGAGTGACCCGGCAGCCGCGGCGGCTCGCAGGGCGTCCGCCACACGGGCGGCGGTGCGGGGCGGATCGTCGCGCCCGCTGAAGTCGAGGAGGAGGCCGTCGTCGCCCGCCGGGTACTCTCGCATGCAGTCACCGTACCGAGGTGTGCGTAAGCTGAGCGTGCGACGAGAAAAGTCGTCGGCTGCACATGTGAGGATCCCGTCGTCAACCCGGGGACCCTCGTTGGGCAGTCGAGTCGAAAGCCGACTAAGTTGTTACCGAACAACTTGCTCACCCGCGATTGCTAAGGGGTTTGTGTGTCCGTGGAGAATGGCGCCGCCGATCAGCAGACCGGTACTTTCACCTACCCCGGTGGAAAGATCGATCTTCCTATTCTGAAGGCTTCGGAGGGCAGCGACTCGGTCGCACTGGGCTCGTTCCTGTCGCAGACCGGCCTCACGACGTTCGACGGTGGTTTCGTCAACACCGCGTCGACCAAGTCGTCGATCACCTACATCGACGGTGACGCGGGCATCCTGCGCTACCGCGGAATCCCGATCGACCAGCTCGCCGAGAAGTCGACCTTCATCGAGGTCAGCTATCTGCTGATCTACGGGGAGCTCCCGACGCAGGCGCAGCTCGACGACTTCACCACGCGCATCCAGCGCCACACGCTGCTGCACGAGGACCTCAAGCGGTTCTTCGACGGCTTCCCGCGCAACGCGCACCCGATGCCGGTCGTCTCCAGCGCGGTCAACGCGCTGAGCGCCTACTACCAGGACTCGCTGGATCCGAAGGATCCCGAGCAGGTCGAGCTCGCGACCATCCGTCTGCTCGCCAAGCTGCCGACCATCGCGGCCTACGCGTACAAGAAGTCGCAGGGCCAGCCGTTCCTGTACCCGGACAACTCGCTGAGCCTGGTCGAGAACTTCCTGCGCATGACGTTCGGCTTCCCGGCCGAGCCCTACGAGGTGAACCCCGAGGTGGCCAAGGCCCTCGACATGCTGTTCATCCTGCACGCCGACCACGAGCAGAACTGTTCCACGTCGACCGTCCGCCTCGTCGGTTCGTCGCAGGCCAACCTGTTCACGTCCATCTCGGGCGGTATCAACGCGCTCTGGGGCCCGCTGCACGGCGGCGCCAACCAGGCCGTGTTGGAGATGCTCGACGAGATCCGCGAATCCGGCGGCGACACCAAGGCCTTCATGACCAAGGTGAAGAACAAGGAAGACGGTGTGAAGCTGATGGGCTTCGGTCACCGCGTCTACAAGAACTACGATCCGCGCGCCGCGATCGTGAAGAAGACCGCCGACCAGATCCTGACCTCGCTGGGCGTGGAGGACGAACTCCTCGACATCGCGAAGGGCCTGGAGGAGGTCGCGCTGCACGACGACTACTTCGTCGAGCGCAAGCTGTACCCGAACGTCGACTTCTACACCGGCGTCATCTACCGCGCGATGGGATTCCCGACGCGTATGTTCACCGTGCTCTTCGCGCTGGGACGTCTTCCCGGCTGGATCGCGCACTGGCGCGAGATGCACGCCGACCCGACCACCAAGATCGGCCGTCCGCGTCAGCTGTACACCGGCTACACCGAGCGCGACTTCGTCGGAATGGGAGACCGGTAGAACCATGGCTGAGAACACCAAGCCCGAAGTCGAGTTCCCGGAGGGCCCTGCCCCCACCGAACTCGAAGTCACCGACATCATCATCGGCGACGGCGCGCAGGCACAGCCCGGCGGCATGGTCGACGTGCACTACGTGGGCGTCGAATTCGAGACCGGCGAGCAGTTCGACTCGTCGTGGGACCGCGGTCAGAGCGCCAACTTCCCGCTCGAAGCCCTCATCCCCGGCTGGCAGAAGGGCATCCCCGGTATGAAGGTCGGCGGCCGCCGTCGCCTCGTCGTGCCGCCCGAGCTGGCCTACGGTCCCGAAGGCGCGGGTCACCGGCTCTCCGGTAAGACGCTGATCTTCGTGATCGACCTGCTCGGCGCCTGAGATCCTCTCGACCAGACCGCCCTGCCCGTCCGGCAGGGCGGTCTGTTCGTGTTTCCACCACGTGCTGGGCACGGCATCGCCCAGCGGACCCGCCGTCGGTTCGTACGCGGCATCGACCCGACACGAGCGCCCGCGGACGACGATGGGTACTCTCCCTCCATGATCGTGAGTACGACTGACGGCCCCGTGACCACCATCGAGCTGGCCCGCGAGGCCAAGCGCAACGCACTCGACTACGACATGCTGCGGGATCTGTCGCAGGCGTTCACCGACGCGGTGGACGCCGGAGCGCGCGTCATCGTACTGACCGGCCGCGGCACCGTGTTCAGCGCCGGCGCCGACCTGTCCGGGCCGGTGTACGATCCGGAGTTCCCCGAGCGACTCGTCGCCGTGATCGAGCAGATCGAGAAGACGCCGGTCCCGGTGATCGCCGCGGTCAACGGTCCGGCGCTCGGCGGCGGTCTGCAACTCGCGATGGCCGCCGATCTCCGAGTCATGGCTCCCGAGGCGATCGCCGGGATCCCGGCGGCCAAGATCGGCGTGGCACTGGATGAATGGACCATCCGCCGTCTCGTCTCACTGGTCGGCGGCGGTCCGGCGCGCGGCATCCTGATCGGCTGCGAGCCGATCTCGGCCGACCGCGCCTACGATCTCGGGTTCGCCAACAAGATCGGCGACCTCGCCGACGCCGCGCACTGGGCGTCGACCATCGCAGGGTTCGCCCCGCTCACGCTGCGCCACTACAAGATGGTCCTCACCGGCGACGGCGCGCGCGACGAGGCGCCCGCGGACCGCCACGACGCGATGATCGCGGCGTGGACGAGCGACGACGCCAAGGAGGCGCGGCGGGCCCGCGAGGAGAAGCGGTTCCCGGTGTTCACCGGCAAGTAGCGGGCGTCAGCTCCCCAGCACCGTGTCCAGATACGGATTCGCGAACACGCGCTGCGGGTCGAAACGGTCGCGGACCGCGCGGAACTCGTCGAAGCGCGGGTAGAGCGCGCGGAGGCTCTCGGCGTCGCGGGTGTGCATCTTGCCCCAGTGGGGTCGGCCGCCGCGGCCCACCATGATCTCCTCGACGTCGCGGAAATACGCCCGCGACGCCGCGGGATCGTCGCGGTGGAAGCGGTGCACGGCGATGTAGCCCGAAGCTCGTCCGCTCGCGGTGGACAGCATGAGGTCGTCGGCTGCGGCCGTGCGCACCTCGATCGGGAAACTGACGTTGTGACGTCGGCGCTCGATCATCGCCCGCACTTCGCGCAGCGCGTCGGGAACATCCGCCAACGGCAGCGCGTACTCCATCTCGCGGAACCGGACGTCGCGGTCGGAGATGAAGATCTTGTCCGACCGGTCGGTGTACGTGCGCGCCGACAGAGCGCGCCCGACCACCTGGTTGATCGACCGGACCGTGCGGGGAGCGCGCGCGCCCGCCTCGCACAAGAGGCCGAGGAGTCGGTTGGCGAGCAGTTCGTCGTCGATGTATCGGCGCAGGGAGCTCGGCCCGCGGCGCGGCGTGTCGGCGGGCAGCCGGGTGTTGGCCTTCGTGATCGTCGCGGTCGTGTGCGGGAACCAGTAGAACTCGTAGTGGTCGTACCGGGCGGCGTTGTCGGCGAATCCGTCGATCACGTCGTCGACGTGGCCGGTGCCCTCGTCGGCACGGACGGCGAACGCGTCGACGCACTGCAGGGTGATCTCGGTGAGCACGCCGAGGGCTCCGAGCCCCAGCGCTGCGGCCTTCAGATCGGGATCGTCCTCGCCGACTCGGATCACCTCGCCCGAGCCGTCGACCAGCTGCACCTCCCGGATCTGGGTGGATATGCCGCCGAAGCGCGCGCCGGTGCCGTGGGTGCCGGTCGACGTGGCGCCGGCGAGCGTCTGCCGGTCGATGTCGCCGAGGTTCTCCATCGCCAGCCCCAACGGCTCCAGGATCGCAGGCACCTCGTGCAGGTGGGTGCCCGCGGCGAGAGTGACGCGCTTGCGGTCGAGGTCCACCGAGCGCACACCGCGCAGCCGGGACAGGTTCACCTGGATCCCGGGTGCGACCGCGATCTCGGTGAAGCTGTGGCCCGCGCCGACCGGCTTGACCGGTGTGCCGTTCTCGGCGGCCTTGCGCACGTGAGCCGCGAGTTCGTCGACGCTGTTCGGCGTGACGACCTCGGCCGGGGTGCAGGAGGCGGTTCCGCCCCAGTTGGTCCAGACGCCGGTCACAGGAAGCACTTCCCTTCGCCTCGATAGGTGGGGACCACGTCGACCACGTTCTTCGCCCCGGACGCGTCGTGCGCGATCAGGGCGACGCGGTCGGCACGTTCACAGACCTCGCCGGACTTGGTGTGGCGGAACCACACGCGGTCGCCGATCGACAGATCGCGGGCGGCGTCGCCCGACAGCGGGGTCTGCACCTCGCCCGCCGACTCGGTGCCGACGTACTCCAGACCCTCGGGCCATACCGGTCTCGGGAGTCGGTCCGGTCCGGGCGGACCGGACGCGATCCATCCGCCGCCGCCGCAGGTGACGAAGCCGTCGGCGGGACGACGCAGCACGTCGAGCCCGAATCCCATCGCGGGCGCCGGCCGGAAGCGGCGGTAGTTGTCGAACAAGTGGCCGCCGAACAGGCCGGAGCCCGCCGCGATGTCGGTGACCGACGCGTCCTTGGCCGTCTCCTCGAGGGAGCCGGTGCCGCCCGCGTTGACCAACTCCAGATCGGTGATGTGACGCAGGGCGGCGATCACCCGGCCGCGTCGGCGACGGATCTCGCGCATCGACAGTGACTGCATGGCGGTGACCGCCGCGTTCATCGCGTGCTTGCCGATCACCGCGTTGCCGACACCCGCGACCTGCGCTTCGTACGACATCACGCCGACGAGATCGAAGCCGGGCCGGGCGACGATGACGCGCGCGAGCGCCGTCGCCTGGGCGACGGTGTGGATCGGGGAGCGGCGCACCCCCACGTGCACGCGGCCGCCCGCGACGCGCAGGGAGGCGTCGAGGTCGATGGCGACGCGGACGGTCGGGCGCCTGTCCGGGGTGACGACCGAGTCGATCAGGTCGAGCTGGGCCTCGTCGTCGACGAGCAGTGTGACGCGCCGGCAGGCGAGATCGTCGGCGAGCAGAGCGGTGAGCGCCTCGCGTCGGCAGGTCGGATATCCGAGGAGGACGTCGGCCACGCCCGACTGCGTCGCGAGCCAGTGCGCTTCGGCGACGTCGTAGGCCAGCACGCCCGCGTAGCCGTCTTCGGCGAGCACCTTCTCGATCATCGATCGCACCCGCAACGACTTCGAGGCGACGCGGATCGGTCGACCCGCCGCGCGGCGTCGCAGGTCGGCGATATTGTGGTCGAGCGCGTCGAGATCGAGGGCTAGAACGGGCGAGTCCAGGCCCGCACGCCGCACCGCGTCGTCGATGCCGGCCCAGTCGGGCCGATACTCGCCGCCTGTCATCAGTTCGTACCTCTCGTCGGCTTGAATGGATCGATCGATCAACTTCAGATAGATCATGACACAGGCCCCCGTTCGCTGTCGCCCGTTTGGACCTCACGCCCCCGCATCGATCGTGCCCGTCGGCGTCTGCGCCCGGTGCGGGCGAGCGTCCGGGCGCCTCGGCTAGCCTGGCAGTCGTGACCTTGATCCCTGGACCGTTGCGCGCCATGGGTGCGTCGTCGGATGCGATCGCCGCCGCCACCGCGGACTCGCCTAATCTCTCCGGCGGCGTGTTCGCCAATCGGGAGGCCGCGGCCGTCGTCGACGGCGGGCCGGGTCCCGGCGCGCTCATCGACATGATCCGGCGTCCGGGCAGCCCGTCCGGGGTGATTCCGGTGCTGCGTCCCGTCGCTCCCGCGGCGCCCGCGGAACTGTCGATCACCTGGCTCGGGCACGCCAGCGAGATCGTCGACGTCGACGGAGTGCGCGTGCTGTGCGATCCCGTGCTGAGTGCGCGGTGCTCGCCGTCGCAGATCGTCGGACCCAAGCGGATGCACGGCGCGCCGGTGCGCGCGCGTGAGTTGCCGCCCGTCGACGTCGTGCTGATCAGCCACGACCACTACGACCACCTCGACACCGGTACCGTCACCGCGATCGCGAAGACGCAGCCGAATGCGGTGTTCGTCGCCCCGCTCGGAGTGGATGCGCACCTGGTGTCGTGGGGTGTGGACGCGGCGCGGATCCGCACGGCCGACTGGCACGGCGACGTCGCGCTCGAGGTTCGGGGCACGACGATCACCTTCGGCGCCGTTCCGGCGCGACACTTCTCAGGGCGCGGTTTCACGAGAAACCAGACATTGTGGGTGAGCTGGACGATCACCGGACCGTCGCACTCGGTGTTCTTCTCCGGCGACACCGGATTCACCGAGTCGTACCGCGAGGTGGGGGAGAGTCACGGGCCGTTCGACGTCACGCTCATCGCGATCGGCGCCTACGACGACCTGTGGCCGGACATCCATCTGAACCCCGAAGAGGCTGTGACCGTGCACGATCTCGTGAACGGGGGCGGCCGCGGATCGCTCATGATCCCGATCCATTGGGGTACTTTCAACCTTGCGCGGCATTCGTGGGGCGACCCCGTCCAGCGTCTGCTGCCGGCGGCCGAATCGGCTGGGATCGACGTGTGCGTCCCCCGCCCCGGTTCCACCCTCGACGTGATCGACCGCGCCGGGACCGCCTTCGACGATCCGACCTGGTGGGAGCGACACGTATGAGCACGACGACCGACCGGCTGCCCGGTCTCACTTCGGCCGAGGTCGCCGAGCGCAAGGCCGCCGGGCAGGCCAACGTCACCCCCGACAAGTCGGGTCGCAGCGTCGCCGACATCGTCAAGGCGAACGTCTTCACCCGCATCAACGCGATCCTCGGTGTGCTGTTCGCGATCGTCGCATTCACCGGTTCGTTCATCAACGGTCTGTTCGGTCTGCTGATCATCGCGAACAGCGGCATCGGCATCATCCAGGAGGTCCGCGCCAAGAAGACGCTCGACCGCCTGGCGATCGTCGGCCAGGCGCGTCCGATGGTGCGGCGCGACGGCGTCGCGCAGGAGGTGCCGTCCGCCGAGGTGGTGCTCGGCGACATCATCGAGCTCGGGCCCGGCGACCAGATCGTCGTCGACGGCGAGACCGTCGAGTCCGAGGCCCTCGACATCGACGAGTCGCTGCTGACCGGCGAGGCCGACGCCGTCGACAAGGACCTGGGCGACGAGATCATGTCCGGCAGCTTCGTGGTGTCCGGATCGGGTGCGTACCGGGCCACCAAGGTCGGCGCCGACGCCTATGCGGCCAAGCTCGCCGCCGAGGCCAGCAAGTTCACGATGGTCTCGTCCGAACTCCGGTCGGGCATCGACAAGATCCTCAAGGTCATCACGTGGCTGCTGATCCCGGCCGGTGTACTGACCATCGTCAATCAGCTCTTCATCAGTGAGAACGGCCTCAAGACCGCGTTGCTCGGCATGGTGGCGGCGCTTGTGCCGATGGTGCCCGAGGGTCTGGTCCTGATGACCTCGATCGCCTTCGCGGTCGGCGTCATCCGGCTCGGCCAACGCCAGTGTCTGGTCAACGAGCTGCCCGCGATCGAGGGGCTGGCCCGCGTCGACGTGGTGTGCACCGACAAGACCGGAACGCTCACCGAGAACGGTATGCGTCTCTCGGAGATCCGCGTGGTCGACGACTCCGTCGACCCCGCCCTCGTACAGACGGCGATGGCCGCGGTGGCCGCCGCCGACCCGCGCCCGAACGCCAGCATCCAGGCCGTCGCCGAGGCGTACCCGGACGCGCCGGGATGGTCGACGTCCGCGGTGCTGCCGTTCAGCTCGGCCAACAAGTTCTCCGGCATCTCGTTCGTCGACGCCGACGGCGCCGACCGGGGCAACTGGCTGATCGGCGCACCCGACGTCCTCCTCGACCCCGAGTCGCGGATCGCCGAGCTCGCACAGGAACTCGGCTCGACCGGCCTGCGCATCCTGCTCGTGGCCACCTGTGACGTCCTCGTCGACACGGAACCGTCCCGTACCGATGGCGCCGGTCGACCCGGCTCAGGGGCGTCGGAGTCGAGATCCAACCTGCCGGGCGAGATCACCCCCGTCGGGCTGATCGTCTTGGAACAGCGGGTGCGTCCGGACGCCCGCGACACCATCGAATACTTCGAATCGCAGAACGTCGAGGTCAAGGTGATCTCCGGCGACAACGCGCTCTCGGTGGGGGCGGTCGCGTCGTCGCTCGGCCTCGGCGATCCGGAGCACGCCGTCGACGCCCGCAAACTGCCGACCGAGCAGGAGGAGCTCGCCCGGGTGGTGGAGGGAGCCGAGGCGTTCGGGCGAGTCCGTCCGGACCAGAAGCGCGCCATGGTCACCGCGCTGCAGGGGGAGGGCCACACCGTCGCGATGACCGGCGACGGTGTGAACGACGTCCTCGCGCTCAAAGACGCCGACATCGGTGTCGCGATGGGGTCCGGATCGTCGGCAGCCCGTTCGGTGGCCCAGATCGTCTTGCTGGACAACAAGTTCGCCACCCTGCCGTACGTGGTGGGCGAGGGACGACGCGTCATCGGAAACATCGAGCGCGTCTCCAATCTGTTCCTGACCAAGACCGTGTACGCGGTGCTGCTCGCCCTGCTCGTCGGCGTCGGCGGCCTCGTCGTGAAGGCACTCGACCTCGCGCCGATCAGCTACCCGTTCCAGCCGATCCACGTCACGATCTCCGCGTGGTTCACGATCGGCGTGCCCGCGTTCATCCTGTCGCTGGCACCGAACAACGAACGCGCGAAGGAAGGTTTCGTCCGCCGCGTCCTGACCCAGGCGATACCGAACGGGCTGATCATCGGTCTGGCCACCTTCATCTGCTTCATGTTCGTCAACCGGGACTACTCGGCGGCCGTCGCGAGCTACACCGGCGACGTCCTGCTCGCGCCGTCGGACACCTCCGCCGCGATCATCGGCGCGTCGCAGGCGATCGGCGCGCAGCAGACGCAGGCGGCCACGGCGACCCTCGCGGTGATGATCGCGTGCGCGGTGTACGTGCTGGCCGTGGTCGCCCGTCCGTACACATGGTGGAAGTACCTGCTGATCGCCGTCTCGGTGCTCGCCTACGTGCTGATCTTCACGGTTCCGTTCAGCCAGCGCATGTTCCACCTCGACTCGTCGAACGGTGGGATGATGCTCGTCGCGCTCGTCTGCGCGGCGGTCGGCTGTGCTGCCATCGAGATCTCGAGCCGGGTGCTCGGCCGGGTGCTCGAGCGTCGTCGGGCGGCGGACCTGCAGGACGCGTGACTATACTTCGCCGCATGGACCTCAAAGGAATCGTTGACAAGGCCAAGAACGCGCTGAAATCGAACCCGGACCTGATCGAGAAGGGCGGCGACGCCGTCGACAAGGCCACCGGCGGAAAGTTCGCTTCGCAGGTCGACAAGGCGCAGGACGCCGCTCGCAAGGCGGTCGGCGCCGAGAACAAGGACGCCGCGAAGGGCGGCGACCCGAAGGTCGGCGACCCCAAGGGCGAGGCCCCCAAGAACGACGGCGTGAACAAGAACGACCAGAACTGAGCGACCGACCCCGGACCGGGCCCGTCGACTCAGTCGGCGGGCCCGGTCCGCGTCGTTCCGGCCTTCGGATGCCGTCGATACACCGACACCGACGGCTCGCCGTCGATCCAGAAGCGCCACGGTTCGTCGGCGAACAGTCGGACGCCCACGCGCGGGCCCGAGCAGATCGTCGTCGGGTGTTCCAGATGCGGGCCGAGGTGCACGCCGTCGTCGACGGTGAGATCGGTGCCCAGATCGGCCTTGGTGATGCCCAGCGCCTTGGCGAGGTTGCCGGGGCCGCGACCGAGCAGATCGTCGTCCACCATCGCCTGACGCCGTTGATGCGCGAGGTCGACTCCGTCGACGATCCGGCCGGCGCGGATCAGCACCGCCGATCCCTCGCCTTCGGGACTGGTGACCACGTTCGCGCAGTGATGACCGTGGATCTGGTAGACGTACAACCGCATCTCGGGTCCGTAGATCGTCGCCGACCTGGGCGTTCTGGTGTAGGCGTGCGACGCCGGGTCTCGCGGCCCGTCGTACGCCTCCACTTCGGTGATCATCGCCGACACGCCGTGTGAACGTAGGACGCGACCGAGTAGCAGGCGCGCGTCGCCGCAGACGCTAGGCTCTGTTCCCATGGCCAAGACGAGTGACTCCATTCATGTCGATCTGTCGCCCGAGGATACCTTCGCGGCGGCCGCCGACCTGTCCCGCTACGAGGAGTGGCTGGTGCTGCACGACGGTTGGCGCAGCCCCCTCCCGGCCGCCGATCAGATCGGCAGAGGACTCACGGTGTCGTCGGTGGTCAAGGCGAAGGGCACCCGGGTGCGGTTCGCGTGGGAGATCGAGAAGTTCGACCGTCCGCGCGAAGTGGTGCTGAAGGGCGCGGGCAAGGGCGGGGTGAAGGCCAAGATCGATCTGACGATCAAGCCCGACGGTGACGGCTCGCAGATCGGATTCCTCATCGACCTCGGTGGACTGCCCCTCATGGGGCCGGTCGGAAAGGCCGCGGCGATGGCGGTGAAGGGCGACATCCACACCTCGCTGGAGAAGTTCGCCGCACTCTTCGCCTGAGCGCAGACCTCGCCTCACGCACAGACGGGGTCTGTGCGGCGCCCGATCGAAATCGCGACGACGACCGCGTCGAGACACCGTGTGTCTCAGCGGATCCGCCTCTAGCCAACCCTGACACTATTGGTTAGGCTCACCTATATTAGTGTTACCTGCTGTTGGTGAATGTCGTCTATTGAAGGGACTGCGGGATGCCTGCGCCCATCGCGATCTCTGTCGAGAATCTGACCAAGACGTACGGCAGCGTCACCGCGCTGGACGGGGTCTCGTTCGAGGTCCCGCAGGGAGAGATCCTCGGACTGCTCGGGCCGAACGGCAGCGGGAAGACGACGACGGTCACGCTTCTGTCGACACTGCAGCGTCCGAGCGCGGGCAGCGCACGGATCTCCGGGCACGACGTGGTCGCCGAGGCGGCGAAGGTCCGCGAGCTGATCTCCCTGACCGGACAGTACGCATCGATGGACGAGAGTCTCACCGCGGCGGAGAACCTGTCGGTGTTCGGACGTCTCACCGGACTGCGCGGCGGCGCCCTGCGGAGCCGCATCGACGATCTCGTCGACCAATTCGATCTCGCCGATGTGCGCTCCCGCCGTGTCGGAGCGCTCTCGGGCGGCATGCGACGCCGTGTCGACATCGCGAGCGCCCTCATCACGCGTCCGGAGGTCCTGTTCCTCGACGAACCGACCACCGGGCTCGACCCCCGCAGCCGCGCCGCGGTGTGGGACACCGTCGCGGGACTGCGCGCCGACGGCATCACCGTGCTGCTCACCACCCAGTACCTGGAGGAGGCCGACCGTCTCGCCGACACCATCGTCATGCTCAACTCGGGCGCGATCGTCGCATCGGGGACTCCCGGCGAATTGAAGCGCCAGGCCGGGGCGGCGGTGTGCGAGATGAGCCTGGTTCGACGTGACGATCTCCCGCGCACGCTCGACGCACTGAGCCGAGTGGACGTCATCGAGTCCGACGATCCGTCGACCGTCACACATCCCCGGGTCGTCGTGCGCGCACCCGACGGCAAGTCGACGGTGCTCGACGTGATCGCCGCACTCGACGCCGCGCAGATCGACGTCGTCGACATCGGTCTGCGCCAACCGTCGCTCGACGAAGTGTTCCTGCAACTCACCGGGGTCGGTGCGCCGTGACGGCGACTCTCGTCGCGGCGCAGACTCAGACGCCGCGACGCTCGGTCGGACTGGTCTCGGCGACGGCGACTCTGGCCGGACAGAAGATCTCGGCGGCGGTCCGCGGCGGCGACGCGGTGTTCGCGATGTTGAGTCCCATCGTGTTCTTCCTCTGCTTCTACGTCCCGCTGCACCGGCGATTCGAGGTGGCGGGCGGTGACTACGCGCAATTCCTCATGCCGATCATCTTTCTGCAGACCGGGATCTTCACGGCGATCACCGCGACAGAAGTGGCCGGGGCCGATGCGCGCGCCGGCGTCAGAGAACGCTTGATGAGTCTGCCGATTCCGCGGATCGCACCGATCCTCGGCCGGATGGTGTGGATCGTCGCGCGCATGTGCCTGGCGATCTGCGGCGGGCTGATCGTCGGGTTCTCCCTCGGTTTCCGCTTCCACGGCTCGGCGGGGGAGACGATCGGATTCCTGCTGTTGGTCGTCGTGTTCGGACTGGCCCTCAGTCTGCTCACCGATGCCGCGGGCACGGTCGCCGCGAGTTCGCTCGCCGTCGCGAGCCTACTGATGATCCCGCAGCTCATCCTCATCATGGCCTCCACCGGCCTGGTGCCGGCCGCGAGCTTCCCCGGCTGGATCCAGCCGTTCGTCCGGAACCAGCCGCTGTCGGTGTTCGCCGACGCGTTGCGCGCCCTGTCGACCGGAGCCGACCTCGATCCGACCGCGGTGATCTGCTGGGCGGTCGGACTCCTCGTGGCGGGCGGGATCGCCGCCATCGCCGTCGCACGGAAGCAGGCCACCCGATGACCGCAGTGGACCAGACCTGGCAGGCGCGACGGACCGTCGGACCTCTCGTCCAGACCGTCGTGCACACCGCGACGCTTCTACGATCGTGGAGCCGTGACCCGGGCATCGTCGTGCAGTCCGTGGCCTTCCCGGCGTTCATGCTGTTGATGTTCCAGCTGGTGTTCGGAAAGTCGGTCACCGCACTGGGCTCCGGCGAGAGCGTCTACGGCAACACCGGGCTGGTCGCGTTGGTCGGGGCGCTGTACGGCACCATCGCCACGGCCATGACCCTCATCGCCGAACGCGACAGCGGACTGTTGTCGCGGATGTGGACGCTCCCGGTGTCCCGCTGGGGCTTCATCGCGGGCCGGCTCACCGCGGAGGCCGTCCGCACCGGGCTGGCGACGATCATCTTGTTCGCCGTCGCGGCGACCATGGGCTTCCGCTTCGAACAGGGCGTCGCCTCGGCGTTCGGCGCGTGGATCGTCCCGATGATCTTCGCTGTCGGCGTCGCCGCACCCGTGATCGCGCTGGCGACCGTGGCATCGGGCATCCAGTCGGTGCAGTTGCTCGGCGGCGTCTTCCTGTTCCTACTGTTCTTCAACAGCGGCTTCGCGCCGGTGTCGGAGTACCCGGGCTGGTTGCAGCCCGTGGTCCGCAACCAGCCGATGAGTCCGGCGATCGATGCGATCCGAGGCCTCACCGAGGGCGGGGCCGTCGCCGGTCCGCTGGTGGCGACGATCGTGTGGACCATCGGTCTGCTCGCCGTTTTCGGGCCCTTGGCCGTGCGCGGATACCGTCGCGCGTCGCAGGGCTCCTGATCCTCTGCCGCTGACCCCTCAGCGCTGACCCTCAACAAGGAGTAATCGATGTCCGACACCGTGCGCGAGTCCCTACAGCAGATCCTCGACGAGGACCTCGACCTACCCGTCGACGGGATCACCGAGGAGTCTCGCCTCGTCGACGACCTCGGCATGGACTCGGTGGCGTTCGCCATCGGTGTCGTCGCCATCGAGGAGAAGCTCGGTGTGAAGCTCGCCGAGCGCGAGATCTTCGACGCGAAGACCGTCGGTGACCTCGAAGAGGTCGTCCGCGCGAAACTGGCTCTCACGCCGTGACCGCTCCCGGAGTCGCCGAGTTCGGGCCGACGGACTTCACCTTCCTGCACACCGACGGGCCGGGCGCGCCGAGTCACTGGGGCATGCTGCTGGAACTGGGCGACGGAGATCCGCTGACGCTCGACGCCGTGCGTGCCCGGGCGGCCGAACGCATCGCCGGGTACGAGCTGTTCCGGATCGGAGTGCGCGGTGGACGCGACGACGCGCCGGAGATCGTCGTCGCCGACGATGTGGACGTGGCGGCACACGTCACCGAAGAGCGGTTCGACGACGTTCACGCGAGCGTCGCGGCGATCCTCGAACAGCCGTTGCCGCAGCCGAATCCGTACTGGCGGTTGACTCTGCTGACGTCGACCGATTCCCAATACTTGCTGCTCACCGTGCATCACAGTCTGTCGGACGGGATCGCCGGCGCCGCGTTCGCGGCTCTCCTCGCCGATTCCGACGACCTGTCGAGTTTCGATCGCTTCGCCACCTCGCCCCGCTTCCGCGTCGGCGCCCCCGACGAGGACAGGCTGGCCGCCGCGCGCGCGGCGTTCGAGCAGCAGTGGGCCGACGGCGTCGAGGGGCGCGGCTGGCCGACGCTCACCGACGGCGGCCGACGCGAGACAGCCGTGTTCTCGGCGTCGACCCGCGATCTGCGGCGAGCCGCCCGCGCCCACGAAGCGTCGGTCCACGAGTTCCTCGTCGCGGCCATCGGCAGTGCATTGAGCATCGCTCCGCCGACGGGTACGACGGCACGGAACATCCGCGTGAACCTGCCGGTGACCCTCGACCCGTCGTTCCGGCACACCGGCAACGCCGTCGCCGTCGCACTGCTCAACCTGCCCGGTGAGGTGTCGGATCTGGACGCGCAGATCGCGCGGGCCCGGGACGAGCTGAAGCTCATCGAGGAGCGCGATCTGGGACTGGCCCTGGCCGCGACCGACGACGGACCCGACATCGCATGGGCCGATATGCGGCAGATCGTCGCCTCGTCGATGGAGCGGATGAGTCCGGACGTGCACATCGGCATCAACCCGGGGTTCACACAGGTCCGTTCGGTCCTGGGCCGACCGATCACACGATTGACCGCGTTCTCGCCGCTCATCGGCTACTCGCTGTCGGTGACCGGTCTGATCCTCGGCGCACGCACGACGCTCGGCGTGATCGCCGACCCGGATGCTCTGCCGGGATACGCTGCGCGTCTGGTCGAGGTGCTCGGCGAGGTGATCGGGCAGGCGTAGGAGCTGTGCCGCGAGGGTTTCGACTCCGGCTCCCCTGCGGCGTCGAACGGCTCGACCAGCCGTGGTCTTGCTCGCGTGGATGGAACCTCTGCTCGGAGCCGACCTCGTATAGTGACCGGCTCCGAGCACACGTCCCGTCTGCGCGCGGTGATCGCGGTACCGGTCGAGTCCGATGTCGATAGCATCGAACCGTTGTCGGGGCACCGGGCCTCGACTCGGAGGTGTTGTGACACATGATCATCGTGGGTGGTGAAGCACTCGTCGACCTGGTGCCGACCGTGGCCGGCGACGGATCGGCGGCGCTGCGACCGGCATTGGGCGGCGGTCCGTTCAATGCGGCGATCGCCATGGCCCGACTCGGCGCCGATACCGGGTTCCTGTCGCGGATCTCGACCGACGGCTTCGGGAACTCCCTGGCCGCGCGTCTGCGCGATGAGGGAGTGGACCTCGACCTCGTGCAGCGCGGGGACGAGCTGACGACGCTCGCCGTGACCGACACCTCCGATCCCGGCGCGGTCCGCTACGGCTTCTACGTGAACGGCACCGCGGACCGGCTCGTCGCCGATCCCGGGCCGCTGCCCGACGACGTCCGCGCGGTGGTGCTCGGCACGTTGTCGATGGTCTTGGAACCGGGAGCGTCGGTGTACGACGCCGTGCTTGCGCGCGAATCCGCGGCTGGGCGGGTGACCGTCGTCGACCCGAACATCCGCGCCGCAGTCATCGATGACCCGGCCGCGTACCGTGCCCGCTTCGTTGAGCGGCTGGCCCACACCACGATCGTGAAGGCCTCGATCGACGACATCGCCTGGCTGGCCGACGTCGCGGAGGAGTCGACGCTCGACGACGTGCTTCCCGTGGTGCGGTCCTGGATCGAGGCGGGCGCGGAGGCCGTCGTCGTGACGCTGGGCGCGGACGGGATCGCGGCGGTCACCTCGTCCGGCGTCGTCCGATCTCCAGGTGTGAAAGCCGAGGTCGTCGACACCATCGGCGCCGGTGACACCGTTCTCGGCGCGCTGCTCGCTCGACTCCACCTGGAACACGAGCTGACGGTCGGCGGTGTGCGGGCGATGTCGTCGGACGCGTGGGCCGACGTGCTCGGCTTCGCCGTCAGAGCCGCGGCCGTCACCGTCTCGCGGCCGGGTGCCGATCCGCCGCGGATCACGGATCTCTGAGAGGGCTTCGGCACCGTCGGCCGTCCACTCGCGGACGCGGCATCGCGGACGAACGGGCGAGAATCGATGTGACAGGGGACGGGGTCTGGTCTTCCTATTGCAGGCCGCTTCGCCGTGCTTCCTGTCTGAAACACCCCTTGACTAAGGGTGACACATCTCACTATAATCGAATGTACGTTCGATCATGGGGGTTGGGATGCACACCACGTTGGGGGACCAGAAAGCCTCGACGATCGCGGTCGAGGATGGTGCGATCATCGTTCGGATCGCGATGCCGGAGACGGCGCAGGGTGCTGATGTCGATCAGGCGGCGTTGTTGCAGTTCGCGGCGCGGTCGGATTCGTTTCAGGGTTTCATCCTGTGGCAGCGGTACGTCGCGGTCTACCGGGTGTGGGAGGGCAAGGTCGCTGCCGCCGTCGATGCGGCGTCGGAGGTCGGTGTGGACTCGTTCTCGCGGGTCTACGATCCGCTGTGCCAGACCGCGGCCTCGTATGCGGTGTTGACCGGTAGTAGGCAGTTCACTGCGGAGCGGTTCGTTGATCGGGCGATCTCGATGGTGGAGCGTGTCCCCGAACTGGGCACGCTGATGCGTGATGGGGTGGTGACGCCGGGCTGGTTTCACGCCGCGTTGGCGCAGACCGAGGGTGTGCTCGATGAGGATGTTCTCGCGGTGATCGATCACGAGGCCGCGGCGCGGTTGCGGGAGATGGGTGCTCTGTCGGCGAGCCGCGTGGTGATGACGGTCAACGGTGTCGTCGCAGAGTACGACGTTGATGCGGCGCTGGCTGCTCGGGAGGCGGCCAAGGTCGGGAAGAAGGTCGTCACGGCTCCGGTCGATGCGGAACTGTCGGAGTTATCGGTCACTGCTGCCGCCGAGGATGTCGAACTCGCGTCGAAGTCACTCGACGCTGTTGTCGACGGGGTGTGCGAGGACGATCCGCGGAGTAAGCAGGTGCGTCGCTCGGATGCGGCGATCGCTCGTCTGCGTGGTGTGCCGTTCACCTGTCGGTGTGGTGAGGATGACTGTCCGGCTCGGTTGTCGGAGGAGGAGATCGCCGGGCGTGCGAGCAAGATCGTGCTGCATGTGATCGCCCGCCGCGAAACCCTGGAGGGTGATTCGGAGACGCCGGCGTTCCTCGACGGGTTCGGTCCGATCTCGGCCGAGCATGCTCGCGAGGTCGCGCAGCGGGGTGACACCACCGCCCGCACCTTGGATGTGGGTGAGCTGATGAACGGGACCGCGCAGGCCGCCGACGGGTACCGGCCGACGGCGGCGTGCGATACCGCGGTGCGTGCACTGCACGGTGAGTGCTCGGTGATCGGATGTGTCGAGGCCGCGTGGAACTGCGACTTGGACCATGTCCAGGAATACGATCATGCGGATCCGGCGGCTGGTGGTCCGACGTGTCCGTGCAATCTCGTCCCGCGCTGTCGGTTCCATCATGGGCTGAAGACTCATGTTCGCGGGTGGGTCGATGATCTGATCGTTGATGCGACTGGTGTGGTGTGGACGGAGATCACGACGCCGGAGGGGATCACGGTGCGGGCTCGGGCGTTGAATTCGTGGTTGGTGCCGGAGTTGGGGTTGTTGCCGTGTTCGCATCCGGGTCGGGTGGTTGATGTCGATGCGGTTGATGTCGATGCGGTTGATGTGGGTTCGGGGCCGGTGCGTTCGTTGACGCGGACGCGGGCCAAGCATCGGTATCGGATGAGGATCCGGGCGGCGAACCGCCGCGCCCGTGCGGGTGTGCCGATGCCGATGCCGAACGCGGAATTCGCGGACTGGGGCGAACCGCCCTTCTGACCCGGCGGCGGGCGGCCACAGCGTCGCGGACGAGTGCGAGTTCTGCGGTCGCCCAGTCCTATGCGTCTACGGCCCGTAGCGACGTCAGCGGCGTATCCGCCGTATCCGGCAGTCCCGCGGTCAGTCTTTCGGCCGCATCGGCCACCCGCTCCGCGTACCGCTCGTCGAGCACGTCGGTTCGATACTCCAGCTCGAGGTGGACGGCGTCGTGCTCGTCGAACTCGAAGGAGATGCTCAACGGGTAATGGACGACGTCTTTGAACACGGTCTCGCACGTGACATGCGCGCCTGCGGGGATCGGTACGCCGCGCAGGGGCGCGTTCTTGACGAGCGTCATGATCTCGGCGACGGGGAATCGTCCGCCCGCGCCGCGCAGCGCGGTGAGGACGGTGCCGTAGTCGACCGATGAGTGCTCCATCGCCTCGAAGACCGTCGCGACCGCGGAACGGAGGGCGTCGCCGACGGTTCCGGCGAGCCCGAAGCGGAAGCGCATCGGGACGATGTTGCCCGAGTAGCCGACCTCGTCGACGGTCTCAGCGGGTCCTCTGTTGTCGGCGGGCACCAGGATCACGAAGTCGTCGGCGCCGGTCACGGCGTACACGGTGAGCGCCGAGACGGCGACGAACAGCGAATTCGGCGTCGCGTCCACCTCCCGCGCGAAGGCGATCAGCCGAGCGACGACGTCGTCGGACAGACGACGATGCAGCAGTGCTCCGCGGCCCTCGCCCATCACCGACACCCAGCTCTCCTCCGGTGTGGTCGACGGCAGTTCGCCCGACAGCGGATAGCGGATGCCCTCGGCAGCCCATGTGGCCCACGCGTGCCGCACGGCGGCGTCGGCGTGCGCGCCCGTGCGCGCGGACGGATCGACCGCGGTGCCGCCGCCCGACCAGGACGCCGCCTCGCCCGAGACCAGGGCGGTCAGGACGGGAGGCAGGATGGTCTCGTCCCCGCCGATGTGGTGGATCACCAGGAGCATCGACACCGTTCCGTCGTCGAGTCGACGGATGCGGACCCGCCACGGCTGCTCGCGTGTCAACTCGAACGGGGCCTGCGCGACGAGCTGTGGCGACGCGGCGACGTCGGCGGCGATGTCACCGAACTCCCACACCCGGCCGGGCACCGTCCAGCGGCCCTCGCGAGGTGCGGGCACCCGGCGCGGAGCGTCGCCGGACACCTCGATCACGGAGCCCACCACCCGCGACGACGCGATCGTCCGCTCCGTCGACGTCACGATCTGCTCGATCGTGTACGGCGCCCCGAACGTCAGCGCGACGGCGAAATTGTGCGAGTCGGACTCCGGATCGATCTCGTAGATCTTCCACATCCGGCGCTCGGCGATCCCGAGCGAACCGTCGGCGGCGACGGACTCGGGGGCGGCATCGGGCTCGGCGGGTGCTTCGATGCCCGCGGCAGCCAATCGCTGCCGCATCAGGTCGCGTTGGGCGTCGGACAGGATGCTCATGAGATCTCCTCCGAAGCGCACGTCGCTGCCAGCGCGTCCCAATCGGTGACGACGTCGATCAGCTCGCCGCGCGCCCACGTCGACAACTGGTCTTGGAAATGGTCGGACGACGGGTCGCCGCTCGCACCGAGTGGAACGATCCAACGACTGGCGTCCCGATCGGCGACGTCCCACACGTAGCGGGCCACCGAACCGAGACGGCACACGTGGGCGAAGCCGACGGCGCTCGCGTTGGCGAACACGCACTCGGCGTCGCCGCCGAGAGGCGCGGGTTCGGGGCGCACCAGCTTCGACAGCTCCGGGAACGACGCGGTGACACCGGCGAAGTCCATACCGTGAAACGGTGCCAGCCGGTGGACGTCGCCCCAGGCGGTCGTCGTGCCGGTGAACTCCGCCGCCACCTGCTCCAGTGCGCGCGCGGCGACGGCGGGCACGTCCAGTCCGATGCGCGGAGCCCCGGCGACCACGGCGTCGAGCCCGGCCGCGATCCGTGTGCCCGCGACGAAGTACGGGGCCGTCCACGACGGGAAGCCGTTCGGTTCGGCGAGTGGCGCGAGCGCATCGTCAGCGGTGATCGCGACGACGAGGCGGCTGCGGAACTCGGCGAACAGGAACGCGTCGACGCTGTCGGCGTTCATCGCGCCGTCCCACGCGCGCAGGCGCCGGCGTAGCGCGACTGCGTCGTCGCTCAGGCCCGCGAGTCCGTCGAGGAGAGCGATCACCGACGCCGCCGGGCCGTTCGCCACGTCGCGGTGGATGGCGGCGCACTGATCCGCCGACACGGAGTCGGTCGCCGCGAGCAGTTCGCCGATCCGTGCGGCTCGAGCGACGGGGGAGCATTCGGTGGTGATCGGCTGCATCGGAGGGCAGTCCGGAATCCTCTGGTTGGCTATCACCGCGAAGCCCGACACCTCGGCGTCGTAGCCGGTCAGCGACGTATCGGCGTAGCCCTGCCAGGCGTAGCGTTCGTCCCATCCCGGTACCGGAAGCCAGTAGTTCTCATCGGCGCGCTGGGGGAGACGACCGACCGTATGCGCCACGACGCGCCCCGACGAGTCGCCGACGACGATCCGATTCGCCGGCTCGCCCCATCCGGTGAGCGCGCGCTCCACCTCGGCGATCGAGGATGCGAACAGCAGATCGAGAACGGCGTCGAAGGTCGACGCCGCATCGGTGAGCATCGGCGTCCGCAGGCTCATCGACCACGCGTCGTCCGGGCCGCCGAACACGATGGAACCGTTCGGGGTCTCGATGATCTCCACCTCCGCCGCATCGCCGCCGCGGACTCGGATCCGCTCGATCCAGGCGTCACAGGTCTGCTCGCCGTCAGGGGTGCGCACCACGACGACTCCGCCGTCGCGCCGCATCTGTTCGACGTACACGTCCTGCTGGTCGGCCATCGCGTTCGTGATGCCCCACGCGACCGACCCGGCGTGTGCGAAGTGCGGCAGCCCCGGAACGCCCGCGAACGCGAAACCGACGACGTCGAACTCGTCGCACGCCAGATGGCACTGCTGGTAGACGCCGGGGATCTCGATGAACCGGTGCGGGTCACCGGCGATCAGGGGGCCGCCGATCGACGACGCGACGCCCCACGCGTTGCTGCCGGAGATCGCGTCGCCGAGCGGCGGAACGTCGAGTTCGACGTCGTCGGCTCCGCCGACCGGCACCAGGCGCAGCAGCTCGTCGATGAACTCCGTCGTGGGCATCGCGGGTGCGCGGCTCGGTGCGGGTTCGCTCGCCTCGGTGTTGAGCAGCGACAACGCCTCCGGCCCCAGCCTCCGGCACGCGTGCAGACGCCACAGTTTGGTCGCGAATCGCCCGAACATCAGGTGCTGCACGAGAAAGACGGCGATCGGCGTCCACGGACTCCACGCGCTCGGCCGGTGATCGAACTCGTCGAACTCGACGGCGGTCGCCTGCTCGTGCGACCGGTTCACACCGTCGGCGTAGGCGCGCAGCAGGCTCCGGGTGCGCGACGACGACGCGTCGTGAATCCGCCGGGCGGCACGGTCGAGCTGGGCTCGTCGGACGAACTGATCCCATTCGACGGCCGCGGGACCGAACACCTCCGCGGTGCGGCCCTCGGCGCGCAGACGCAGGAATTCGATCTGCCAGGCGCGGTCGACGCCGGTTGCGCAGCCCTGCGCGTAGATCGTCTCGGCGGCCGAAGCCGCCCTGATGTGCGGGATGCCGTGGGAGTCGCGGAGGATGGATGTCATGGGAGGGTCTTTCGTGGTGAGCTACCCGTCGGTCGAGTAGCCAGTGGGACTGAGCGCGTCCGCGCCTACCGGCTCGGACTACTCGATATCAGCGGGGAGAACGGGAAGCGGGCGCAGCGGTCCTCAGCGCCGCGTCGATCAGATCGTGCAGTCGTTCCACGGTGCCCGCGTCGAACAGCTCGACGCGGTAGCCGATCTGCACTTCGGTGCGATCCGGGTGCATGAACGCTTCGACGGTCACAGGCAGCGCGAGGCGGCCCTTGTCGGCGAGTTCCCACGTCATCGACGCTCCGGGGAGCGCGATGCCGTCGATCTTCTGGTCGAGGAACAGGACCAGCGAGTCGAACGGGTGGGCGGCCGGATCACCGGTCACTCGGCGTGCGATCTCGACGATCTCGTCGAACGGGAACTCGCGGTGTGCGAACGCCTCGTCGGTGACGGCGCGGACGTGCCGCACCAGATCGTCGAAGCCGACGCCGTCGTCCGGGCGGATGCGCAGCGCGATCGGGTTGCTGAAGTTCCCGATCAACGCCTGCGCACCGTCCTCCTCGCGGTTGGCGACGGTGGTGCCGATCAGCACATCGTCGCGGCCGGACAGCTCGCGCACCGCGAGGTAGTAGGCGGTCAGGAACACCGAGAACGGCGGCGTCCGCAGCTCGGCGGCCCACGAGCGCAGACCGGCCTCCGCCGCTGGACTCAGGGTCCGGTCCACGCGTGCGCTGACCTCCGACCCGCGTTCCGGAGCATGGTCGTACGGCAGTGCCGCAAGCGCGACGTCGCCGCGGAACCGTTCCTCCCAGAATGCGATGTCACCGCTGTGGTCGGCGGCGTCGAACCGGTCGCGTTCGGCTTCGGCGAAGTCGGCGACCTGCGGCGACAACGCGTCCACCGTGATCTCGCCCGCGCGGGCCTGCTCGTAGAAGCGCCCGACGTCGCGTGCCATCGCGGGCAACGTCATGCCGTCCCACACGATGTGCTGCATCGCGATCACCACCGCGAGCCGTGGTGCCCCGTCGACCGTCGGCATCGTCACGAACGTGAACCGGATCGACGACTCGGTCTCCAGGTCGAAGACCTCCGTCGCGGCGTCGGCGACGATACTCCGCAGCCGGGCGTCCGGATCGGTGGCGTCGGTCAGATCGACGGTCACCACGGTGGGCCCGAGCTCGGCGTGGATCCGCTGAAACGGTTCGTCGTCGCCCGCGTGGTAGGTGGTCCGCAGGATCTCGTGCCGTTCCACCACCGCCAGCAGCGCCCGCTGCAGGGCGTCCGCGTCGACGTCGCCGGTATAGGTGAACGTGAGGCAGATGTTGTTCGCCGTGCTGTCGGGGACGCGCTGCTGATGCGACCACACCAGCCGTTGCGCGAACGACATCCGAGCGCGCTCCCGATCGCGGCGCGGTCGGACGCCGCCGTCGACGGCGATCCCCGCATCGGACAGACGCGAGGCCATCGCCGCGCGAAGGTCGTCCAGGGTGGTCATCGGTCGTCGGCTCCCACCAGTGCACCGGCGGGAGCCGCCACACCCGCCACCTCCAGGAAGATCTCGGCGACCTGAGCCAACTGCCCGGGCACCTGCTCGCGCTCTTCGAGCAGTGTCGCGAAGCCGCGCACGGTCCGGGCCTTGAACACCGCGGTGATCCCCACCCCCTCCACCGCGAGCAGGCTGCGGATGTTCGCGACGAACGTCGTCGCCAGAATCGAGTTGGCGCCGGCGTCGAAGAAGTCGGTGGTCACGCCGAGGCGCTCCACACCGAGGACCTGCTCGGCGATATAGGCGACGGCCGCCTCCACACCGGTCTCGGGGGCGACGTACTCGCCGACCGCACTGCCCGCGACGGCGCGCCGGAGCCCGGCCCGGATCGCGGCGCGGTCGATCTTGCCGTTCGCCGTCAACGGGACCTCGTCCACCACATGCACCACCTCGGGAACCATGTAGTCGGGCAGTGCATCGTCCAGTGCCGCGGTGACCGCATCGGCTGAGCCGCCTGCGACCGCCAGCGCGAGTCGACCGTCGATGAGGGCCGCAACCGCTTCATCGACACCGTCGACCGCGCGAGCCGCCGATTCGACCTCACCGAGCTCCACGCGATAGCCGCGGATCTTGATCTGATGGTCGGCGCGACCGAGGAATTCGATGGTCCCGTCCGGCAGATAGCGCGCCAGGTCGCCGGTCCGATACCAGCGGACGCCGCCGACGGTGACGAACCGGTCGGTGGTGGCATCCGGGGCGCCGCGGTAGCCGTCGGCCACCCCCGCGCCGCCGATCCACAGCTCGCCGGTCACCCAGTCGGGTGCGTCCTCGCCGCGTTCGTTCACCACGCGGCACGACGTGCCCGCCATCGGACGGCCGTACGGCACGGTGTCCCAGGCGGTGGGGAAGGCGTCGGTCACCTCGTAGACGGTCGAATGGATCGCCGTCTCGGTGGTGCCGCCGAGTCCGGCGAAACGCAGTCCGGGAACGGTGGCGCGGGCGCGGCGGCCGAGATCGGCGTCGACGCGGTCGCCGCCGGTGATCACCGTGCGCAGGCTCGCGAGTTGATCGGCCGACGCCGTGTCCAGCAGCATGCCGATGAGGCCGGGTGCGGCGTTGAGGACGCTCACGCGGTGCGCGGCGATCCGCGCCGCCCACGTCTGCGCGTCCCGGGCGGCGTCGCCGTCGACGCACACGATCGCGCCGCCGAGGGCGAGCGGGGCGAACACGTCGAACACCGACAGGTCGAATTCGAGCGCCGACAGTCCGATCGTGCGATCGTCGGCGGTGAGCGAGAACTCGTCGACGATCGCGTCGATCGTGTTCGCGGCCGCGGCGTGGCTCACCTCGACGCCCTTCGGCTCGCCGGTGGAACCGGAGGTGAACAGTACGTAGGCGAGGTCGGACGGAGTGCGGGCCGGGAGAGCGTCCAGCGGCTGCGCCGACGTCGCGGCGGCGAAACCGTCCTGGTCGAGCACCGCCTTCACGTCGCCGCGTTCCAGGATCTTCTCGCGCCGGGCAGCGGGCTGGTCGACGCCGACGGGCAGGTAGACCGCACCCGCGGCGAGGGCGCCGAGAACGGCGATCACCTGGGTGTGCCCCTTGGGCAGCACCACGGCGACGGTGTCGCCGGGCGTGACACCGTCGGCGACGAGCGCACCGGCGACGGCTCGTGCTTGCGCGGCGACGTCGCCGTACGAGAGTTCGATGCCGTCGGCGGTCACCACGCAGACCCGGTCGGGATCGTTCGCGGCGACGGCGAAGAACCGCTCGTGCAGCGTCCGCGGCTCGCTCACGGCGGGAGTGGACGTCACGGCGTCGCGCACCGCGCGCTGGGCGGGCGGCAGGGCGATCGACAGATCGGCGTTCCAGTCGGCGCCGTCGGCCACCAGCCCGGTCAGCAGGGTCTGGAACTCGGCGAACATCGCGTCCATCACGCCCTCGGGCAGTGCGTCGCGACGGACGTCCCAGTTGACCAGCAGACCGCCGTCGAGCTCGACGACCTGCGCGTCGAGGTCCACCTGCGGTCCCTGCGACAGGATCCACACGGGTTCGCCGAACAGGGTGCGGACGCGGTCGGAGAACAGTTCGCCGAAGCCCAGCCCCGAGGTGAACACCACCGACGGGGTGACCGGAGCGCCGCGCAGCTGCCCCAGGTCGCGCAGTACGTCGAGCCCCTCGTAGGCGGCGTGGCCGGCGCAGTCGTGCAGCTCGCGTTGGAGGCGACGACTGCGTTCGATCATGGACTCGGGGGTGCGCGCGTCCGCGTCGATCAGCACCGAGTTGGTGAAGTCGCCGACCACCTGGTCGATGTTGGGATGGGTGGGTTCGCGGTTGAACAGCGGCACGTTCAGCAGGAACCGCTGCTGCGTCGACCAGCGGGCGATGACCTCGGAGAAGATCGTCGCGAACGTGACGGCGGGGGTGATGCCGTTGTCGTAGGCGATCGAGTACAGGCGGTCCTTCTCGGCGGCGTTCAGCTGGTGGTGGTAGCGGACGCTGCGGTCGGGTTCGGCGCGGCGGTCCTCCGGAACGGTCGGCAGGGTCGGGGTGTCCGGGAGCGTCGGCTCCTTGGCCTGCCACCAGGTGCGGGCGCCGTCGTACTCGTCGGCGGACACGTGCCCGCCGCGCTCGGCGAGGTACGCGCGGAAGGTGTACTCGGTGGAGGGCAGCGGGGCGTCGGTCTCGTACGCGGTGGCCAGATCGTCGAGGACGCGGCGGTAGCTCATCGCGTCGGCGGCCAGCATGTCGACGTCCAGGTGCAGGCGGTGCCGTCCGTCCGGAAGGAGGGTCAGGACGAACTCGACGACGCTGCCCGCAGCGGTGTCGAGCAGCTGATGGCTCATCCGGTCGCGGGTGCGCTCGGTCTCGGCGTCGACGTCTCCGCCTCGGCGCAGGTCGACGACGCTGAAGACCGGTGTCGGCGGGGCGTCGAGGATTCGCTGGCGGCCGGTGTCGCCGAACGCCGCTCGCAGCATCTCGTGCCGGTCGACGACGTGGCCGACGGCCCGCTCCAGACGCGCGGCGTCGATGCCCGCGCCGTCGAACTCGGCGAACAGGTGCGCGGCGACGCCGCCGAGCGCCTGCCCGTCCTGGCGTCCCACCCAGTAGGCGTGCTGCATGGTGGCCAGACCGAACTCGGGGTCGTCGTCGGCGGCCGCGGCGGGTGCGGGCGCCGGTTCGGGCTCGGCGGTCTCGGCACCGAGCAGGTGCGCCCACGCCTCGATCGTCGGGGTCTCCGCCAACTGCGAACTGCGCACGCGGTGGCCGGCGCGTCGCCACCGGCTGGTCAGCTTGATGACCAGCAGCGAGTGCATGCCGTGGCGCACCAGATCGTCGGTGTCGTCGATGGTGTCGGGATCGACGTCGAGCAACTCTGTGACGTCGGCGCGGATCTGTTCGAGGGAAATCACGTCAACTCCTAGTCGGGGCTTGTTGTGTCGGTCGCGGGTTCCTCACCGCTGCTCCGCCGGATCGAGTCGGTCGGAGTCGGGGGCGGCGTGCGGATCGGCGTGCGAAGGAATCGGCGGCGCGACACCGAATGTCGTGAAGGCCGTGTGCTTCGGCAGCCGGTACACCTCGCGTCCGGCGACGGTGTTGAGGATGCGGGCGTTGCGGACCGCGCCGATGTCGAGATTCGGCGCGGACACGCCGTGGGTGTGGGTCTCGGCGTTGACCATGAACAATCGGTCGGCGAGCGCGCCGTCGGCGGCCACGGAGTGATTCGCGGCGATCACCCGGCGACCGCGGGAGTCGCGGTGCAGCAGCGATTCGATCGGTGCGAGGAACGGTTGCGCGCGTTCGCGGTATCCGGTCGCGGTGATCACCAGATCGGTGTCGTGCGTCAATGCGGCCCCGGTGTCCAGGTGGCGTCCGCGGACGGTGACCCGGTCGGTGTCGTCGATGCCGTCGACGGCCACGCCGTTGCGCAGTTCGACAGGTGCGAGGTGATCGAGCAGTTGCCGTCGGTAGAGCAGGTCGTGGATGCGGTCGAGGGTGTCCGTGGAGATCCCCTTGTGGAACTGCCAGTGTCCCGGACGGACTCGATCGCGGGTGGCCTCGGGCAGCGAATGGAAGTAGTCCATGTACGCCGGTGTCGTCATCTCCAACGAGAGCTTGGTGAAGTCGAGCGGTGCGAACCACGGCGTCCGCGTCCACCACGTCACGGCGGGGCCGCCGTCGATGTTGGCCTCGAGCAGGTCGACGACGATCTCCGCGCCCGACTGTCCGGACCCGATGACGGTCACCGCATCGGCGGCTTGCGCGTCGTCGCGACGGTACAGATAGTCGCTGCTGTGCACCACCGCGGGCGAGTCCGGGGACATGACCGACGGGGTGAACGGTTCGGTGCCGACGCCGACCACCACGGTGCGCGCATGCACCACCGACCGGGTTCCGTGCGAGGAGACGAGGACGTCGAAACGTTCGGCGGCATCGTCCCAGTGGATCTCGTCGACGGTCGTGGAGAACCGGAGCGAGTCCAGTCGCGACACCGCCCACTTCAGGTAGGCCTCGTATTCGCGTCGCGTGGGGAAGAACTGCTCGCGCACCAGGAACGGGTACAGCCGATCGGTGTCGGCGAGGTAGGCCAGGAACGACATCGGATGTCTCGGGTCGACCAGCGTCACCAGGTCGGACAGGAAGCTGACCTGGAGGGTCGCCTCCTCGAACAGCAGCCCCGGGTGCCACGCGAACTCGTCCACCGAATCGACCACGACGACGTCCACGTCGTCGACGGTCGAGGCCATCGCGGCGAGCCCGAGATTGAACGGACCGCAGCCGACCGCCAGCACATCCAGTGTGCGGCCGCCGACAGCGAGAGCGTCGAGGGAGTCGGCGTCAGTCATGTACTCGCACCTTGTCCGCGATCTCGTAGTCGGCGTTCTCGGACTCCACCTCGAGTGCGTGGCGCAGGAGTTCGTTGAACAACTCGTCGATGTCGGTCCGGGTGGAGGTCGGATTGAGCAGCGTCAGCTTGAGGCACGTCGACGGCTCGGCCTCGCCCGAGATCCGGACACGGGTGCGGCCGATCAGAGCGGTGCCGGAACTGATCAGGCGGCGTCGGACTTCCGCGTTCACCGGGTCCAGGTCCTGGCATCGGTAGCGGAAGACGACGGTGGTCAAGGTGACCGGCGCGACCAGTTCGAGCTGCGGCTCGGCGATGATGCGGTCCTGGGCGTGCTGGGCGAGCGCGTGGCACGCCTCGAGCATCTCGCCGAGCCCCGACCGCCCGTAGGCCAGGAACGTGGTCAGGACCTTGAGCACGTCCGGGCGGCGGGTGGTCTGCAGGGTGAGACCGAGACGACCGCCGAACCCGGCCTCCTCGTCGTCCTCGGGGTTGAGATAGTCGACGTTCCTGTCGAACGAGGAGAACCGTTCCTCGTCACGCAGCAGCAGCAGGCTCGCCGCGGCGGGCTGCCAGCCGATCTTGTGCAGGTCGAGGGTCACCGAGTCGGCGCGATCGAGGCCGTGCACGAGGTGGGCGAGGCGGTCGGAGAACAGTGCGCCGAAACCGTAGGCGGCGTCGATGTGCAGCCAGACGCCGTGGCGGGCGGCGATGTCGGCGATCTCCGGCAGCGGGTCGACGGTGCCGAAGTCGGTGGTGCCCGCGGTCGCGACGATCGCGACCGGCGTCCCGTCGGTGTCCGTGATCGCCGCGTCGAGCGCGGCCGGGATCATCCGGTGATGTTCGTCGACGTCCACGGCGACGACCGCGGCCTCGCCGAGTCCGAGCGTCGCACAGGCCCGGTTGATCGAGAAGTGCGCGACGCGCGAGCACAGGACGACGGGTCGGGGGAGTGCGGCCACGCCGTGGTGGCGGGTGTCGATCTGCAGTCGCGCGGCGGCGTGGTCACGGGCGATCAGCATGGCGAGCAGGTTCGAGAACGAGCCCCCGGGGCCGAAGACGCCGCCGGCCGACGGGCCGAAGCCCGCGAGGTCGGCGAGCGCGGCGATCGTCCACTTCTCGATCGCGAGGGTCGCCGGCCCCGAATCGTAGGTGTCGAGGGACGCGTTGGTCGCGCTGGCCAGCGCGTCGGCGGTCACCGAGACCGTCAACGGAGGCGGCTGCAGGTGCGCTGCGGTCAGTCGATGGGTCAGATCGAGCCCGTAGGCGGCGACGATCCCGGCGACCCGCGCGAGGGCGTCGTCGGCGCCCATCCCGTCGGCGGGCATCCTTTCGGGACCGAGTTCGGCGGCGACGGCGGCCAGCATCTCCTGCGGGGCGCCGTAGGGCAGGGGCGATCCGTGATGTCGGTCGGTGACGGCGGCCGCGACGCGGGCCATCTGGTCGCCGATCTGCGACCAACCGATACCGGGGGTCGCGAATCGGCTGAGGTCGTCATGAGACACGGTGGGCCCCTTGTGAGTCGGCGATGGGATTGATCAGTCGGTGGTCGGCGGCGAGGATGGCGCCGTAGGAGTCGCCCACGTTCACCATCCGGCGGTTGTCGCCGAGTTGCAGTGCGTTCATGTGCACGGCGGGGAACGTCGGGGCGAACAGGTCCCAGCGAGCGAAGCGGTCGGCCAGGTCCGGGTGCGCCGCGACGAACTCGTGGACGCTGGCGGCGACGATCGCCCAGAAGTCGGCGTCGTCGAGCAGCCCGCTGCGGTGGGTGAGTGCGGCGAGCGGCCGGAAGAAGTCGTCGAAAACGTCCGAGAGGACGCCGAGATTCCGGATCTCGTCGGGTTCGGTGGTCAATGCGCGACTGCACGACGGCGGGAGATCGTCGGGTCGGTCGAAGACGCAGACCTCCTCGCCGACGTCCTTGAGGATCGCGCGGACCGGCACGCTGTCGCGCAGCACCAGGATGAGGTTCTCACCGTGCGGGGAGAACTTCAGTCGGTGCCGGTAGAGCAGGTAGGCGATCGGATGGAGATAGGTGCGCAGATAGCGGGCGAGCCACTCGCCGGCGGGCAGGCCCGACCGCGCGATGAACTCGCCGATCAACGGGGCGCCCTCGTGGTCGACGTGCAGCAGTGAGGCCATCGTCGCGAGCTGCTCGTCGTCGTCGATGCGCGGCACCGGACTCTGTCGCCAGAGTGCGGAGAGGAGTTTGCGGTACTCGGAGCCGGGTCGGGTGATCGCGGTGAACGTCGGGTTGCGGTACCCGACGGCGGCCACTTCGTAGAGGAGTTCGAAGCCGGTCTCGCGCAGGTAGGCGTCGTCGCCGATCCGTGAACGGACCCAGTCGTTGATGAGCGGGGTGGTGCGCATGTAGTCGGCCGACATTCCGCGGGTGAATCCCATGTTCACGATCGACAGCGCCGTCTTGACGTAGTGACGGGTCGGCGTGGTCGCGTTGAACTGGGTGCGGATCGACTGCTGCGGCTGGTACTCGTCCGGCGATGCGCCGAGGATCACCAGTCGCCGTTCGGCGATGTCCGCGGCGTACAGGCGGGCGGCCTTCTCGGTCCACTGCCACGGATGCACGGGCAGAAACGTGTACGCGCCGGGATCGAGTCCCTGGAACAGCAGGACGTCCGAGAACTTCTCGACGACGTCGTCGCCGAGTTCGTCACGGACGAGGTCGGCGTAATCGACATCGCCCATCGTGGCGACGTCGCAGTCCTCGGCGCGGGCGGCCACCCAGATCAGCCGGAACCGGCCGCCGGACTCGGGTGCGTAGGCGGCCACGTCGTGTGCGCTGAATCCGAGGCGTCCGGCGTTGGCGACGAAGCACGGATGCCCCTCGGTCATCGTCTTCTCGATGGTCTGGAAGTCGGCGACGGCGAGATCGGCGGCGCGGATCCGCTTGGCGTCGGTGCGGTCGGCGCCGATCGCGACGGTGTGGATCAGTTCCTCCAGATACTCCGGCAGCGCGTCGACGGCGATGCCCAGCTGCGCGCGGACGTCGACGACGAGGTCGACCGCCCGTACCGGCAGCTCGTGTCCGCCGCGAGTCCGGCGCAGAGACTCCTCGTCGACCGCCCAGCTGTCCAGGGACAACAGGTCGGCGGTGAACCCGTACTCGGTGCGCTGGTCGTCGGAGAGCAGACTGAAATGTCCGGGAGAGGTCTCCAGCGGGGTAAGCGCGCGTTCGTGACAGAACTCCGCGATCACCTTGGCCGCGATCCGGCGGTCGTACACGTCCCGCAGCGATCCGGCGGCGACGTCGGTCTCCGCGGTGCTCATCGGTCGCTCACGCGTCGGCCGCCGTCGGTCACGCGGACGAAGTCGTCGAGGGTGCAGTGGCTCAGCCGGGCGATCTTGTCGGCCACCGGATGATCGCCCGCCACCACGAATCCGACGGCGGCGTTTAGCGCCTGGACGTCGGCGTTGTCCACATCGGGTTCGACGACGACGCGTCGCGCTCCGGCCTCACCGAACGCGGTACGCATGATGTGGAGCATCACCTCACCGGTGAATCCGGAGATCGGGGCCTCGGCGGGAGCGACGAGCAGGTGCATGCCGATGTCGCCCTCGGCGTGGACGTATCCGGTGCCGGGCTCCGCGAGGTCGCTGGTGAGCGGGTCGTACAGCTCGAACATGAACTCGGCGCGATCGTCGACGCGGCCGATGCGCAGACCGTGCGGTCGGACCGCCGAGGCCTGGGTGTCGGCGATGAACGCGTGCACCTCGTCGAGGGTGGCCGACAGCATGTCCCAGTACCGCGACTTGGGATGCGTCAGCCAGCGGTGCACGGTCGCGGCATCGCGATCGGCGTCCATGGTGACAGACACCAGGGGCGACGTCGATACGGAATCAGAAGTCATTCGACCACTCGCTTCGGAGATCGGAACGGATACACCGCGGGGATTCTTAGGTTAGGCTACCTCACTTAGGTTAGGCTAACGCACATGGATTCGACGATGGTGTCTGAGGCCCACGAGCCGGGCGAGTGGAGCCTGGCGAGCACCTCGCAGACACGCGCTCCCGACCAGGTGGCGTTGCGTGCACAGGCCAGGCGAGACAAGGCCGCGGCCAAGGAGCTCTTGGCGCCGGTGAGCTCGGCGATCTCGGCGGCGAGTGTGCTCGTCGCGATCTCCGCGATCGCCTCGGTGGTGCCGTTCATCCTCGTCGTCGAGATCTGCCGCGAACTGCTGAAGGCCGACACCGACACCGGAACCGTCACGGCGCTGGTGATCGCGGCGTTCGCCGTCGCGGTGTTCCGCGGGCTGCTGCAGATCATCGGACTGGTCGCCACGCACCGGATCGACGCGGGCTTCCAACTCACGCTGCGTCGTCGCCTGGCGGCCAAGGCGAGCAGGCTGCCGCTCGGCTGGTTCACCGAGCGCACGTCCGGAGACGTCAAGCGTCTGCTGTCCGATGACGTCGAGGCGTTGCACTATCTCGTCGCGCACGTTCGGCTCGAGTACGTGAACGCGACGGTGTCGCCGCTGGTGATCCTCGTGTACCTGTTCGTCGCCGATTGGCGCCTGGCCTTGGTGACGCTGATCCCGGTGATCGGATACGCGGTCGCGCTCAAGGCCATGACGAGTCCCGAGTTCACCCGCCTGCTCGGCGGTTTCACCCGCGGCCAACGCGAGGTGGACAGCACCGCCGTGGAATTCGTCGACGGCATCGCGGTGATCCGCGCGTTCGGTCAGACGAGGAAGGCGTCGGCGGCGTTCTCGCGCGCCGTCGACCGGTACGCCGACGCGCTCGACGCGTGGAAGACGCCGATGACCAGGCTGCAGGCCATGGCCGACATGCTCCTCGCGCCGGTCTTCTCGATGCTCGTGGTGACCGCCGCCGCAGTCGGAATGGTGGCGCTGAACTGGATGGATCCGCTCGACCTCGTCCCGTTCCTGCTCGTCGGAGTCGGGCTCGGCGCGAGCTTCCTCGGCTTCGCCTACGCGGGTCAGGCGCTGCGCGAGGGGTCGGCCGCCGCTCGACGGATCGGCGAACTCGAAGCGCTGCCCGAACTGGTCGAGCCGATCGGTGGAGATCCGATGGGCGATGTCGCGGGGGCGGTCCGTTTCTCCGGTGTCACCTTCGGCTACACGCCGGAGACGCCGGTGCTCAGCGGCGTCGACCTCGAGCTGGCGCCGGGCACGGTGACCGCGCTGGTCGGTCCGAGCGGTTCGGGGAAGACCACCCTGGCCCGACTGCTCGCCCGATTCCACGACGTCGACGCGGGCACGGTCTCGATCGACGGACGCGACATCGCCTCGATGAGTCTGGCCGACTTGTACTCGACCGTCGGCTTCGTCTTCCAGGACGTGCATCTGATCCGTGGCACCGTCGCCGACAATCTGCGTCTGGCGCGCCCGGATGCGAGCGCGGCCGATCTCGAGGACGCGGCACGCTTGGCGCAGATCCACGATCGGATCACCGAACTCCCGCGCGGCTACGACTCCGAGATCGGGGTCGACGCGATCTTCTCCGGAGGCCAGGCGCAGCGGCTGTCGATCGCGCGCACACTGCTCTCCGGGAGCCGCGTGCTGGTGCTCGACGAGGCGACCGCCTTCGCCGATCCGGAGTCGGAGGCGGCCGTGCAGGACGCGCTGGCCTCGGTGATCGCCGACCGTACGGTGCTGGTCATCGCGCACCGGCTGCATACGATCACCGACGTCGACCAGATCTTGGTGCTCGACGCGGGCAGGGTCGTACAGCGCGGCACGCACGACGAACTCGTCGAGACCGACGGACTGTATCGACGCCTGTGGGCGTCGAACGAGAACGCGATGGCCGCGCTGGCCGAGAGCACGACGACCGACCGCGTGGAGGCGATCCGATGATCCGCAAGGCATTCACACTGGTACCCGCCGACAGACAGCGGCTGATTCCCCTCCACCTGGCGGCGACCGCCGTCTACGGCGTCGCGCAGGCCGCCGCCTTCGTCCTGCTGGTCCCTCTGCTGACCGCACTGTTCGACCGCCGGACCGGCGATGCCGGGATCTGGTTGGCGATCATGGCGGGCGTCGTCGCGGTGGCCGCCGTCGCCGGCTATCTGCAGTCGCTGCTCGGCCTGAGACTGGGCGTGGGCATGCTGCGCGGGGTGTCCCATCGGCTCGGCGACCACCTGAGCGCGCTGCCGTTGGGCTGGTTCACCGGCCGTACCACCGCGTCGATCACCCGCACCGTGGTGGCCGACGTCCGGGAGATCGTCGAGTTCCTCTCGCATCTGCTCGCGGTGATGGTCAGCGGCGTCGTGGTCCCGATCGGCGTCGGCGTCGGCGTGATGTTCATCGACTGGCGTCTCGGCGTCATCATGCTGGTGTCGCTGCCGGTGATGTCGATCGTCGACCGTCTGGCCGGGCGTTCGTACCGCAGCGCCGACGATCGACTGCACGCCAGCGCGGCCGAGGTCGACGCTCGGGTCCTCGAGTTCACCACCGCGCAGCCGGTGCTGCGCGCGTTCGGGGCGGTCGGGGAGCGCAACCGCGCGCTCGAGTCGGCGCTGCAGCAGCATCGACGGGCGTCGAGCGGATTGATCGCGGCGAGCGTGCCCGGGCTGGCCGCATTCGCGATCGTCGTCCAGGTCGTGTTCCTGGTGCTCGTGTACGCGGTCACGGTGTGGGCGACCGACGGCGACCTCGCCGCCGCGACGGCAGTCGGGCTGATCGTCGTCGTGTCCCGGTTCATCGATCCCGTGTCCCAGCTCGCGCAGGTGTCGACGTCGACTCGGCGTGCCGCTGCGGCGATCGACCGTGTTCACGAGCTGCTCGACGTGCCGGAACTGGTCGATTCGGAGCAGGGTGTCGCGGCGACCCCGATCGACAACGGCATCTGTTTCGACGGTGTCGCGTTCGGTTATCACGATGGCGTGCAGGTGGTACGCGAGGTGACGCTCGAGGTTCCCGCCGGCACGACGACGGCGATCGTCGGGCCGAGCGGTTCGGGTAAGACGACGCTGCTGCGGCTGGCCGCGCGGTTCCACCCGGTGGATGCGGGCGCCGTGCGGATCGGCGGTGTCGACGTCGCCGACATGGCGTTGGACGATCTGATGGCGCAGGTCTCGCCGGTGTTCCAAGACGTGTACCTGTTCAACCAGACCATCGAGGAGAACATCCGGATCGGCCGACCCGATGCGACCGCCGACGAACTCCGCGAGGCCGCTCGGATCGCCGCGGTGGACGAGATCGTGGAGCGGCTGCCGGACGGCTGGGACACGGTCGTCGGCGAGCGTGGCGCGAACCTGTCCGGGGGCGAGCGCCAACGCGTCTCGATCGCCCGCGCGCTCCTCAAGGATGCGCCGATCGTTCTGCTCGACGAGGCGACGAGTGCCCTGGATCCGCACAACGAGGCCGTCGTCGTGCGGGGTCTGCGCGAACTGACCCGCGGCAAGACCGTCGTCGTGGTGGCGCACAAGCTCTCGACCGTCGCGCACGCCGACCAGATCGCGGTGCTCGACGACGGTGTGATCGTCGACCGAGGGACCCACGACGAACTCTCGGCGCGTCCCGGTCGCTACGCCGACTTCGTGGCCCAACGCGACCGCGCCGCCGGCTGGCGCCTCACGTCCTCCTCCGCCGGTCGAGCGGAGTCGAGACCCTGACCCGTCCCGCCGGCGCCATAGACACCCGCCGAACGTCATTCCCCCGCGGCTCTTCTCGGCCGTGACGGTGCGGGGTCGGAGTAGGACGTGATCGACGTCGTCATGAGACCCGTCGAGTTCGACCTCGTTCACTGGCGGAGCGGAGGGCGGTGGTGACGATGCCGTGGCCGGGACCGAACAGGTAGACGAGTCCGAAGGCGATTCCCTGCGTGAGGACGACCATTCCGCCGGGTGAGGTGTCTTGGTAGTAGGCGAGGTAGAGGCCGATGACGCTGCTGCCTGCTGCGATGGAGGGCGCGATGAGCAGCATCGTGTTGAATCTGTCGGTGAGAAGCCTCGCGGTGGCTCCCGGGATGATGAGCATGGCGACGACCAAGACGATACCCACGACCTGCAATGCCGTGACGGCGGTGAGTGCGAGGAGTCCGAGCAGGATCATGCCGAGGCGTCGCGGGTTGAGTCCGATCGCATGGGTGTGGACCGGGTCGAACGCGTACAGGGTGAAATCGCGTCGCTTCACGATGAGGACGATCGCGACGGTGGCTCCGAGAATCGCTATCTGAACGATGTCGGTCGTAGACGCGCCCAGGATGTTTCCGAAGACGATGTGGTTGAGGTCCGTCTGGCTGGGTGTGATGGAGATGAGGACTAGGCCGAGGGCGAACAGGGTGGTGAACACGATGCCGATGGCGGCGTCTTCTTTCACCCGTCCAGTGCTGCGAACAGCACCGATGAGTCCGACGGCGAGGATCCCGAAGACGACCGCGCCGATTGCGAACGGGATGCCGAGGATGTAGGCGAGGACGACTCCCGGAAGTACGGCATGGGAGACTGCGTCGCCCATGAGCGACCATCCTACGAGTACGAGCCAGCAGGAGAGGAGGGCGCACACGATCGACGCGATGAGGGTCGCGATCAGTGCACGCGTCATGAACTGGTAGTCGAACGGGGCCAGAAGCAGGTCGACGAGCGCGATCATGGGTGTGGGTTCCTCGGATCGGGTCTGTTCAGGGGGTTGAGCGGGTCGAGTCCGAACGCCCTGGTGAGATTGTCGGGAGTGATCACGCGGTCCGGTCTGTCGTGCGCGAGGACTCGGTGCATGAGCAGTATTGCCTGGTCGGCGAGGTCGGGGAGGGCGTGCAGGTCGTGAGTGGAGACGAATATCGCGGCCCCGGCGTCGGCGAGTTCGCGTAGGAGAGTGCTGATGGTTGCTTCGGTGCGCTTGTCCACACCTGCGAACGGTTCGTCGAGGAGCATGACCGAGGCCTGCTGAGCGATGCCGCGTGCTACGAAGGCTCGTTTCCTCTGCCCGCCGGACAGTTGGCCGATCTGCCGGTTCTGGTAGGCGCCGAGTTCGACGCGGTCGATCGCCTCGTCGACGGCCTCGTTGTCGCTGCGACGTGGCCTGCGCATGACGCCGAGACGGCCGTATCGGCCGGTCATGACCACGTCGCGGACTGAGAGCGGGAACGTCCAGTCGATGTCCTCGGACTGTGGAACGTAACCGACCGAGCCATCGCGCCGCGCATACGACGGTGGCCCGCCATGGATCCGGACGGTGCCCGAGTCGGGGGTGATCAGCCCCATGATCGTTTTGAACAGGGTGGACTTTCCGGAACCGTTCATGCCTATCAGACCGCACACGGTGCCTCGGTGCAGGCGAAGCGTGGCGTCGTCGAGCGCCACGATGTCGCCGTATCGCACGGTGACCGATCGGATGTCGATCGCGGGCTCGTCGACACGCTCGGAGGCGATCACAGCATCACCGGTCATGGGTCGGCGATCCGGTCAACCCGGTCACGATCGTCCGTACGTCATGGCGGATCAGATCCAGGTAGGTCGGGACCGGGCCGTCGTCGGTGGACAACGAGTCGACGTAGAGGGTGCCGCCGAACCGCGCTCCGGTGGCGGAGACCACTTGGCGCATGGCCTTGTCGGAGACGGTGGATTCACAGAACACGGCTGGCGTGTTGCTTCTACGGACGAAGTCGATCGTCGCTCCGACCTGTTGGGGAGTCGCCTGCTGCTCGGCGTTGACGGGCCAGATGTAGCGCTCGGTCAAACCGGTGTCCCTGGCGAGGTACGAGAACGCGCCCTCGCAGCTCACCAGAGCCCGTTCGTTGGTGGGCAACCCGGCGACTGCTGCCACCAGGTCGTCGTGCACGTCTTGCAGCTTCGTCTTGTACTCGTCGGCGTTGGCGCGGTAGGCGGCCGCGCCGTCGGGGTCGAGGTCGGAGAAGGCTCCGACGATGTTGTCGACGTAGATCTGCGCGTTGAGCGGACTCATCCACGCATGCGGGTTGGGCTTGCCCGCATAGGCGTCGGAGGCGATGTCGATCGGCTCGACGCCGCCGCTGACGACGACATGTGGAACATCCAGGTCATCGACGAACTGCTCGAACCAGCGCTCCAGTCCCAGCCCGTTGTCGATGATCAGCGAGGCATCGGACGCGTGACGGATGTCCGACGGGGTCGGCTCGTACCCATGAACCTCGGCACCGGGTTTGGTGATCGACTCCACGTGCAGTCGATCGCCTGCGATCTCTGAGGCCATGTCCGCGAGCACCGTGAACGTGGTCAACACCACGGTTTTGCCGGAATCGCGGTCGGCCGACGGGGAGCATGCGATGACCGACGCCGCCAGTGCCGCAACCGCCAGAAGACCGGCTGGTCGAAATCGATAGTTCGTCATAGCATGACTATAACTTCGGTGAGCCGAAAAATAAACGGACGAGCGCTCCGACTCCCGTTGAGCTGGTCTTCTCATGCGGTTTTTGAGGAGCGCACATCCGACTCCGATGGTCGAAGGCCTGCTGCACCCGATCTCGGTCATGTTCACGCTCCCGGGCGCTGATCCGCACAAGTTCACGGAGTGCTGTTGCCGCCGGTGCCCGGCCTCTATGAACGTAAGCCGTCGACTATTTCGTCTGTGTTCGATTTCATCATTCCGAGGTAGGTTCCGGCCTCTGTTCCCTCCTCGTCCAATGATTCAGTGTGTAGGGACTTCACCTTGATCGGCAGTCGTGCCTCCGATGCGAGAACTTGGGCCAGTCGGTCTGGTTGGGATGAGTCGACGAAGATCGCAGCGACTCTCGCGTCCCGAATCTTGTGCGCGAGTTGATCGAGGTCGGATGCGCTCGGCGAGGCGAGCGTTGTGCCACTCGGCACGACTGCGCCGACGATCGTGAAATCAAAGCGCTCGGCGAGGTAGCCGAACACATGGTGGTTGGTCACCAATTGTCTGCGTTCGACTGGAATGGTGTTGAACTTCTCGCTCATGTACTTGCTGATGCCCTGGACTCGCTTCCGGTACAGGGCGGTGTTCTGTCTGACCGCAGTCGTGTCTGCGTCACGCACATCCTCGATCACGGCCGAACCGATCAGTTCGGCTGCTCGGTCGATCCGGTCTGGGTCTGTCCAGAAGTGTGGATCGAAGCTTCCCGGTGATGCGCCGTCTCCGTATCTCAGCGGGTCGACGTGTTCGCCGACCTCCAGGAGGTCTATGCCTTCACTCCTGGCGGAGTCGGCGGTTCTGGTGATGCCTTCCTCGAGGCCGAGCCCGTTTGAGATGAAGAGATCGGCCTGGCTGATCTCGGCAGCGTCGGCGGCTGAGATCTCGAATGAATGGGGGTCGGCGTTGCGCGGCATGAGCACTTTGACGTCCGCCTCGGTACCGACGATGTTGGACACCACATCCCCGAGGATGTTGGTCGTCACGACGACGAGCGGTTTGTCTCGGTCGCCCTCGATGTTCGACGAGCAGCCGGCCAAGGCCGCTGCGACCGCGGTGAGAGCGACCAGGATGAGGGCGACGGGGATGAGGGCGACGGGGATGAGGGCGGCGGGGATGACGACGGCGGGGGCCCGCCTCATAGACCGGCGATTCCCAGCGACGAGGCCGAGACCCCGACCTCGATCGTCCGTGCGACGCGTGCATTGTCGGCGTAGTCGATCTCCTGCACCACGCGCGCGTCGGGATCGCTGACGTACGCACGGTTGCCGCCGACGACGATCACGGGTGGGGTCGCCGTCTTGTCGCTCCAGTTGTACGGCTCGGCCAGAGCTTTCGAGGCACCGGTCTCTGCGCCTGTCGAGGCGTCGTACACGTGAAACGTGCCGTCGGCGAGGATCGCGAACACGGATCTGCCGTCTCCGGAGATGTTGACGTTGATCGCCTTGTCCGGCGTTGTGATGTGCTTCCACTGGCCCGTCGCGGAATCGAGCACGAGCACACCGTCGTTCGTGGCCGCCGGACCCGCGGTCGCCACGACTCGTCCGACGCCCTGTTGTTCACGGAATGTCGTCGGACGAGTCGTGTCGTCGATACCGTCCGAGTACGGGATCTTCTCCGAACTCCACTTCCCGTCCTTCACCGATGCCTTGAAGACTCCGTCGTCGCAGGCTCCGAGCATGTAGTCCTCGAAGCCGGCTTCACCGTGCATCCGCGGGCATGGCGTCTGGAAGTCTTGCACTTTGTCGCCGTCGCTGTCGCGCAACTCGAAGCTTCCTGGACGAGCGTCCTCGGGGTCGGCCACGGAATGCGAGGTGATGTAGTGTCCGGCCAACGGTACGACCACGCCATGGTGCGGTTTGTCCGCCTTGATCGTGGCGGTGATGTCGACGTTTCCCTCGCCTAGGGAATCGATGTCGAGAACCTGTGCCGCTCCATCGTCGTCGAAGAACGAAGCGACTCTGTCATCGCCCGGGACGATGTGCGCGGGTTTCTGGCCGCTGAGTTCGCCGATCTCTTTCGGGTCGCTCACGTACGAGTGCGTGTGGTCCCCGTGGTCGACGATCCAGGACCCGGCGTCGATGACAGTCACTCGTCCGCCCTCGCCGTCGACCGCGAATGCGTAGCGCTTGTCGATCATCGTGACCTTCGACGTATCGCCCAGATCGATGCGCTTGAGGACTTCGGTCGAGGTGAGGTCCACGACATCGACTGTGCCGGACTTCGAGTCGGTGACGACGAGTCGAGGCTGTGCCGTCTCGACCTCGGTCGCCCCGGTCGGCGCCTCGAGGTCGCTGCCCGCGTGCGAGTGTCCCACCGATTCTGACGGACTCGAATCCGACTCGGCATCGTTGCCACACCCTGCGATTGTCAGCCCGACCACCGCGACGGTGGCGCCGACCCATGTACGTCTGTTCATCATACCCACCTAATGATAATGGATGTCATTACTATCAGGGCTGGACTGTACATGGGCACCGGAGGCGCGTCTCCGTCGGGTCTGTCCCTCAGGCGCGAGCCTGTACACGGCTAGACAGTGTGGCGACGAGTTCACGCAGTATCAGCAGAGCGAAGAACTGCAGTACCGCGAAACCCGCGATCGTGGCGCCGGCCGCGGTGTTCGCATGCCAGGAGACGAGGAGGCCGCCGACTGTGGCGGACCATCCGAGCGCCGATGCGATGGCCATCGTGGCCACGATGGAGCGTTTGAGGAGGAGTGCGGTGGCGGACGGTGCGATCAGCAGGCCGATCACCAGTAGGGTCCCGACGATCCGGAACGATGCCACGACGGCGAGCACGACTAGTCCGAGGAGTGCGACATGCGCGAGTCTCGGGCGAAGATTCATCGTGTGTGCGGTTCTGCGATCAAGGATGAGCGCTACGAACGGGCGGTACATCGCGATCGACACGATCATCGCGGTCACCGTGGCGGCGAGGAGCCACACCAGGTCTGCCCACGATGCGGACAGGACGTCGCCGAACAGGAATGACGTGAGGTCGACCGCGAACGATCGGGTGCGAGAGACGATCACCACCCCCAAGGCGAGCATGCCGACGAACAGCAGCCCGATACTCGCATCCTCGGCGAGCGAAGACCGTCGCGAGACCCATGAGACGCCCACGACCATCACGAGTGCACTGACCGCCGCGCCGGCGAAGAGATTGATCCCGCTGAGGTAGGCGATCGCGACGCCCGGAAGCATGCCGTGCGAGACCGCCTCGCTCATGAACGCCATGCCGCGTAACACCACCCAGGTGCCGACCAGCGCGCACAAGACCGAGACGATCAGTCCTGCAATCAACGCTCGGCGTACGAACGGCACCATGAACGGATCCAACAGTGTATGCACCCTGTTAGAGTAAATGAACATGATTGTCGTCAACCGGCTGGACGTCACCTACGGCAGCGTGCATGCGTTGGAGCGGATCGACGCAGCGTTCTCGCCGGGAACTGTGAGCGCGCTCGTCGGTCACAACGGGTCCGGTAAGTCGACACTGCTTCACGTTCTGGCCGGGCTGGTCTCGTGCACGCACGGTTCCGTCACCGGTGTTCCTCGCTCGATCGCCTTCGTGCCCCAGCAGGTCGCTGTCGACGAACTGGTTCCGCTCAGCGTCGCGGCGACGGTGAACATGGGCCTATGGGCGAAGCTCGGTGCATGGCGCAGACCCTCGAGAGCTGACCGACGATTCTGCATGTCCACGATGCGTCGCATGGGTGTTCTCGAACTGGCCGAGCGGCGGTTGGGCGACCTCTCGGGTGGGCAGCGGCAACGAACGCTGCTGGCACAAGCTCTCGTGCAACAAGCCGACCTTCTCCTGCTCGACGAACCCACAACCGGTCTGGACCCCGATGCCTGCGACATCATCAACACGGCGATACGCGAAGAAGCCGCCCGTGGCGCCACCGTGATCATGGCAACGCACGACCGCCGACAAGCAGAAGCCGCGGACACGATCCACAGGCTCGTCAATGGGCTGTTGCACGATCAGGGGTGAAGCGCGCCGGGTTTGCTGGAGCGAGCGGACCTCTCCCGGACATTGCGCCACGACCCCGAGATCGCCGGCGAAGCCGTGTGCCCCAGGGGGCGACGGCCAGTGGGGGTGACTACTTCCAGTAAGCCTGGGACTTCATCGCGGTCTTCGGATGGCCGTTGCCGCGGAGGGTCTTCGCGATGGTGCGGGTGGTGAGGCCGTCGCAGCCGATCCAGGCGAAGGCCGTGGGGGCGACGGTGATCTGCTCGGCGGCCTCTCGGAGCAGTTGGCCGTCGTTGACGCGTTCCAGCCAGGTGACCTGGTGGGATGGGTCGGCGTGCACGGGCAGGGTCTTATCGGACGGGTACTGCCATTCGAGCCAGACCCGGGCGGGCGCATCACCGATCGCGTCGAGCAACGAGTTGATCGCCGGCAGTGATGCGGTGTCGCCGAAGGCCACGTACTCGCTCGGGGCGGGTTCGGGGATCGCGAACTTCGATCCCATCACCGTCGCGCCGATCTCGTCGCCCGGCTGAGCCGCCAGCGCCCATCGCGCGGCCGGGCCGCTGTGGATGGCGAACTCGATGTCGAAGGTGTCGGTCTCGGCGTTCGGATCGCAGAGCGTGTAGCCGCGCTGGTGGACGTCGTCCTCCTCGGGGATCCACAGTCGGACCCATTGGGTGGGGTGGATCGGATTGTCGTTCAACAGCCCGCCGCCGGTGAATCCGATGCGCACGTACTTGTCGGTGATCTCGCGCCGCGACGTCACGGTGAACATGTAGTCGCTGGCCCCCAGAGCCTTGAGGACGAATCCGCTGAAGCCTTTACCCATGAGACAAGCGTAGCCTGTCCTCAGATCAGATGCTAAGTTTAGGCTAGCCTCAGTTACATACTCGGGTGTCTGTAGATCCGACGCCCGACGCCCGACGTCCTAACCGCGCAGAAAGGCGACTCATGGCCATTGTCGACGAAACCGTGCAGACCGCGACCATTCGCAACCTGATCCCCGACTGGCCGACCGAGTTCGCCGACCGCTATCGCGAACTCGGACTGTGGGAGGGGAAGACGTTCAGCACTCGCTTGGACGAGTGGGCGCACCTGTACGCGGCTCGGACGGCCGTCGTCGACGGCGACCGGCGCCTGACCTACCGCGAACTCGCGGCGCGGACCGTCGAACTGGCTCACGGTCTGCGCGGCCTCGGCATCGGCGCGGGCGACGCCGTGCTCCTGCAGCTGCCGAACTCGGCGGAGTTCATCGTCTCCTGGTTCGCCCTGCAGCGGCTGGGGGCGGTGCCCGTGCACACCCAGCCCGGCCACCGCCACCTCGAGGTGAGCTATCTCGCCGGTGCGACGCGCGCCGCGGCGTACATCACCACCGACGAGTTCGCCCGTTTCGACCATCGCCTCTTGGCGGCCCAGGTCGCCGACGAGGTGCCCTCGATGACGTCGGTGATCATCGCGGGCGATCTCGGCGATCACGCCGCCGACGATCGGTTCCACGTCCTCGGCGACCTGTACGTCTCCGGCGACAACGACTTCGGCGCCACGGCCGCGCCGTCGGACATCGCACTCCTGCTGCTCTCGGGCGGCACCACCGGCATGCCGAAGCTGATCGGCCGCACCCACGACGACTACGCGTACAACTCGCGGGTGGCGGGCGACCGCAGTCGGCTCGACGCCGACAGCGTCTACCTCGCGATCCTGCCGATCGCCTTCAACTACACCTGGAACTGCCCGGGCGTCCTGTCGACGTTCCGCGTCGGCGGCAAGGTGGTGCTGGCCCCGAATCAGGATCCGGCGACCTGTTTCGAGCTGATCGAGGCGGAGGGAGTCACCATGACGGCGATCAATCCGCAACTCGCACCGATGTGGCTCGACGAGCGCGAGTTCACCGACAGCGACCTCGGCTCGCTGAAGATCATCGAGATCGGCTCGGCACGGCTGGCCGACTACGAGGCCCGCCGCATCATCGACGAGTTCGACGCGACGCTCCAGCAGATCCTCGGCATGTCCGAGGGGCTGTTCTGCGCGACGCACCTCGACGACGATCCGGAGCTGCTCGCCACGACTCAGGGCGTCCCGGTGTCCGAGTACGACGAGATCCGCGTCGTCGACGCCGATGGGAACGTCGTGCCCGACGGAGAGGTGGGAGAGTTGACCGTCCGCGGTCCGTACACGCTCCGCGGCTACTTCGACGCTCCCGAGCAGACCGCCAAGGCCGTCACCGAAGACGGCTTCTACTGCACCGGAGACCTCGTCCGACGCCTGGAGAGCGGTCACCTCATCGTCTCCGGGCGTATCAAGGACCAGATCAATCGCGGCGGGGAGAAGATCGCCGCGACCGAGGTCGAGGGCGCCCTCACCGAACATCCCGACATCCGGTCGATCGCGATCCTCGGCGAACCCGACGACACGCTCGGCGAACGGTCCGTGGCCTTCGTGGTCCTGGAAGACGGCGTCGACGAGTTGACTCGCCGCGATCTGGCGACCTTCACCGAATCGGTCGGACTGTCCGCCTATAAGGCCCCCGACGTGGTCCGGGTGGTCGGCGAGATGCCGCTGACCCCGCTGGGCAAGATGGACAAGAACGCGCTCCGCAAGCTCCTGGGCTGACCGGCATGGGCATCACATCCTCATCGTCGGTGCTCGACGGGTCAGCGGTCTCCGTGTCGAATCCGCTCGCGGCGATCCTCGCCGCCGCGGCGGTGGAACACGGTGAGCGCCTCGCGATCGTCTCCGAGGCCGACGAGATCACGTACGCCGCCCTCGCCGAACGGGCGGCATCGACGGCCGAGGCCCTCCGCGAGACCGGAATCGGACCGGGCAGCGTGGTCGGCGTGCACGTGCCTCGGTCGCCCGCCGCGGTCATCGCGATCCACGCGGTGGTCGCGACCGGTGCCGTCGTCGCGCCGCTCGACGTCAACGATCCGCGCGACCGCATCGCGGCCCTGATCGACCAGGCGGGCCTCTCCCACCTGGTGGTGGACGGCGGCGGACCGGACGCCGTCGCGGTCGGCGAGGGACTGGCGGTGCGCGACCTCGACGTCGCCCCCAGCGCGCGTGACGCGGGCTACCTGCTGTTCACCTCGGGCAGCACCGGGCTGCCGAAGGGGGTTCTCCTGTCCGGGGCCGCCGTCGAGCACTTCGTGCGGTGGGCGGCGGACTCGATCGGTCTGACCGCCGCCGACCGGGTGGCCGCGCAGGCCGCGCTCACCTTCGACCTGAGCACCTTCGACGTCTTCGCGACGGCGGTCGCGGGCGCCGCCGCGGTGATCCTGCCCGACTGGCTCAAACCCTTCCCCGCGGACACCGTCGAGTGGCTCGCGGACAACGAGATCACCACGATCTACGCCGTCCCCACCCTCCTGCGGGGCGTCGTCACGGCCGCTCGCGGGCGGCCGCTGCCCGCGCTGCGCACCGTCGTCTTCGCCGGAGAGCCGTATCCGGCCGCGGCTCTGGAGCAACTGCTCACCGCATTCGGCGACGTCGCCGTCCGCAACTGGTACGGCCCCACCGAGACCAACGTCTGTACCGCTCAGGACGTCCGCGACGTCGTCCCGGGCACTCCGGTGCCGATAGGACGCGGCATCGACGGCGTGCACATCGCGATCGTCGACGACGACCTCGCCCTCGCCGACCGCGGAGAGATCGTCGTCGCGGGCCCCACACTCCTGACCGGATACGTGGTGGACGGTCGCGTCTTCGACCCGGCCGTCGACGTCGTCTTCGACGACGGCGTCACCCGCCGCGCCTACCGGACGGGCGACCACGCCTACCGCGACGACGCCGGGCGCCTCGTCCTCGTCGGTCGAATCGACGGCCAGATCAAACGACGCGGCTACCGCATCGACCTCGCGGGGCTGGAGGCCGTCGCGGCCGACGTCGACCACGTGCGTGCCGCGGCCGCCGTCGCCACCGGCGCCGACCGCCGCATCACGCTGTTCGTCGACGCCGCCCCCGGATCGTCGGACGTGCTCGCGGCGGTCGACCGCGGACTGCGGCGGGCGCTGCCGAGTCACTCGCAGCCCGACCGGATCGTCGCGCACACCCCGCTGCCCATCAACCGTCGCGGCAAGACCGATCGTCCTCGTCTCGAGGAGATCGCCGCCGCATCTTCCAGTGATCAGGAGCCTTCGTCATGACTCACGACCATCCCGCACCGCTGACCGTCGATGACGTCTGCGCGGTCGTCACCGACGCTATCGCCGCGCGTCACGGACGCACCGAGACGATCGACGCCGACACCCAGATGCTGCTGACCGGCATGCTCGATTCGTTGACCCTGGTCGCGATCGTCGCCGAGTTGGAGAAGCGACTGGACGCCAAGCTGCCCGAGGACATGGTGGTGGCGCGGAACTTCCGCACGCCGACCGCCCTGCACACCGCGGTGTCCGCGGTCCTGGTGGAGAACGTGCGATGACCGTGTCCACTCGAGCGCCACTCACCCGGCCGGCGGACGCGGCGAGCACAGCGGGCGCCGAGGCCGCCGAGATCGCCCCGAAGCTCGCCGGCGCCGACTTCCGCAGCGCCTGGCGTACCCTGTTGGCCCTGCCATCGGTCTCGGCGGTCATGGCCGACTCACTGCGCGGGGAGGTCGGCGACGGCGCCGTCGTCAACGCCGTCGGCGTCATCGAGGGACTCGGTCGAGCAGGTGTTCCGAACGGGCTCGTCTACGCGCTCACCTCGCAGATCTTCGGCGTCCAGTGGCCGCTGTCGGCATCTGCGCGCAGCCCGCTGGAACCGTACCGCGACGGTCTTCTGGACGGCTCGATCGTCCTGTGTCACGCGTTGACCGAGGAGACCGGCGGCTCCGATCCGCTGTCGATGCGGACCGCGGCGACGCCGACCGACGACGGCTACCGGATCGACGGACGCAAGGCGTATGTGACCGCCGCGCCCGAAGCGGACCTGATCCTGACATTCGCGCGGACCGACGCCGCCCGTCACCCCTTCGCGCTGAGCTCGTTCCTGCTGCCCGCCGACCGTCCCGGGATCGCCCGAAGCGAGCCGTTCGCCAAGGTGGCGCTGCCCGAGGTGCCGATGGGCGCCATCGACTTCACCGACGTCGCGGCCTCGGACGCCGACCTCGTCGCCGCGGAGGGGTCGGGCCTCGCCTTCCTGACCAGTACGACGACCTGGGAGCGTGCCCTGCTGATGGGATACGCGGTCGGCGGCATGGGCGCGACCATCGACCGAGCCGTCGACTGGCTCCGCGACCGTGAGCAGTTCGGGCGCAGCCTCGGCGCCAACCCGCTCGTCGCCTCCCACGTCGCCGACCTCGCGACGATCCGCCACCGGGTCCGGACCCTGGTGTACGACATGGCTCGACGCATCGACGCGGGCACCGCGATCAGCGCGCTTGCGACCGACGCAGCCCAGGTCAAGATCTCCTGTGCGCAGGATCTGCTGGCCTTCGAGTCCGCGGCGGCGCCACTGTTCGGTGCACGATCGGTGATCGCCGACTCCCCGCACGCGGGCCAACTGACGACCGCCGTCGCCGCGTCGATCTACGCGGGCTCCAACGACCTGTTGCGGGTGTCCATCGCCCGTGACCTCGGACTACCGGTGGAGAACTGAGATGACCACAGCGACTGCCACGAGCCCGCTCGACGCGGCTCTCGACCGCGCCGCCCGGATCACGCCGCGCCTGGCCGAACTCGCCGATCCGATCGACCGCGGCGAGGCCGATCCGGCGCGGGCCTACGACCTCGTGCGCGCATCGGGTCTGCTCGCCGCGATGATCCCCGCCGACCGCGGCGGCCTCGGCCTCGACTTCGCCGACTACACCCGACTGCTGGCCGAACTCGCGCGTGCCAACGGCGCCGTCGCACTCGGGTACAACATGCACAACGTCGCGATCGGTTCGCTGTTCGAAGCGGACGCCGACGCGCTCGGCGCGGCGGGTTCGACCTTCCGCGACCGGGTGATCGACCGGGTGATCGACCATGGAGCCATGTTCGCCTCGGCGGCGTCCGAACCGGCCACCGGTGCACGTCTGCGGGGAATCGCCACCGTCTACCGGCGCGACGACGACGACCGGTTCGTCCTCGACGGGCACAAGTCGTTCGTCTCGCTGTCCGGAGTGGCCGACCACTACGTCGTGACCGCGCGCCCGCACGACGACGACTCCGGCGTCGAGGTGTCGCACTTCGTGGTCGACGCCGACGACCCCGGCGTCACGTTCTCCACCGAGTGGGCGGGAACCGCGCTGCGGGGCACCTCCACCGCGCAGATGTTCCTGTCCGACACCGTGATCGACGCCGACCGATTGTTCCTCGGGGTGGAGGGCATGAGCCTGTTCAAGGCGGTCCGCGAACCGCACTGGATGGCGGCGGGCTACCTGGGCGCCTACCTCGGGCTGGCCGAGGCGATCGTGGAGTTCGCCGCCGCCCGCATCGGCGCGGACGAGCGACGCCGTTCGTCCGACGCCGACATCGCGCGACTCGGCGCGATGGGCGTCGACCTGCAGGCGGCACGCGCGTTGACCCTGGTCGCCGCGCGCGGCGTCGCCCGCAACCGGTCCCATCAGGACACCAACGCCACCGTCTACGCGGCCAAACATCACCTCGGGGAGACCACGCAGAAGTTGGCGGCACAGGCCGTGTCGCTCGTCGGCTCGGCAGCGATGGCCGCCGACGGTCCCATGCAGCGGCTGCTCCGGGAAGTCCAGTTCTGCTCGATCATGCCGGCCAAACCCGCCGACTGCCTCTCGTACGTCGGACGGGGACTTCTCGGCGTCAACATGTTCGACGTGTCGAACCACAGTTGGTGAGGTGCCGCGATGCCGATCCTGGATCACCCCGCCGGACCCGTCGAATACGTGCGCCACGACGGTGACCCGGACCTGCCGACGATGGTGTTCCTCCACGAGGGACTCGGGTCGGCGGGGCAATGGGGTGCGTTACCGCTGCTGCTCGCCCGCGCGACCGGCGCACCGGCCCTGGTGTACTCCCGGCACGGGTACGGCGGCTCGGCGGGATCGGGTCCGGACGGCCCCGACTATCTGCACCGGGAAGCGTTCGACACCTTGCCGCAGATCCTCGACGCGTTGAGCATCGCGCGCCCGATCCTCATCGGCCACAGCGACGGCGCGTCGATCGCCGCGATCCACGCGAGTGCCCATCCGGTGACCTCGGCCGTGCTGATCGCACCGCACATCGTCGTCGAACAGACCACCCTCGACGGCATCGCGCACACGGCGTCGGTGTTCGCCGAGACCGTGCGCCCGTCGCTGGGCATGTTCCACGACGACCCCGACGAGCTGTTCCGCCGGTGGTCGGGTGTCTGGTGCTCGCCCGAGTTCGCCTCGTTCGACGTGACCGGCCTCCTGCCGCACATCACCGCTCCGGTACTGGTCGTCCAGGGCGAGGCCGACCAGTACGGCACCGACGTGCAGATCAGCGCGGTGACCGATCACGTCGTCGGGGATGTGACCGCCCACCTGCTGCCCGGAACCGGGCATCATCCGCACCTCGACGACGCCGAAGCGATCGCCGCGCTGGTCGGCGAGTTCCTGCAGCCGTTCCTCTCCCTTTCCGTCTGAGAGAAAGAAGACCCTTATGACGCAGCAGACTGCGGTCGTGAAGACCGGAGCCGCGCCGTTCCTCGACGCGATGCTCGGCACCGACACGTCCCTGTCGGTGCTGAATCCGGAGACCGGCGAGTGGGACTCGAAGACCTGGCGCGACGTCCATGCGCGGTCCGTCGAGATCGCCACGGCCCTGCTCGACGACCGGGACCGGGCGGCGGGCGCCGCCGTGGGCCTCATCGGCGATCCGACCCTGGACCTGATCGCCGCGATTCCGGCCGCCTGGCTCGCCGGGGTACCCGTGTCGATGCTGCCGGGCCCGATCCGCGGAGCCGATCGGCGACGGTGGGCGCAGACCACCGTCGACCGGTTCGCGAGCATCGGGGTCGGCACGGTGCTCGGCGGGGGCGATCAGCTCGATCTGCTCGGCGAGACCACGACCAGCCTCCGGCTCGCATCGGCCGCCGAGTACGGGGTCGGCGTCGACACCTCGGCATTCGTCGCGGCGGTCACCGGTCCGGGCGATCCCGCCGTCCTCCAGGGCACGGCCGGATCGACGGGCGACCCCAAGACCGCGGTGCTGTCGATGGCCGCCGTCTGGACCAACACGGCGGAGCTGATCGATCGGCTCGACATGCGCCGCGACCGCGACGCGGCCTTCTCCTGGCTGCCGCTCTACCACGACATGGGTCTGACGTTCCTGCTCGCGGGGCTCGCCGCGGGCGGTCGGATGTACGTGGTGCCCAACACCGCGTTCGCGGCCGCTCCGTTCAAATGGCTCGACTGGCTCACCGAGACGGGGGCCACGATCACCGGCGCCCCCAACTTCGCGTACGACATCCTCGGCAAGTACGGTCGGCTGCTCCAGTCGGCGGATCTGAGTCGACTGCGGGTGGCGATCAGCGGTGGCGAACCGATCGATCCCGATGCGTTCGATCGCTTCCTGGCGGAGACCGCGCGTTTCGGCTTCGATCCGGCGGCGGCGGCGCCGGCCTACGGCATGGCGGAGTCGACCTGCGCCATCACGATGCCGGAGGCGGGCGAGGGCGCGGTCTACGACGAGGTGCGGGTCACCGGCCCCGAAGGCGAGTCCCGACTCAAGCGGTATGCCACGCTCGGTCGCCCGCTCGGCGGCATGGAGATCCGGATCGTCGCATCCTCGGTCGAGGTCCCGGACATATCGGGGCGCGAGGTGGGCCAGGTCCAGGTGCGCGGCACGTCGATGATGACCGGCTACCTCGGCCATGAACCGCTCGCCGACGACGCCTGGTTCGACACCGGCGATCTCGGCTACCTCGTCGACGGTCGCCTGGTGATCTGCGGACGCGCCAAGGAGATCGTGATCGTCGCCGGGCGCAACCTGTTCCCGGTGGAGCTCGAACGCGCGGCGGCCACGGTCTCGGGAGTGCGCCGCGGCGGCGTGGTCGCGATGGCGCGCGGCGACGATTCGCCTCGGCCGGGCCTGGTCCTGGTGGCCGAGTTCCGCGGCGACGACCTCGATGCGGCGCGCTCGGCGGTGATCTCGGCCGTCGCCTCCGAGTGCGGGGTGGTGCCCAGCGAGGTGATCCTGGTGGCGCCCGACTCGGTGCCGCGCACCACGTCGGGCAAGCTGCGACGATTGGAGACCCGGCAGATGGTGGAGCGGGGAGAGCTGTCATGACCACCACCCTCGACGAGTACCGAGAGCTGCTCGACGCGACGTTCGACGACGAACTCCAGGCGTGGACGGATGCGGCCGAGATCACCGAACGATTTCCGCGCAAGCTGATCGAACGACTCGGCGAGCAGGGCGTCCTGGCCGAGAAGTGGGGTCAGGACACCCGGCCGGACCTGGCGAAACTGTTCGAACTGGCTTACGCTCTCGGTCGCCTGGGATCGGCCGGGATCAGCGTCGGCGTCAGCCTCCACGATTCGGCGATCGCCGTGCTGCGCCGGTTCGGCGGCCGTTCGGCGACGCTCTCGGCCGTCGCCGAACGCGCGATCCGCGGCGACGCGGTGTTGTGTCTGGCCGCCTCCGAGTCGTCGGGCGGCTCGGATCTGCAGATCGTCGAGACGACGGTGTCGACCGAGGACGACGGCCTCCGGGTCCGGGGACGCAAGAAGTTCGTGTCGCTCTCACCGATCGCCGACTACATCCTCGTCGTCGCACGCAGCATCGACGACGATGCGGGCAGCACACACGGCAACGTCGCACTGGTTCTCGTGCCGACGACGCAGGTGGTGGTGGAAGCGCCGTATCGCAAGGCCAGCGCGGGACCACTCGACACCGCCGCGGTGACGATCGACGCGGTGGTGCCCGCCGACCATCTGATCGCGCGAGCCGGGACCGGGCTGGCGGCGGTGAGTTGGGGCCTGGCGCACGAGCGGCTGTCCATCGCGGGCCAGGTCGCGGCGTCGTGCGAGAAGATCCTCGGCGTGACCGTCGCCCGCATGCACGACCGCACGCAGTTCGGCCGAACGCTCTTCGAGCATCAAGCCCTGCGCATGCGGATGGCCGACCTCCAGTCGAGGGTCGACATGCTGCGTCACGCACTCACCGGGGTCGCGGCGGGCGGCCGACTCGACCTCCGTACGGCCGCGGCGATGAAGGTGTCCGCGGCCAGGCTCGGCGAGGAGGTGGCCTCCGAGTGCATGCACGTCTTCGGCGGTTCCGGATTCCTGACCGACGAGACACCGCTCGCGCGGTGGTGGCGGGACATGAAGCTGGCGCGGGTCGGCGGCGGCACCGACGAGGTGCTCTGGGAACTGGTGGCAGCGGCGATGCGCCCCGACACCGACGCCTACCAGCGGTTCGCGGAGTCGATCACGTGATCAACGACTCAGTGCAAAGGTGAGAAAGCGGTATTGAATCCTACCGGACATTCAGGTTAGGCTGACCTATATTAGGCGAGGCGGGGCTCAACTCTGCCTCGACAATGAAGGAGAACCGATATGTCGCAGGGAGACTCGTACTCGGACGAGCAGCCTTATGCCGACGAACCGCAGCCGCAGCCGCAGCAGGCCGCCGCGTCGTCCGGATCGAAGGTGAGTGTCCCGACGATCCTGGCGTCGGCCGGTGTCGCCGCCGTCGTCTCGGCGCTCATCGTCACCATCGGAGTGGTGGGACTGGCGACCTCGGACCGATTCGGCAGCAACAACGCCGCGGCACAGCCGACCGTGGTGAATCTGGGCAGTGAGAACCAGGCGGCGCCCGGCGGCACCGGCACCGGACAGCAGCAGGCGCCGGGCGAGACCGTCGTCGACGACTCGACCGCGTCCGCCCCGACCGAAGCCGTCGCCGAGAGCAACGGCGATGCGGGCACCGGATCGGGTGGCGCGACGACGCAGCAGCAGCAGGGCACCGCCGGACAACAGCAGCAGACACAGCAGTCCGGCGGACAGACGCCTGCGCCGCTGACCGCCGGACAGCTCAACACCAAGGTCAAGACGATCATGAACACGAACGCCTCGGACTCGGTGCGCGCATCGGAGCTGGAGGGGGGACAGAAGGCACTCGGTTCGGTCAGCGCCGTCGCCGAGATGCTGCGTGTGAGCGGTGCGGGATTCAGCTACAAGGTGGTCGGCCCGGTGACCCAGAACGGTGAGACGCTGAACGCGCGTCTGCAGATGTCCCTGGTGGGCAACGGATCCCGCTACCTCGATCTGAGCTGGGTGTGGTCCGACGGCAAGTGGAAGCTGTCGAACACCGCAGTGTGCGCCGTCGCGGGCTACGCGATGCTCCCGTGCGCGGTCGGCTGACCGTGCCCGAAGACAAGACCAGGAGAACCCCTACCATGACCAGGCTCAAATCCGTCGTCGTCCTGACGATGCTCGTCGTCGTCGCACTCGTCGTCGGCGCGTGCTCGTCCGATGACGACTCGTCGTCCGCGCCCGTGCAGATCAACCTCCCGGACGGCCGGACGGTGACCGTCCCCGAGACGCCGCAGCGGATCGTGACCCTGGGCGGTCAGTGGACCGACGTGGCGCTCTCATTCGGTGTGACGCCGGTCGGCTACTACGACGCGCAGGAGCTCCAGACCAAGACGAAGTCGCCGTGGTTCGGGAACAAGCTCGACGACTCCGTGCTGATCGATCCCAACGCCGACGTCGTCGGCGCCGTCGCCAAGCTCAAGCCGGACCTGATCCTGGCGCCCGGATTCGCAGCGATGGCCGAGGGTTTCGACAAGTTGCAGAAGATGGCGCCGACGATCGACAAGATCAGCGGCCAGGACGTGGACCCGTGGCAGGACATGGTCACCCTGATGGGCACCATCCTGCACCAGCCGGACAAGGCGAAGGAGATCATCGCGGGCGTCGACGGCAAGATCGGCGCGCTCGCCGCCGAGTTCCCCGGGCTGAAGGGCAAGACCTACTCGTTCGCGTACCTCTACGGATCGGATCAGATCTCGGTGCTCGGCGATCAGAACGACGGTGCCGCGAAGCTGTTCAGTCAGCTCGGACTGACCATGTCGCCGACGGCCGCGAAGAAGTCGAAGGAGACCGGGCAGCCGCGCTTCCAGGTCAGCACGGAGAACATCGATCTGCTCGACGGCGATCTCCTCGTCGCCGCGAGCCAGACACCGAAGCTCCAGGAGCGCGTCGAGGGCCTGCCAGGCTACAAGGGGCTTCCGTCCGTGAAGTCCGGTGCGGTCGCGATGCTGTCGACGCTGGCGATCACCGGTCTCAACGAGCCGTCGCCCAACTCGATCCCGTACGCGCTCGACAAGATGAAGCCGGCCCTGAAGGCAGCCGCCGAGGAGAAGTAGCGCGTGGTCGCAACACGGGCTCGCCGCCTCACCGGCCTGGTGCTGCTGGTCGTTGCCCTCGCCGCGTTGTGCGCTGCGTCGATCGCGTTCGGGTCGCGATCGATTCCCCTCGGGGACGTGTGGACGGTTCTGTGGAACTCCGATGACACCGACGTGTCCGGGATCGTGCACGGGCTGCGCCTGCCGCGAACCGTCCTGGGACTCGTCGCCGGGGCGGCGATCGGTGCGGCAGGCGCCCTCACGCAGGGACACACCCGCAATCCGATGGCCGATCCCGGCCTGCTCGGGGTCAACGCCGGCGCGGCGTGCGCCGTCGTCACCGGCGTGTACGTCATCGGCATCACCACCCCGATCCAGTATATGGGCTTCGGTCTGGTCGGCGCGCTCGTCGCGTCGAGTCTGATGTTCCTGATCGCCTCGGCGGGCAAGGGCGCCAATCCGCTGACGTTGATCCTGGCGGGCACCGGCATGTCGGTGCTGCTGATGGCGATCACGTCGGCGATCGTCCTGATCGACGCCGCATCGCTGGACGCCTGGCGGTTCTGGCAGGTGGGCTCCACGCAGGGCCGCGGTTGGAACGTGATCGCCGCGACACTGCCGTTCATCGTGCCCGGAGTGGTCCTGGCCGTCGCGAGCGGGTTCTTTCTCAACGCGTTGTCACTCGGCGACGACATCGCGCACGGCCTGGGCATCAGGGTGCGACGGGTGCGGATCGTCGGGGTCCTGGCGATCACCCTCCTGGTCGGTGCGGCGACCGCGGCCTGCGGTCCGATCGTCTTCCTCGGCCTCGTCGCACCCCACGTCGCCCGTTTCGTGACCGGTCCCGACTATCGGTGGGTGGTGCCGTACTCGGCGGTGATCGGCGGCGTGATGCTGGTCGGCAGCGACGTGATCGGTCGGGTGATCGCGCGTCCGGGCGAGGTGCAGGCCGGCATCGTGCTCGCCGCGATCGGTGCGCCCTTCTTCATCGGCCTGGTGACGGCCAAGAAGCTGGTGGCGGTCTGATGGATCCGATCGAGAACATCGAGGCCCACCCGTCGGACGCCCCGCGGGCCCGGCGCACCGTGGTGAGTCTGGGCGGGGCGGCGTTCGTCTTCAATCCGTGGGCGGCGGGTGTCGGCGCAGTGCTGACCGCCGCCGCGCTGGTGCTGTTCGCGGTCGGCATCGGAGCCAGCGAACTGCCGATGAGCCCGATCGACGTCGTCCGGATCCTCTGCGGTGGCGGGAACTCGTTCGAGAACGTCGTGGTCTTCGACTCCCAGCTGCCGATCGGGCTGGTGAGTCTGCTGGTCGGGTTCGCCCTCGGCATGTCCGGGGCGTTGACCCAGACCGTCACGCGGAACCCGCTCGCCACCGCCGACATGCTCGGCATCACCTCGGGGGCCAGTGCCGCGGCGGTCGTCGTCATCACGTTCGGATCCACCTGGGCGTCCTGGCTCGCCGACATCGGTCTCACCAGTGCCGCGCTGATCGGTGGTCTGGGCACCGCGCTGATGATGTACGTGCTGACCTGGCGGCGCGGCATCGACCCGATCCGGCTCGTGCTGGTGGGCGTCGCGATGACCGCGGGCATGCAGGCGCTCATCGCCTTCCTGCTCACGCGTGCCGAGGTCACCCAGGTGGCGGCCGCGCAGCGGTGGATCGTCGGCTCGGTCGACGGCGCGTCCTGGAGCGATGCGGTGACGATGTTCGTGGTGCTCGTCGTGGCGATCGCGGTGGTGGCGTCGCAGAGTCGGAACACCGCGGTGCTGAGTCTGGGCGACGACGTCGCCCGTGGTCTCGGTGTCCGCGCGAACGCGGTGACCGGTGTCGTGCTGGTCGTCGCCGTCGTCATCGCGGCCGTCGCCGTGTCCGCCGCCGGGCCGCTCGCCTTCGTCGCGCTGTTGGCGCCGCAGGTCGCCATGCGTCTGGCGCGCGCCGAGATCCCGGGGCCGATCACCTCCGGCCTGATGGGCGCCGTCCTGGTGACGGGCGGCGAGGTGCTGTGTCGGACCGTGCTGCCCGCCGGTCTTCCGGTCGGCGTCGTCACCGCCGCGATCGGCGGCGTCGCTCTCATCTACCTGATGATCCAGATCAACCGGAAGGCGTCGGTGTAGCGTCCGCGGCGCTGCCCGAACGCGGATGTGGCCCCGCTGCATCGGGGCAGTTTCTAGGGGTCCTCGCAACACCTGATGGTTAAGGCATCATCAGTAGATCACGCAGACGCTCGGCTGGGGTATCCCAGCCGAGCGTTTTGCGTGGACGACCATTGAGCTCTTGAGCGACGTGCTCAAGGTCTTCAGACCCGTACGGCCGCAGGTCCGTGCTCTTCGGGAAGTACTGGCGCAGAAGCCCGTTTGTGTTCTCGTTGCTGCCCCGCTGCCAGGGTGAGTGCGGATCACAGAAATAGACCGGAACCCCAGTCGCGATGCTGAACTGCCTATGCGCTGCCATCTCGGCGCCCTGGTCCCAGGTCAGTGACCCCCGCAGATGCTCAGGCAGCGTACCGATCAACCCGATGAGCACGTCACGGACTTCCCCGGCGGTGTGCCCGCCGGGCAGATGCCCCAGGAGCACGTATCGAGTCGTTCGCTCCACCAGCGTCACGATCGCCGAAGCACTGCCTGGCCCGACGATCAGATCACCTTCCCAATGGCCAGGCACCGCGCGGTCCTCGATCTCGGGCGGCCGCTTCGAAATCATCACCATCTCGTCGATGAACCTGGACATGCGCTGGCCGGGATGCTTGCGCGGCTTCCGGCGTGTCCTCCCGGTCCGCAGTGTCTCCGCGACCTCACGCTTGAGCCCACCGCGTGCCTGGACGTACAACGCCTGATAGATCGTCTCCGGGCTCACTCTCATACTCTCGTCGTCGGGAAACTCCTTCCTCAGAGTGTGGCTGATCTGCTCCGGCGACCACCGCACCGACAGCTTCTCCTGCACGTACTCCCGCAACGACACGTGGGTGACGAGCTTCGAGGACTTCGGCCTGGACCTCGACGCTGCCCAGGCGCGATGGGCGAGGTAGGGCTGATAGCGGCCGTCCTCAGAACGAGCATCGAGCTCACGCTTGATCGTCGAGGCAGGTCTTCCCAGCACGCGACCGATCGCTCGCAGGCTCATGCCACTGCGATACAGGTCAGCGATCGTCTCCCGCTCCTCGAGCGAGAGATACCGGGGATGGAGCACGGCCTCCACCGCTGGCAGGGCGGGAACTTCTACCTGCATAGTCATACCGGTGTTGTAATCGATCACGGTGCCATCGGGATAGATACGGGAGTTACTCACATGCCGGACACCCTGGTCCCAGTCCCTCGCTGAGCGCACGTTGACGCCCACTCTGGCCGCTGCTTCTGACTGTGACATGCCATCGGCGCGTAGTTGCACGTACTCAGACTTACGAGGGTGAGGGCCGTTCCCCCTGACCCCACGTCCACGGATCCCGGCCCGTCGCGCCCACCCGTACGCGGTGTTCCGGTTGACACCGACCTCGCGAGCGGCGGCTGAGATCCCGATGTCCGAACACCTCAGCGTCTCAAGAAACATCTCTTTCAACTCATTGAACGACACGATCCCCGCAACTCCTTGAAGTTCAAGGTGTTGCGGGGATCGCTATAACCCGCCTCGGCAGCGGGGCCACATCGGTGGTGGAGCGTTCGGGTCAGTGCACCATGACCGGAGCGGCGTCCGAGCCCTCGGCCAGCGCGATCTTCTTCCGCGGCAGGAAGAAGGCCGGGATGATCGTCAGGGCCACGAGCACCAGACTGACGATGAACGTCTTCGCGAACGCCGAGGCGGCGTCGTCGAAACCGGCGTCGAGAACGGTCTGCGGGATGCCCGGGGGAATCTTGTCCGGTGCGACGTTCGATGCGATCGCCAGGCCGGCGCCCGCACTGAGCAGTCCCGTGTAGACGACGGTGATGACGGCCGAGCCGATCGACGACGCGGTCTGCTGGACCACGTTCACGAGGGTCGAACCGTCGTTGACCTGCTCCGGCTTCAACGTGGCGAGTGCGGCCGACATGATCGGCATCATCGTCATGCCCATGCCCAGACCCTGAACGAACAGGGCGCCGCACAGGTAGAGGTACGAGGTGTCCGGGCCGAGGAAGACGAATGCGCCGACACCGATGACCAGCAGAACCAGGCCGCCGAGGACGAACTTGCCCGGCCCCATCTTGTCGGTCATCCGGCCCGCGATGGGCATGGTGAGCATCGCGCCCAAGCCCTGCGGGGCCAGCAGCAGACCGGCGATCAGCGTGGTCTCGCCGCGGACGCCGATGAAGTACTGCGGGTACAGCAGCGACGAACCGAAGAAGGCGATCATGAAGGTGACCATGGTGATCACCGAGACCATCAGCGTCCTGTTCTTGAACAGGCGCAGGTCCAGAAGCGGGGTCTTCGTGCGCAGCGCGTGGTAGACGAAGCCGATGATGAGCAGGGCGCCGATGATCATCGGAATGTAGACCTTCGGGGCGCCGAACGTGCCCTCATCGGCGCTCGAGGAGACACCGAACAGGAACAGCGCGAGACCGGGCGACAGCAGGAGCAGGCCGATGCCGTCGATGGCCGGAGCCTTCTCCGCCTTGTCGGTCGGCAGTGCGAACCACGCGTAGACGATCGCCACGACGCCGATCGGGATGTTGATCAGGAACACCCAGTGCCACGAGGCGATCTCGATCAGCCAGCCGCCGAGGATCGGACCGGCGATCGGACCGAGCAGCATCGGAATGCCGAGGACCGCCATGACCGAGCCGACCCGAGCCGGGCCGGCCGCGCGGGTCATGATCATCATGCCGATCGGCATGAGCAGACCACCGCCGAGGCCCTGGATGACGCGGAATGCGACGAGCGAGCCGATGCTCCAGGCCATGGCGCACAGTGCCGAACCGATGAGGAACAGCACCAGGGAGGCCAGATAGACGTTGCGGGTGCCGAATCGCGACGCCGCCCAACTGGCGACGGGGATCACGGCGGCCAGGGCGAGGGTGTAGCCGGTCATCGACCAGGCGACCGACGCCGGTGACGAGTTGAACTCCTGCGCGAACGTGTTCTGTGCGACGCCGACGACGGTCACGTCGAGGATCGACATGATCGCGCCGAGGACGACGACGCCGGCGACGATGAACACATCGCGACCGAGTTTGTCCGACGCGGGCGTCGAGACAGATGAAGTCATGAGGTCACTTTCTCTGGTGAGAGGTGGGAGAGGACGTCGGACAGAGTGCAGCGGAAGGTGTCCCGCAGATCCTCCGGAAGTTCGGCGACCACACCGGTGAGATCGTCCGAATGCTGTGTGAACTGTTGGTCCAGAAGTGCCCGCCCCTCATCGGTGAGGGAGAGACGTTTCACCCGCCGATCGTCCGGATCTTCCCGCCGGTCGACGAATTCGAGCCCCACCAACCGATCGACGCCCCGTCCGGCGGCCGCGAGCGAGAGCCCGACGGCGTCGGCGAGCGTGTTCACCGGCACCGACTCGTTCTCGCGGTGCAGGACGAAGAGCATTCGCAGCTGCGACAGAGTGAGATCGGTCGCAGCGAGCGAGTCCGCGGTGCGGGCGCTCTGCTGACACGCCAGGGTGTCGAGGAAACGAAACAGGACGTCGCTGGTGGCGCGTACTGATTCGTCGATATCGGTGGAAGGCACGCCGAATAACTTACGGGTACGCAACTATTGCTGCAATGCAATCATCGGTGAGGTTGCTCACCGGGATTAAGGTGTGGGACATGAGTCACTCGAACATCAAGTCCGTAGCCGTCAACGCCCTGGACGGAAGTCCCTTCGACCTCGCGGCCCTGACCGGCCCGCTGCTGATCGTGAACGTCGCCTCCAAGTGCGGCCTCACTCCGCAGTACACCGCACTCGAGCAGTTGCAGAAGACCTACGGGCCCAAGGGGCTGACCGTCGTCGGCATGCCGTGCAACCAGTTCATGGGTCAGGAGCCGGGCACGGCCGAGGAGATCGCCACCTTCTGCTCCACCAGCTACGGCGTCACCTTCCCGCTCCTGGAGAAGGCCGATGTGAACGGCGCCGACCGCCACCCGCTGTACGCCGCACTCACCGAGAAGGCCGACGCCGACGGCGAGGCGGGCGACATCGCGTGGAACTTCGAGAAGTTCCTCGTCTCCGCCGACGGTGAGACGATCGCCCGATTCCGGCCGCGCACCGAGCCCGATGCTCCCGAGGTGGTCGCGGCGATCGAGGCGGCACTGTAGACGCTGCTCGCGCCGGGTACGATACCCGCGTAGGACTTTCTGGAGGATAAGGAGCGGTTGCCTGATGGCACGAGTAGTGGTCGATGTGATGCCCAAGGCCGAGATTCTGGACCCGCAGGGGCAGGCCATCGTGGGCGCGCTGGGACGTCTCGGATTCGCCGGCGTCGCCGACGTCCGTCAGGGCAAGCGGTTCGAGGTGGAGATCGACGACTCGGTCAGCGACGCCGACCTCGAGCGCATCGCCGAAGAAGTGCTGACCAACACGGTCATCGAGAACTTCTCCGTCTCCCGCGTGGCGGAGTGACCGGGGTCATGTCTGCACGCATCGGAGTCATCACCTTTCCGGGCACGCTCGACGACGTCGACGCCGCGCGCGCCGTTCGCATGGCGGGCGGCGAAGCCGTCGACCTGTGGCACGGCGACGCCGATCTCAAGGGCGTCGACGCCGTCGTCGTCCCGGGGGGATTCTCGTACGGCGACTACCTGCGGACCGGTGCGATCGCGAAGTTCGCGCCGGTCATGGGTGAGGTGGTCGAGGCGGCGGGCAAGGGCATGCCGGTCCTGGGCATCTGCAACGGCTTCCAGATCCTCTGCGAGTCCGGTCTCCTCCCGGGAGCGCTGACCCGCAACGAGGGGCTGCACTTCGTGTGCCGTGACCAGTGGCTGCGCGTCGAGTCGAACGTCACCGCGTGGACCAGCCGGTACGAGGCCGGCGCGGAGATCCTCATCCCGCTCAAGTCCGGAGAGGGCCGTTACGTGGCCTCCGACGAGACGCTCGAAGAACTCAAGGGCGAAGGTCGCATCGCCTTCACGTACGCCGGCGACAATCCGAACGGTTCACAGTTCGACATCGCGGGCATCACCAGCGCGAACGGCCGCGTCGTCGGTCTGATGCCGCATCCGGAGCACGCGATCGAGGCGCTCACCGGACCGTCCGACGACGGCCTCGGTCTGTTCTACTCGGCGCTCGACGCGGTCACGGCCGCGGTCTGAAGCGTCCGTTGATGGAGACGACGGCGACGGCGGTGGGCCTCGGCGAGTTCATCGACGCCTCGCCGTCGCCGTTCCACGTGTGTGCGACGGTGGCGGCGCGGCTCGACACGGCGGGCTACCTGCGGGTGTTCGAGGACCGGCCGTGGCCCGGCGACGTACGACGCGGCTACGTGATCCGCGGTGGATCGATCATCGCGTGGAACGCGTCGGTCCTGGACACGCTGCTCGCGACCGGGACCACGCCGTTCCGGATCGTCGGCGGTCACACCGACAGTCCGAACCTTCGTCTCAAACAGCATCCGGACCGTCGTGCGGCGGGACTGTCGACCGTCGCGCTGGAGCCGTACGGCGGCGCCTGGCTCAACTCGTGGCTCGACCGCGACCTGGGGCTCTCCGGTCGCATCGCCTACGCCGACGGTTCGTCGGTGGCCCACGCGCTGGTGACGATCGACGACCCGATCCTGCGGGTTCCGCAACTGGCGATCCACCTGTCCGAAGACCGCAAGGGCGTCCACCTCGATCCGCAGCGGCACGTCGACGCGCTGTGGGGCGTCGACGAACAGGGTTCGATCATCGACGTCGTCGCCCAGCACGTCGACGTCGACCCGGCGGACGTCCTCGGCTGGGAACTGATGGCCCACGATGTGACGCCGTCGCGGATCGTCGGCGGCAGCGGCGACTTCCTCAGCGCTCCGCGCCTGGACAACCAGGGCACCTGCTACTCCGGATTGTGCGCGCTGATGGATGCCACGCCGAGCGAAGGCATCGCCGTCCTGGCCCTGTTCGATCACGAGGAGGTCGGATCCGGCTCCGAGCGCGGCGCGTCCAGTGACTTCCTGGTGACCGTGCTCGAGCGTCTCGTCACCGCGAACGGTGGCGGCCGAGACGAGTTCCTCCAGGTGATGGCGGCCAGTGTGTGCGCCTCCGGCGACATGGCGCACGCCACCCACCCGAACTACCCGGACCGCCACGAGCACGGGCATCAGATCGCCGTGAACGGCGGCCCCGTGCTCAAAGTGAATCAGAACCTCCGGTACGCCTCCGATGCGACCGGCGAAGCCGAGTTCGCGATGGCCTGCCGCGACGCGGACGTCCCGCTGCAACGGTACGTGCACCGCGCCGATCTGCCGTGCGGATCGACGATCGGCCCGCTCACCGCGACCCGCACCGGACTGCTCACCGTGGACGTCGGCGCCCCGCAGCTCGCGATGCACAGCTGCCGCGAGATGATGGGCGCGCGCGACGTCCCCATGTACTCGAAGGCCCTGCGCGCGTTCCTGGAGCGGTAGGCGCGTCCGCGCCGCGACGGTCCGTCCTCGTCGTCACCGCGCGTCGTAGTCCTGGCGCGATTTCTCCACCTCGGGGAGTCGGCCTTCGACGAGGTCGATCAGACCGGCCAGGCGATCGGCGACCTCGGCTCCCAGGTCGGTCAGCGAGTATTCGACCTTCGGTGGAATCGCTTGCAGTACTTCGCGGTCGATGAAACCGTCGCGTTCGAGCGATTGGAGCGTCGATGACAGCATCCGCTCGCTGACGCCATCGACGCGGCGTCGCAGCGCGCTGAAGCGGAGTTCGCCGTCGCGCAGGGCGACCAGGGCGAGGAGTCCCCATCTGCTCGTCGCGTCCTGCAGGACGCCGCGCGATGCGCAGTCGCGGGAGAAGACATCGGGTTCGAGCGTCGGGTCGATGTCGGCGTCGTCGGTCATGGTGTCCAGATTATCCCTACCGTTTAACGTGTGCTGACTCTTACTATTGCACTATACAAAAAGTAAGTGCATGATCGTGGGGTAGCTGAACGACGACCGAAGGAGAACTCATGACCACCTACGCAGTCACCGGAGCGACCGGCGGACTCGGCGGAGCCGCCGTCGCCGCACTCATCGCACGCGGGATCACGCCCGGCGACATCGTCGCCGTCGTGCGCGACGAGGCGAAGGCGGCGCACCTCGCAGAGGCGGGCGTCGCCGTCCGCGTGGCGGCCTATGAGGACCGCGACGCGCTGGAGGCGGCACTCGCGGGTGTCGACCGACTTCTCCTCGTGTCGAGCCCCACGGTCGGCAGCCGAACCGGTCAGCACCGCACCGTGATCGACGCCGCCAAGGCCGCCGGTGTCGGACTGCTCGGGTACACGAGTCTGCTGGGGGCCGACGCGTCTCCGTTGCTCCTCGCGGGCGAACACCGTGAGACCGAGGCGTACCTCGCGGACAGCGGTGTCGACCACGTGGTGCTGCGCAACGGCTGGTACTCGGAGAACTACGCGGCGTCACTGCCCGCGGCCGTCGAGACCGGCGTCTTCTACGGCTCCGCCGGGACCGCGACCGTCGCGCCCGCGGCGCGTGCCGACTACGCCGATGCCGCCGCTGCCGCACTCATCGACCCGGAGCCGGGACGCGTCTACGAACTCGCGGGCGACGAGCACCTGACGTACGCCGAGATCGCCGCGGCGTTCGGCGAGATCGCAGGTAAGACCATCGGATACCAGGACCTGCCCGTCGCCGACTATCGGGCGGCGCTGGTCGAAGCGGGCGTGCCCGCGCCGGCCGCCGAGGTCTTCGCCGACTCGGACGGGGGAGCCGCACTCGGCGCCCTCGACTCCACCTCGACGGATCTGCGAGATCTGCGGGGAGCACCGAGCACGCGGTTCGCCGACGCCGTGCGCGCGGCGGTCGAGCAGTAGAGCGGGGCCCGCGGGCAGGACTCGACGATCCCCGTTGATCGGGCGGCCGGTGGGGACTCGACCGCCGGCGGGGTCAGTTCGGCTTCAAGACGCTCAGCTGCGAACCCTGGAGCAGGACGATGCGACCGTCGACGGCCGAGGCCGTGCCGTTGATCGGCAGGGTCCAGGCCTGCTCGCCGGTGTCGGTGCGGTAGGCGGTCAGTGCCGCGGTGTCGCCGAACACGGCGACCTCGTCGGAGGCGCCGACGCAGTGCAGGTAGTCCAGGTTCGTGTCCGGCTGCCCGAGCCGCGGTGACGCCATGTCGCCGAGACGTGAGCCGTCGGCGAGTGTGAAGAAGACGCGCGAACGGTCTTTGCGCGCGAAGGTGACGACCGGGCCGCAACCGAAGGCGTGGACCTTCGACAGTTCCGGATCGGCGACCTGCCAGAGCGCGTGTCCGGTCGCCGGGTCGATCACCTGGTAGTGGCCGCTGGCTTCGAGGGTCTGATCGCTCGCGGTCACCACGGGCAGCGTCGACGGCCCGGCCGACAGCACGAGCCCGTCGGCCGTCGCCGCCGGGCGCGGCGCCACGGCGCGGTCGACCACCGGGTGGAAGGCGACACCGAGGTCGGACGGTCGTCGGTGCTCCACCGCGACCCCCGTCGGGTACGTCGTCACCTCGCACGACTCGCAGGCGAGCCGGTCGTCGCCGGTGTCCGGGTCCAGTACGAAGCGGCCGCCGTCGACGGTCGAGACGACGAGCAGGCCGTCGGACAGTCGCGGCGTCGCGGCCGCGGCGAACGTCCGACTCCACTTCACCGCGCCGTACACCGTCTGTCGGGTCACCCGGTAGCCGCTGTCGCTGACGTGCACGAAGTCGTCGCCGAGGCCGATGAGTCGCGCTGTGTCCGAGCCGTCGGCGGTCTTCTCCGCTCGACCGTCCCGACCGATGACGTAGAAGCCGTTGTCGTCGCCGCCCGCGCGCGGGCGGATCGCGCAGCCGACCGCATCGTCGTCGTCGAACGCGCACGCGCCGAAACCGGTGTTCACCGGTTCATCCCACGCGAGCTCGCCGGTGGCGGCGTCGACGAGCACATACGACGTGCGGATGCCCGTCGTATAGGAGACGAGCCAGTCGTCGCCGCGGGTGTCGGCGACGGTGATGTCGCCGTCGCCGGTCAGGCCCGGCAGCGAGCTGTCGTCGAGAGTCCAGGCGGTCTCCGGCGTCGACGTGTAGTCGAGGAGTTCCCCGTGACCCGAGCCGACCGACGGCGCGGGCGATCCGGACAGGATCACACCCGCGGTGACGACGAGCGCCGCGGCACCGAGCGCCGCGACGGTCGGCATGCCGAAGAGGCGGCGTCGAGAACTGCTGCGGGTCGGCATGCGGACCAGTCAATCACGGTGTGGCGTCGCGGACGCGAAGCAGCAGAGTCATCTGTCCGATCTCGTCGCCCTGTTCGGTGATCATCGCCAGTGCGAGGCGCTTGGTGGCGGGCGACGCGGTGTCGGCGTTCTGTGCCGCGGTCGCCATCTCGATGCCGCCGCGGTGGTGACGGATCATCAGCTGCAGGAACAGGATCTCCGCCGCCGTACCGCGGGCGTCGTCGAGCCGCGCGAGCTCATCGGTACTCGCCAGTCCGGGCATCGGAGGCTCGTCGTCGTTCGGCGGCGCCTCGTGGTCGTGTCCGCCGGGATGCATCCACGCCATCGGATGGTCGGAGGTCAGCGGCAGCCCGAACCAGTCCAGCCACCCGCGCATGGTCGCGGCCTCCGCGGTCTGCGTCGCGGTGATCCGATCGGCGAAGCCGCGGACGTCCGGGGCGACGCCGCCGTCGAGCGTGTTGCCCATCAGGATCGCCTGATCGTGGTGCACGGCCATGTCCTGTGCGAAACCGATGTCGACCGGCGTCGGCTCGTGCGAGCGGGCCTCGGCGCGATTGTTCTCCCAGGCGATGCCGGTGAAGAGCCCGGCCGCGGCCATCACGAGTGCCAACACGACGGCGCCGACGACGACGGGCACACGTCTCATCCGGAGACCGACTCCTGGTCGGCGGGCGGGGAGTACACGTCCGGGCTCAGCGACAACGCGTAGAAGCCGCCGTCCGAGCAGGTCGTCCACAGTTGGCGGCCGTGGAACTCCGGTGGTGAGAAGCACCAGTCGGTCGACATGTCGCCGCCGACGACCATTCCCGACCGCGGTCCGATCGCCTGGTCGAGGCGCACCTTGCCGTTCACGATCGACATGCCCAGACTCAAGAACTCGATGGCGGGCACCCCGATGATCGAGCCGAGCACGTGCGGGGAGTTCGGCAGTTCGGCGATCGTCGAGTTCTTCTGTGCGGGCGGGTTGAAATAGGCGATCTCCCGGATCTTCGACAGGTCGCGGATGTCGAAGACGCGGATGCCCGAGGACTCCCAGGAGCAGGCCAGCGTCGTCGGATCGTTCGGACGATCGGCAGCGCAGTAGTGCGGATTGCTGCTGAACACGCTGTTGCCCATCGAATCCCGCAGATTGGTGTCGAGGTTCTCCGGGAGATTGATCTCGAGCTTGATCTGCGCGGCGTACTTCGGCGAGTTCACCTTCGACACGTCGAACACCTTGACCCCGCCGGAGCCGCCCTCATCGGCGGTGATGATGTGGGGGCGGCCCTTGATCGTCACCGGAATCGAGTGTTGATTGAGCTGACCGTCGGGCCACAGGTACGCGGCGACGTGCCGGACCCGCGGGTAGGCGGCTCGACGTTGGATCGAGCTGATGTCGAGCACCGTCACGCCGGCCATGTTCGAGATGTACATGCGGTTCCCGTCGGGCGTGATCCCGAAGCCGTGTCCGAGGAAGCTGTGCAGCCCCTGCCAGATCACGCGCGGCTCAGCCGGGTTCGAGATGTCGATCGCCGACAGGTGGCCCGGGAACACTCCGGACGCCCAGTAGGTGCGACCGTCGGGGGAGAAGCCGCCCTCGTGCGAGGTGAACGGCAGCGGCGTCGCCGTTCCGGCACCGTGGTTGAGCAGGCGCGGATGCTCGCAGTCGGAGATGTCGTAGACCGAGAAGAAGCCGCCGCCCCACAGCAGGGGCACCGACGTCGCAGCCAGGAGCTTGCGCTTGCGATTGACCTTCAGCGTCTCCCAGGTGCCGCCCCGCATCGCCGGGGAGGTCAGCGAGCCGACGACCTTCGGCCTGCTCGGGTCGGCGACGTCGACCACCTGCACGCCGGGCTGCCGCACCAGGTTGTTTCCCGGGAACAGGCTGCCGGTGTAGCTGCAGTGCTCGAAGGTCACCGATGTGATGCCGCCGCCCGAGCCGCGAACGTTGCCGAGCTCGGTGAGATTGCAGTCGTAGCCGCGCCGCGACCGACCCGACGCGCGATCGCGAACGGTCACCTCGCCCTGCAGCGCGGTCTCCGGATGCGACTGGGCGTCGCACTCGGCCCGCGGCACGGCGACGTCGGAGATGTCGCCGAAGAAGTGGTTCGCGGCATCGGCGCGCGGTGCGACGATCGACCCCGCGACGAGAGCCACGACCACGGTGAGCACAACCGCACTCCATCGATTCGTCCGCACCGCTCGAGATCGATTCCGCCGTACCGTTCGATCGCTTCTCATACCCGATGCCCCCGCCGTCGACCGTAATGTGATGTGCCGCACGGTAACATGCACATGTCGTCGAATCGGTGCGGTTCGGCTGAATCGATCGGCTCGGACTCGGCGCATTGAGCCCCGTTCGCTCACGGCGTAGTCGGCCGGGAACATCACCCCTGCGTGCGGCGTTGTCAACCACAGACCCGGATTGTGGTCCCCGGCATCCGCCGGAGACCGGAGTAATGCAGGTTCGACGTCCGCCGACTATTAGAGTGTGACGTAGGGCTGGTCGTTACCTTCTGTCGCGGAGGCGCGACAACGACCGGGGCGCAAGCAATCGAGGGAGAACAATGTTCGAACGGTTCACCGACCGCGCACGCCGGGTTGTCGTCCTGGCACAAGAAGAAGCGCGGATGCTCAACCACAACTACATCGGCACCGAGCACATCCTGCTGGGCCTCATCCACGAGGGTGAAGGCGTGGCGGCGAAGGCGCTCGAGTCGCTCGGCATCTCGCTCGAGGCCGTGCGCAGTCAGGTGGAGGAGATCATCGGCCAGGGCCAGCAGGCCCCGTCCGGCCACATCCCGTTCACCCCGCGTGCCAAGAAGGTCCTCGAGCTCAGCCTCCGCGAGGCGTTGCAGCTGGGCCACAACTACATCGGCACCGAGCACATCCTGCTCGGCCTGATCCGCGAGGGAGAGGGCGTCGCCGCACAGGTGCTCGTCAAGCTCGGTGCGGACCTCAATCGCGTTCGTCAGCAGGTCATCCAGCTGCTCTCGGGCTACCAGGGCAAGGAGCCGGAGACCGCGGGCACCGGCGGACGCTCGTCCGACTCGGGCACGCCGTCGACCTCTCTGGTCCTGGACCAGTTCGGCCGCAACCTGACGACCGCCGCGTCTGAGGGCAAGCTCGACCCGGTCATCGGACGTGAGAAGGAAGTCGAGAGGATCATGCAGGTCCTCTCGCGCCGCACCAAGAACAACCCGGTCCTCATCGGCGAGCCCGGCGTCGGCAAGACCGCCGTCGTCGAGGGCCTCGCGCAGGCGATCGTCGCGGGCAACGTGCCCGAGACGCTGAAGGACAAGCAGCTGTACACCCTGGACCTGGGCTCTCTGGTCGCGGGCAGCCGCTACCGCGGTGACTTCGAAGAGCGACTGAAGAAGGTCCTCAAGGAGATCAACACCCGCGGCGACATCATCCTGTTCATCGACGAGCTGCACCAGCTCGTCGGCGCGGGCGCCGCCGAGGGCGCGATCGACGCCGCCAGCATCCTCAAGCCGAAGCTGGCCCGCGGCGAGCTGCAGACGATCGGCGCCACCACGCTCGACGAGTACCGCAAGTACATCGAGAAGGACGCGGCGCTGGAGCGCCGCTTCCAGCCGGTCCAGGTCGGCGAGCCGTCGGTGGAACACACCATCGAGATCCTGAAGGGTCTGCGCGATCGTTACGAGCAGCACCACAAGGTGTCCATCACCGACGGTGCTCTGGCCGCGGCCGCGTCGTTGGCCGACCGGTACATCAACGACCGCTTCCTCCCGGACAAGGCGATCGACCTCATCGACGAGGCTGGTGCGCGCATGCGCATCCGCCGGATGACCGCTCCGCCGGACCTGCGCGAATTCGACGATCGCATCGCCGACGCGCGCAAGGAGAAGGAGTCGGCGATCGACGCGCAGGACTTCGAGAAGGCCGCGAGCCTGCGCGATAAGGAGAAGAAGCTCGTCGCCGAACGGGCCGAGCGCGAGAAGGCGTGGCGTGCGGGAGATCTGGACATCGTCGCCGAGGTCGACGACGAGCAGATCGCGGAGGTCCTGGGCAACTGGACCGGCATCCCCGTCTTCAAGCTCACCGAAGAGGAGACCAAGCGTCTGCTCCGTATGGAGGACGAGCTGCACAAGCGGATCATCGGCCAGGAGGACGCCGTCAAGGCGGTCTCGAAGGCGATCCGTCGTACGCGAGCAGGTCTGAAGGATCCGAAGCGTCCGTCGGGCTCGTTCATCTTCGCCGGTCCGTCCGGTGTCGGTAAGACCGAGCTGTCCAAGGCGCTGGCCAACTTCCTGTTCGGCGAGGACGACGCGCTCATCCAGATCGACATGGGCGAGTTCCACGACCGCTTCACCGCGTCGCGGCTGTTCGGTGCGCCTCCCGGATACGTCGGCTACGACGAGGGCGGCCAGCTGACCGAGAAGGTCCGCCGCAAGCCGTTCTCCGTGGTCTTGTTCGACGAGATCGAGAAGGCTCACCCGGAGATCTACAACACACTGTTGCAGGTCCTCGAGGACGGCCGACTCACCGACGGTCAGGGTCGGACGGTCGACTTCAAGAACACCGTTCTGATCTTCACGTCCAACCTGGGCACCGGCGACATCTCGAAGGCCGTCGGGATGGGCTTCTCCAAGGACGACGGTCGCGGCTCCAACTACGAGCGGATGAAGCAGAAGGTCAACGACGAGCTGAAGAAGCACTTCCGCCCCGAGTTCCTCAACCGCATCGACGACGTCATCGTGTTCCACCAGCTCAAGCAGGACGAGATCCTGGAGATGGTCGACCTGATGATCGGTCGTGTCGAGACGCAGCTGAAGAACAAGGACATGGCGATCGAGCTGACCGAGCGGGCCAAGAACCTGCTCGCCAAGCGCGGCTTCGACCCGGTGCTGGGAGCGCGTCCGTTGCGTCGCACCATCCAGCGCGAGATCGAGGACCAGCTCTCGGAGAAGATCCTCTTCGAGGAGATCAAGGGCGGTCAGATCGTCCTGGTCGACGTCGAGGGCTGGGACGGCGAAGGCGACGGCGAGGACGCCCACTTCACCTTCACCGGCTCGGAGAAGCCCCGCGACATCCCCGATGACGCGGTGGAGCTGACCAAGACGGTCGGCGGCGAGGCGGACGCCTGAGTCGTACGACCGACTCCGATCATCTGAACGGCCGACGGGACTCCCGTCGGCCGTTCTTTTCGTGCCCAGACAGGTGTGGTATTTGAGACGATGCCGCGGTCTGCGGAGATTCTGGCCTACTGTGCATGACAACCTGTGCCTATGACTCAGAGCCAACCGGTGTCCACCGGCCGACCCGCCACGCCGCCCCTGCCCGTCGTCGCCGGTGTCGGCGTCGTCGTCGCGGGTATCCTCCTGATCGTCTTCAGCTTCATGGGCTGGGCGACCAATGACGAGTCGACGATCAGCGTGTCCGGCCTCGGCAGCGTGTCTGCGGACGGGATCGACGAGCACATGGAATCGATGCTCGAGACGAGTACGCATGCCACCGGCGTGTGGACGATCGTGTTCGGCGTGCTGCTGGTGCTCGCGGGTCTGGCACTCGTCTTCCGCCTGTTCCCCCAGATGTCCGGCGTCTTCGCCGGTCTGATCGGCATCGCTGCCTTCATCACGACCGTCGTGTTCTTCGCCGATCCCGCAGGAGTCCTCCCCGACGAGGTCACGTCGGCCGATCATGTGAACCGGGGCACCGGCCTCTGGCTCGTCTTCATCGGCGGCATCATCGGACTGGTGGCCGGTGTCCTCGCGTTCGTGGCGACCAATCTGGGTGACAAGCTCGGCAAGCGCTGAGCTCCGTCCGCCGTCGAGCCGGTCGATCCGACGTCACCTGGTGACACGGATCCGCCGGCTCGATCTCATTCGGACGGCAGACCCGCTGTGGCGCACTGAACCTGAGAGTTGTTTAGGATTCACGTGACGATGTGACGCCGACATGGCGGCACGTGCAGACCGACGGGGAGATGCCTTCACATGACATACGGACCACCGCCCAATCAGCCGCCGTTCCCGCAGAATCCGGGGCAGCCGCTTCCGCCGACGAGTGGAATCCAGGGGAAGCCGTCCGTCCGACAGGCGCTGCTGGCGCCGACCGGTCCGAAGAATCAGAAGAGTCTGATCGTCGGAGTCGTCGCGGCCGTCCTCGGCGTCCTGCTCATCGTGTTCAGCTTCTTGACGTGGCTGAACGTCGACGTCAACACCTCGGATTCGATCGCGGGCGTGGGAGACATGTCGGTCGACATCCACATGACGGTGACCGGCATGGGCAGCGATTCCGTGGACTTCGACCTCGATCTCCCCGCGGGCATGCCGAGTGATTTCAACGATCAGTTCCAGAAGGGCTTCGACCAGGGGCGTTCCGAGGGAGGCGATCCCGGCATGCCCGGGATCTGGATGATCGTCTTCGGCGTCCTGGCCGTCGCGGGCGGTGTGCTGATCGCCGTCCGGCGCTTTCCGGGAATCGGGGCGGTCCTCGCCGCCGTGGCGGGCTTCGCCGCCACCATCGCGGCGATCGTCTTCGTCGCCGACCCGCTCGGTGCTTTCGGCGACGGCGATGTGGCCGACGTCGATTCGGGCACCTCGGCGGATGTGAGCGCCGGTTACGGCCTGTGGTTGACGCTCGTCGTCTCGTTGGTCTGCCTGCTCGCCGGTGCCGCGGCCGTCGCCCTCACTCTCTTCCCGGAGAAGTTCGGGAAGCCCTCCGGCCCGGCCGCGCCGGGGTTCGGTGCGCCCGGGCCGATGCCGCAGCAGTTCGGCGGGCAGCCCCAGTACGGACAGCAGGCTTCGGAATGGCCGCAGGGCGGGTACCCGCCGGCGACGCCGCAGCAGCCGCAGTACGGACAGCCCCAGCAGCCCCCGCAGTACGGCCAGCAGCCCCCGCAGTACGGCCAGCCCCAGCAGTATGGCCAGCAGCAGCCGCAGTACGGACAGCAGCCGCCGCAGAATCCGTACGGCCCGCCGCCGCAGGGTTGAGCCGACCTCCGTACGCGTGACGCGTATCGAGGGGATGCCTGGACTCGAGGTCTAAGATCACACGCGAGTCGTACTGCGCATTCGTGGTCTTCACAGAATTCTGTGTGAAACTACAAGTCATGCTCTCGTCTCGAATCCCGCTGTCGCGCGTTCTGATCGTCGTCGTCACGATGGCGGTCGTCGCCGTCGTCGGCGCCGTGATCGCCACGGCGCGCGACGGTTCGGGTCCGGCGGTGGCCGAACCGCACATGGCCGCGAAGAACACACCGGCCGTCAAGCCCCGCTATGTGTCGATGGGCAGTTCGTTCGCCTCCGGCCCGGAGTCGAACAAGCGCGGCCCCACCAACTGTGGACGAAGCCATGACAACTACCCGAACCGGGTCGCGGAGGCGCTCGGGATGCGCCTGGTCGACGTCACCTGCGCGGGATCGACGACGTCGGAGATCCTCTCGCCGTCGAAGCGGCACCACAAGCCCGCTCAGATCGACGCGGTGACCGCCGACACCCGGCTCGTCACGATCACCACGGGTGGCAACGACGTCGGCTACATCGGGCGGCTCGGTGTGCAGAGCTGTGTGAATCTGGCGATGACGGGCACGCGGCCGTTGCGCTGCAACGCGAATCGGGTGCCGTCCCCGACACCCGTCCCCGAGGCGTTCGTGGACGTCGAGCAGCACATGGAGCGGATCGTGCGCGAGATCAAGATCCGTGCCCCCAAGGCGAGGATCGTCTTCGTCGACTATCCGCCGGTCGTCGCCATGACGGACATCGTCTGCCCCAAGCTTCCGCTGGCGCCCTGGGAGGTCGCCGAAGCCGCCGCCGTCGCCGACTCACTGGCCGCGGTGACCGCCCAGGCCGCACACGCGACCGGCTCCGTCCTGGTCCAGCCGTCACAGGCGGGCAAGGCGCACACGGTGTGCTCGGCCGACCCGTGGCTCCAGGGGTTCCCGGGCAGCCCGCCGTACCACCCGACGCTCGCCGGAAAGCAGGGTGTGGCAGACCTGGTCGTCGCCGCGCTGCGCTGACGCCCGGACGCCCACGACGAGTTCGGCCCCGAGGGAGACGATCCCTCGGGGCCGAAGCGGTCGCGGTCACATCTGACGCGCTATTTGAGCAGGTCCGGGCGATCCTGGTGATGATGCGCGGGCTCGGCCTCGGCGTCGGTGTCGACGGGGGCGTCCGTCACCGGATCGTCCATCTCGTCGACCTGCGACGGCGTCGGCGCGTCAAGACCCGCCTGGATGTCGGCGGCCCGCTGTGCGCGCGTCTCCGACAGCTGGTGGTACGCGACGACGAGCGCCGAGACCAGCAGCAGCGCACCGATCGCCGCGATCGCCGAGCCGATCGAGGTGTTGCCCCACACACGCAGCGCGACGCCGAACACGACGCCGCCGGCGCCGACGAGGCCGGATTCGATGGGGCGCTGTCGGCGCCAGTCCTCCCGCTCGCGGCCGGTGGTGATCAGGCTGACCGGACTGCGACGCAGCGTCTCGACCAGAGCGACGGTCAGAATGATCGTGATCACGTACGTGTAGAAGATCTTCCAGCCGGAGCTGACCGTCCAGTCGCGGCTGGAGCTCATCACCTCCGACAGCACGAACACGTGCGCCAGGTAGATGCCGTACGAGCGATCCGATCCCTTGCGCAGAATCGTGTCCGGGATGGATCCGGGGGTGCGCCTCTGCTGCCAGATGGTGCCCAGCACGTACAGGATGAAGATGATCGACAGCAGCGCGAAGACGTTGTGGAACATGAACACGTTGGTGGCGCGGAAGATCTCCTCGTTGCCCGCGGCCGGGTCGGGGATGTTGCGGGCGATGTTGGCCTTGCCCGCGTAGTAGACGAGCGTCGTGATGATGGTCGCCAGGCCCGCGCCGACGATGAACCAGCGCCACCTCTTCATGAACGTGGTGAACGCCTCGAAGTGATACGCCGCGAGGCAGCCGCCGAAGATGAAGAACTGGTACGGCAGGATCGTCACCGGGAGGTACCGCCAGATGACGCCGAAGAAGCCGGACTCGAACAGTGCGGTCGGAGCGCCGCGCACCATCTGGTACATGAACCACGCCTGGATCGCGCCGCTGAGCACCAACAGGTATCGGTGATAGCCCCACGTCCGTTTGATCACCCACAGCACGGCCGGGAACACCAGGTAGATCTGCATGCTCACCGACATGAAGTACAGGTGGTACGCGGCGTGCCCGGTGATCAGGTCGTAGGCGAAACTCTTGACGGCGAGTTCGATGTCGTGAGCGCTGCCGAAGATGCCGGTGACGCCGCCGTTGTCGTAGTGCCGCTTGAGCCAGTAGAACAGCGACCACACGAGGAACGGTAGACCGATCAGTTTGTATCGCTTGCGCCAGAACGTCGGCGCATGCAGATCACGGTTCCGGTACTGGTACGTGAGCACGAATCCGGTGAGCGCGAAGAAGCAGTAGCGCGTGTACCGGAGGAGGAGGCCGACGCCCTGGGCGACGAACGCCGTGTACGGGACCAGCCCCAAGATGACGTGATCGAGGATCACTCCGGCGAACGTGACCAGTCGAACGAAGTCGATCTGGTACAGGTGCCGGTCCTTCTTGGCGGGCTTGGTCGGCGCCTGCGGCGCGCTCTTCTCGGCGACGTCGCCTGCTTTTTCTGACATGTGTAATGCGGTCCGCTCGTCTATCTGATGCGCGCGTCGGCGCTTTTGCTGACTGTAGGCAGGCTACTCGGTGCGGCATGGACTTCCCGCATTTGGACGGCATGCGCGGGGTGTCTTGTCGCGAAGCTCCGATTGATCCAGGTTCCCGAAAACCTCCGATAGCGCTAAACTACTGTGACAGTTGTTTCTAGAGAGACTAATGGGGTTGATGATGCGAGTGTCTGTCGTGCGAGGGGTCGCCGCACTCTCTGTCGCCGTGGCGACGTGCGCTGGTGCGGGAACCGCCTTCGCCGAGCCGTCCACGCCGCCGGTGCCCGCGACCGCGCAGCTGCCGTCGCGCATCGTCTCCAATACGAAGGTCACCCCGCGTGAGTCGCTCTTGGAGGTCTACTCGGCCTCGATGGGGCGCACCGTCTCGCTGACCGTGCTGCGCCCCCAGGACGTGTCGAAGCCCGCGCCGGTGCTGTACCTGCTCAACGGTGCGGGCGGCGGCGAGGACTCGGCGACGTGGAAGGCCAAGACCGACTACAAGGACTTCTTCGCCGACAAGCGCGTCAACGTCGTCACCCCGAACAGCGGAGCGTTCTCGTACTACACCGACTGGCAGAAGGACGATCCGGTACTCGGGCGCAACAAGTGGCAGACCTTCCTCACCGAGGAACTGCCTCCGCTGGTCGACGAGGCGTTCTCGACGACCGGCGCCAACGCGATCGCCGGCATCTCGATGGCGGGCACCTCGGTGTTCAACCTCGCCATCGCCAAACCCGAGCTGTACCGTTCCGTCGCGGCATTCAGCGGCTGTGCCCGGACCAGTGATCCGCTCGGTCAGGCGTACATCCGCACCGTCGTCGGCGACCGCGGCCGCGGGGACGTCACCAACATGTGGGGACCGCTCAACGGCCCCGGATGGAAGGACAACGACCCGTACCTGCACGCGGACAAGCTCAAGGGCGTCAAGGTCTACATGACGACCGGCACCGGACTGCCCGGCCGCTACGACGTCCCCGGCGCACGACTGATCAACGGCGATCCGGCGGTTCTGATCGACCAGGTGCTGATGGGCGGTGCCATCGAGGCGATCGTCAACAGCTGCACCCAGCAGGTGAAACAGGCCTTCGACAAGGCGGGCGTGGACACGACCGTCACCACCCGTCCGGTCGGCACCCACTCGTGGGAGTACTGGCAGCAGGATCTGCACGAGACCTGGCCGTCGATCGCGCGGGACCTCACCGCGAAGGACTGACCGCATGCCCGGCTTACTCGGCGAGGAGCCGCACGACGGTCGGCATTCATTGGGTTGCTGTCGTCGGGGGGGGGGTCGGTCGGAGTAGGTGGTGTCCATATTGGAGCCGATATCGAGGCCCGATGAACGGTGACTGTGTTCACTGCGTGTGGTCGTCGGAGGCGAGAAGGAACGTCTTGTTGAAGAATCCGCGTTCGATGGTCTCGGCGAGCAGATCGATGATCTCAGATTCGGACAGCGGCGGATCGAGCTCCCGGGCAGTCTCCGGAAGCCTGGAGACGAGGCAGCGCAGCACGACCGCCGAGATGACCGGGTCGATAGGGTATTTGAGGTCGCGCGCCACGAGGGTGTCGACGATGGCGATGTCGAAGACGGCAAGCCAGTGGGCGCCCAACCGGGTGACCAGATCGTCGTCTGCGGTCCGTTCGATCCACGCATTGATGCTGCCGGAGTACTTGTCGATGAATGAGACGGTGGCTCGTATCCAGGCCCGCAGAGCTTCTGCGTCGAGATCTACGGTATCGACCGTTCGGAGCTGTTCGACGATCTGCTCGGACTCGCGTACCGCTTCGATGCTCACTGCGACCAGCAGGTCCTGTTTTTCTTTGAAGTACTTGTAGAACGTTCCGCGGGCGAGCCCGGCCGCCTCCACGATGTCGTCGACGTTGGCACGATAGTAACCCTTCTGGCGGAACTGATCGGCCCCGGCCTCGATCAATGCGTACACTGTCCGAGTTGCTCGTTTGCTGAGATCGGCAGTGCGTTCGTCGGCGGACAAGCCTTCGATTGAGGGCAGCGTCGGGACTGCGATGGGCGACGAATCGCCCTTGCTTCCGAGAACATCGTCGAACACAGAGGCCGGTGTCTGGGGAAACAGCATGAGTTGGAGCACGACCGACATGCCATCGACCACTTCGTCGACGCCTCGTCCGAAAGTGCGATCGGTTGCGAGGAATAAATTCACACGGTGAACCACTGCGACCAGGATCGCGGCGGCCGACCGGGCGTCCAGGCCTTGGAGTTCGGCTTCGTCGAGTCGTCTCGTCAGCATGTGCACGTAACCGTCGACGAAGCTCTCGACCTGCGAACGGACGGTTGCCTCTGTGTTCGCCACCGTCGCCCACTGCACGAACATCGTCGAGTACTTGTCGAATACCCAACTCCATTCGCCCAGCCACCAGTTGAGGTTGTCGAAGCCGATTCGGGTCGGGCCCAGCGGACCGATGCGTCGCGCAACTCGGTACATGGCTCTACCGCAGACATCGAGGAGTTCGAGGAAGATCTCGTCCTTGCCGGGAAAATACTGGTACAAAGTGGCACGAGAGATGTCCGCTTCCTTGGCGATCGCGTCGACGGAAGTGTTGAAGTAGCCGTGACGGTCAAACAAATCCAGCGAGACGTCCACGATCCTCATCCTGGTGTGCGCGCCACGTTTCCCGACAGTTGCGCTCGTCGGGCCGTAACTGGATCGACGTGTAATAGGTGTTGAGTTCGACATTGTACTGAGTCTATCCTGACCAGGTTGTTTTGTGGGCGCACGACGTGGCGCGCACGTCAGAATGGGTTCAGAGGTAGCCGCGGTTGCCACAGCCTAGCGTATCTTCTAGACTCTGCGAGCGCGTAGAAACAACCACCGGTCGTTCCTGCCGTGCGGTGCATTACGGACACCAGTTCTCCAGTGCAGGGATACACGCCGATCGGGCTATACGCCGCTGGTGCTACGGTGCGCTGACTGCGAAGTCCGCAGATCCAGAGATCGCAACGTCGCCGGTCTGGCGAGTGCAGGTGAGATCAACGGTGACGACCGCGCCTTCTTTGGATTCGTTGACACCGACGACCGTTCCGCTGCAGGTGAGGATGTCCCCGGGCCATACCTGATTCTGGAAGCGGACCTGAAAGCGTCTGATGTTCACTGCGCCGAGCCAGTCGGTGGCGAACGTGGCAAGCAGAGCGGTTTGATGCATGCCCTGCGAGAATACCGACGGGTTTCCGGCGCCGCGCGCCAGGTCGTCGTCGTAGTGCATCGGATTGAAGTCGCCGGACGCGCCGGCATACTTCACGAACATCTGCCGCGTCATCGGACCGAACTTTCGCGGCAGCGCGGAGTCACCGACGGCGAGTGTGGCGGGGTTCGTCATTCTGTGACCTTTCGGGCTGCGCGTTCGATGAAGGTCCCGGTCGCTCGGGCGACGAGACGCCCTTCCGAGTCGCGGTAGTCAGTGACGACGACGGCGAACCGCATCTGGCCGCCGCGTTTCCCCGGCTTTTCATACCGCTCGACGACGGCCTCCTGTGCTGTCAGCACATCGCCGACGTGAGGCGGCCTGCCGACGAACTCGTACTGCTGCTCGCCGTGGAGGAGTCGCTTGCGTTCGAAGCCGACGTTCACGCGGACTCCGGCCGGAGCCCATTGGGCGGCGGTGACCAGGAAGGTGGGCGGAATGATTGCGTCGGGGCCCTGATACGCCGGATTGTCCGATTGCATCGCGGCGGCGAACTCGCGGATCTTGCCTTGCTCGATGCGGAATTCCCAGGGCAGGCCGCTGGTGCCGACAGGCGAGGCGGTGTCGTCTGGATCATGCGTCATGAGAGTTCTCCAAGGGATAGTTCTGCGAGGTACTTGCTCGTCAGTTCGACCGAGGTCACCGGGTAGCTGTGCGCGATCTCAGGATCGAGCCCGTCGCGGGTCAGCAGGGCGGCCAGCCTGTTGTTGATCAGCGACAGGACGAACGCCGCGACGAGCTTGTAGTAGGTGATGTCGTCGTCCACGCAGCCGCCGAGCTCACGGTATCGCGCAACGGTCCCTTGGCTGTCGGGAATCCCCGATGGTCTGCTGAAGCTGAGCCCTTCGCACAGGAACTCCTCGAACATCAGCCACCAGCCGAGGTCGATCTCGGCTGGGCCGGTGGTTGCGGTCTCCCAGTCGTACAGGGCCGTCACCGACATGTCGTCGGCGAACGCCATGTTGCCCACGCGGGCATCGCCCCAGACGACGCCCTCGTGGTCGGTCTCCGGCGCCGTGGACATGATGACGCGGTAGGCGGTCGCCAACGTGTCGGTCCCGACGATGATGTCGTCGCGTGCCCACTCGTACCATTCGCGCAGGTCGGCGAGGTATCGCGTAAGGGCCGACGTGCTCGGGTCGGCGCCCTTCCGAAGGAATTCGATCGTCTCCGGTGCGTCGACGGCGTGTACCGCGACGAGCGATCGAAGTGCGTTGTCGAACATCGTGGTGCGCTGCTGCGCGGTCAGCTCGGTGGTCCACCCGCGCTTGTGCCAGCTCGGCACGTCGGAGGGAGTCCGGCCGATGGTGCGGCGCATGAGATAGAACGGAGCGCCGAGCACGGCCGAACTGCGTTCGATGAGCACGATCTCCGGGACCTCGACTCCGGGAGCGTCCTTCAGGAGCTCCATGATCTCCGCCTGCCTGGGCGCGTCGGGCTCGGTGAAGAGCTGATGCTCCGACGCCTGGAGGCGGAGCACGAGGTCCTCGTGCGCCCGACCGCCTTCGGCGTTGGTCCAGTCGGCGGTGAAGAACACCGTCTTACCCGAGTAGCCGGCGTCCGGGCTGGAGAAGTCCGAGATCGCGAACCCGCTGCCGCCGGGAGCGATGCGCTCCGGCAGCCAGGCGAGCAGAAGGTCCCTGGCGTTCCCACCGAGGTCTCCCCGTGTGGGGGTGTAGCTCATCGATAGCCTCCTTCGTTCGACGGCGAGAGGGCGCGTTGCTGTCGATTCCTCTTCCGAAAAGTGATCATTACTGTCAGAATAAGCGAATGGGTGACAAAGAATCTAGTGTTTTCATGACTCCGGGTGCCGACACCCGTCCCCGGTCGCAGCAGGTGGCCGCCTTCGGCGGGTACACGCTGCCCGGCCGAGTGAGTGATCCGCGGGTGGCGATCGGTCAGGCGGAGGCGGCCGAGCGTCTCGGATTGGGCACGCTGTGGCTCAGTGAGCGCTGGGGGACCAAGGACTTCGGCGTCCTCTCCGGCGCGATCGGGCAGGCCACCGACTCGATCAAGATCGCATCGGGTATCACGCACTTCCAGTCGCGGCATCCCGCGATGCTGGCGTCCATGGCCATGACTGCGCAGGCGATGACGAACGGCCGGATCATGATCGGGATCGGCCGCAGTGTCGACGCCATGTGGAAGGCGGTCGGGTTGCCGCCGCCGACCAACGCGTCGATCATCGATTCGGTCGAGTTGTTCCGCAAACTGTGCGCAGGTGAGAAGGTCCGATACGACGGTCCGGCGGGCACGTATCCGTCGCTGCGTCTGGCTGATGTTCCTGACCAGCCGGTTCCTCCTCTGGTGTTTGCCGCGATCGGGCCGAAGGGGCTGGGTATCGCGGGCCGGCACTTCGACGGTGTGCTCCTGCATCCGTTTCTCACTCCCGCTGCAGTGTCCGAATCAGTGAAGACCGTGCGTGCGGCCGAGCGAGAGGCCGGGCGGCCGACGGGCAGCGTGAAGGTGTACGCGACCGTGGTGGTGGCGCCCGACCTGCCTCCGGAGAAGGAGATCGCGGTGGTCGGCGCACGTGCGGTGACGTACTACCAGATCCCGACCTTCGGTGAGCAGCTCGCGAAGGTCAACGGCTGGTCGGTGGACGATCTGGAACGTCTGCGGTCCCATCCGCATCTCAAAGACGTTCGAGGCGCCGCGGACTCGGTGCGCACGCGCGATGAGTTGATCGACGTCGCATCGGCACTGACGACAGAGTGGATCACGAGCGCGTCGGCCGTCGGGTCGCCTGCGGACTGCCAGGCGATGTTCGACCGTTACTTCGACGCGGGAGCCGACGAGATCGTGCTGCACGGCAGCACACCGGATCTGCTGGGGGCGCTGTTCGCCTGAAACTCCTAGGCAATTTTAATGACATCACCGCCAGAAATCTGACTGCAGTTTGTGTGTTGGAGTGCATCGACGTCGACACGGGCGGTGGTCCGAAGAGAAGGGTCGTACGTTGTACGAGTACCAAGGAATGTATGTAGCGGGGGAGTGGACCGCGGTGTCCGGTCCCGTGATCGAGGTCGTCTCGCCTGCCGACAACCGCGTGATCGGTCAGGTGAGCGAGGCGAGGGCGGACGACGTCGACGTCGCCGTGCACGCTGCGCGGGCGGCGTTGGAGTCGGGCGCGTGGGCGAACTCCACGGCCGAGGACCGGGCCGCGGTCCTGGACGCGATCGCCGCGGGCATCAAGGCGCGGTCGGGTGAGTTCGCCGATCTGTCGTCGGCGGAAGTCGGCTCGCCGCGCGCCTGGGCCTCGTTCGGACAGGTGAGCACGGCGGTCGGGGTGTACGCGGCATCGGCGAAGGCGTTACGGACCTATGAGTTCGAGTCCACCCGGCCGTCGGTGATCGGCGGCGAGGTCCTCGTCCGACGAGTCCCGGTCGGAGTGGTCGGTGCGATCGTGCCGTGGAACGCGCCGTTGTTCACCGCGGCGTTGAAGCTCGCTCCGGCGTTGGCGGCGGGATGCACGGTGGTCCTCAAACCGTCGCCGGACGCTCCGTTGGCGCTCGCTCTGTTCAGCGAGGTGCTCGAACAGGCGGGACTGCCGGCCGGTGTCGTCAACATCGTCTCCGGGGGCGTCGAGACCGGACGGGCGCTCGTGTCGAACCCCGGTGTCGACAAGATCAGTTTCACCGGATCGACCGCGGCAGGCGCCAGAATCGGCGAGGCGTGCTCGCGCGACGTCCGTCGAGTGACTCTCGAACTCGGTGGCAAGTCGGCGGCGATCGTGCTCGACGACGTCGAAGTCGACAAGAAGCTCATCGACGGCCTGGTCACCGGCGTCATGGCCAACAACGGGCAGATCTGCGTCGCGCAGACGCGCATCCTGGTGCCGCGCGGTCGGTACGACGAAGTGGTCGAGCCGCTGGCCGAGGCGGTGTCGGCCATGCGGGTCGGTGATCCGGCGGATCGTGCCACCGAGGTGGGCCCGGTGATCAACGCCGCCGCGCGTGATCGAATCGAGGCCGCGGTCTCGGGCGCTGTGGCCGAGGGCGCCCGCGTCGTGGCGGGCGGCACGCGGCCGGAAGGTCTCGACGCCGGCTCGTACGTCGCGCCGACGGTGCTCGCCGACGTCGACAACCAGATGGCGGTCGCGCGCGACGAGCTCTTCGGTCCCGTCGCGGTGGTGGTTCCGTACGACGACGAGGACGACGCGGTGCGCATCGCGAACGACTCGGAATACGGATTGGCAGGTGCCGTCTGGTCGGCCGACACCTCGCGCGCGACCCGGGTCGCCGGCCGACTCCGGGTCGGATCGGTATCGGTCAACTCGCCGGCGCCCGTCGATTTCGGCAGCCCGTTCGGCGGATTCAAGAAGTCGGGATTCGGTCGCGAGGGCGGCCCCGAGGGTATCGACGCGTACGTCGAGGCGCAGTCGATCATTCTCTGACCCTGCACAACACGAACTCAAACGAAAGAAGCAACGACATGCAGACGCAAGCAGCGGTCCTGTGGGAGCGCAACTCCGCCTGGCAGATCGAGACGATCGAACTGGACGAACCCAAGGAGCAGGAGGTGCTCGTCGAACTGCACGCCTCGGGCATGTGCCACTCGGACGAGCACATAGTCACCGGTGACATGCCGTTCCGGCTGCCGTGCATCGGCGGCCACGAGGGCGCAGGCGTGGTGAAGAAGGTCGGATCGCACGTGTCCTGGCTCGAGCCCGGCGATCACGTCGTGTTCGGCTTCATCCCGTCGTGCGGCCGATGCCCGTCGTGCTCGACCGGTCACCAGAACCTCTGCGACCTCGGCGCGAAGATCTATTCGGGGAACCAGATCCAGGACGACACGGCGCGCCACCACGTCAAGGGCGAAGACCTCGCCCTGGCCTGCGGCATCGGATCGTTCGCGCACCACACCGTCGTGAACGAGGCGAGCTGCATCAAGATCGAGTCCCATCACCCGCTCGACCGGGCCTGCCTGCTCGGTTGCGGGTTTATCACCGGATGGGGTTCGGCGGTCTACACCGCGGGGATCCGGCCGGGCGAGAACGTGGTGGTCGCGGGTGTCGGCGGCATCGGGGCGTCGGCGATCCAGGGTGCACGGCTCTCCGGCGCGCGCACGATCGTGGCGATCGATCCCTCCGAGTACAAGCGGGAGGTGGCGTTGCGGATGGGCGCGACCCACGTCGCGAGCTCGTGGGATGAGGCGCCCGGCGTGGTCGCCGAGGCCACCTGGCACCGCGGCACAGACAAGTTCATCTGTGCGATGGGTGTCGGCGACGGCAAGCTGGTCGCGAAGGCCCTGTCCATGATCGCCAAGCGCGGCGAACTGGTCGTGACCAACATTCACCCGATGGCCGAGCGCGACGTCGCGGTGAACCTGATGGATCTGACCCTGCAGGAGAAGAAGATCACCGGAAGCCTGTACGGGTCGGGCAATCCCCGCGCGGACATTCCGAAGATGCTGGAGCTGTGGAGCACGGGAGCGGTCGACCTAGACGCGATGGTCACTCGCACCTACCCGCTGGACGGCGTCAACGACGGGTACGACGACATGCGCGCCGGCCGCAACATCCGCGGCATCCTCCGGTACCCGGCAGCCGAGGCGGCGTCGGCGTGACGCGCGGCCCGCAGGTAGCGGAGGACGCCGCACCGGAATCACTCGGGCAGTCGGTCGACGACGTCGGCTGCCCGAGTGATCCGCGCCAGCGGAGCCAGGACGTTCTGCACCATGTACGCGTGGTGGTCGGTTGTGGTTCCCGCGGTGCAGTCCTCCGCCAGCAGGACGTCGTATCCCCGGTTGACGGCGTCCATCGCCAGTCCTGGCAGAGCCACGTTGGTCGATAGTCCGCAGAGTATGAGTGTCTGCACGCGCTGCAGCCGCAGCATGGCGTCGAGGTCGGTGCCGTAGAACGCGGTGAGGCCGGTCGCCCGGGCACTCACCAGGTCGGTGGGTTCTGGGCCGAGTTCGGCGGGGATCTCGACGTCGGGCGTGCCTTCGATCATCGTTTGGTCGCGCAGCGCCATCTTGCCGAGGTAGGAGTTCGGCAGCAGTCCCTTCTGGTCTGCTCGGTGGACGATGGTGCAGTGCACGACCGGGAGCGACCGAGCGCGGAACTCGCGGGCGAGCTCGGCGATGCCCGCGATGATCGCCCGCTCACGGGCCTGGTCGGCGAGCGATGCGAGGGCGCCCGCGGGCGGCTCGAGCATGCCGCGCTGGCATTCGCTGATGATGAGGGCAGGTGCGATAAGGGTAGTCATGCAAGCTCCGCGTAGTAGTGACATGAAAGCCAGTTAGTGCTGCCTGTGTCGACATATGTTATCAATAAAACAACTGGTGAAAGCGCTTGTAAACAGATGACAGTAGTGCCAGAATAATCGTGAAATCCTTACGGAAGGCGGTGCCCATGACCGAAACAGACACGACACCGATACCCCTGCACGATCTGACCTGGTGGAAACGGCCGGCGGCTGAGCGCGACGCAGACTTCGCGGCGATTCGCCGTGAGCGTCCACGCATGTTCGTGCCCATCGGTCCCGCGTCGGACTCGGGCAAGGCCAAGGGGTTCTATGCGATCACGACATACGAAGATGTTCTCGAGGTGAGTCGACGGCCGGAGGACTTCTCGTCGGGAATCGGCGGGACGCAGATCTTCGAGCAGCCCGCCGAACTGCGTGCGTACCGTGGATCGATCATCGACATGGACAACCCGGAACATGCTCGACTGCGGAAGATCGTCTCGCGTGGGTTCACGGCGCGTAACCTTGCGAGCCTCCGGGACGAGATCGAGGACGTCGTGAGCGAGATCCTCGATGAGATGCCGCAGTCCGGCGAATGCGACTTCGTCAGCAGTTTCGCCGCACTTCTTCCCCTGCGCATCATCAACAGCCTGCTCGGCATCCCGCGGGAGCACGAGCAGTTCATCCTCGACGCGACGAACATCATCCTCGGTGCCAGCGATGCTGAGTACATCGCCGATCAGTCGGCAGCGGGTATCAACGCCGCCGTCACCGAGGCCAGTAAGGGTCTGATCGACCTGCTCGACTCGCTGTCGACCGAGCGTATCGCCGATCCGCAGGACGATCTGATCTCACAGCTGGTCGCAGCCAAGGGTGAGGAGAACCTGACGCCGGCCGAGATGGCCAGGTTCTTCATCCTGCTGGTAGGTGCAGGCAACGAGACCACCCGGAACGTCATCTCGCACGGTCTGTACGTCCTCACTCAGCATTCGGAGCAGCGGGATCGATGGCTGGCCGACTACGAGGAGTACGCGTCGAGGGCGATCGAGGAGATGCTGCGCTGGGCGACTCCGGTGATCCACTTCCGCCGCACCGTGGCGCGTGACGGGGTGATGCTCGGCGACCTGGAGTTCTCCGCGGGCGACAAGGTCGTCATGTGGTACACGTCGGCGAACCGCGACGAGACGGTCTTCGACAACCCGTACGAGTTCGACATCACGCGCGAGGAGAATCCGCACGTCGCATTCGGCGGAGCGGGCGCGCACTTCTGTCTCGGCGCACACCTGGCTCGCCTCGAGCTCGACGTCGCCTTCCGGATGCTGTTCGAGCGGTTCCCGGACATCCACTCGGTCGGTGAGCCGGATCGCCTGAACTCGAATTTCTTGAACGGGATCAAGCACCTGCGTGCGGAATACACCTCGGTGACGAAATGACATACAGCGATCTCGTGGCCGAGACGGAGTCGGCTGTCCTGGCCGAGCTGTCCGGCGGTGTCCTCACCATCAGCATCAACCGCCCGGCGAACGGCAACGCCGTCCGGCCCGTCGACCGAGACGCTCTCATCACACTGTTCCGGGAGGCCGATGTCGACCATGAGGTCCGGGTCGTCGTACTGCGGGCGAACGGCCGTCAATTCTGCGGCGGCGCCGACGTGGTGAAGCTGGCGGACGGTCATGCGAAGAACGTCAAGCGGACCACCGACGGGATGAAGAAGATCATGGGCGGCGCTCAGGCACTCGTCGCGTCGGTGCTCGACTGCAGCAAGCCCGTGGTGGCAGCCGTGCAGGGAGCGGCGGCCGGCGTCGGCGCACATCTGGCGTACGCAGCCGATCTCGTCGTCGCGACGGAGAACGCATTCTTCGCCGAGTCGTTCGTCAAGCGCGGCCTCGTCGTCGATGGAGGCGGCGCCTACCTGCTTCCCCGCCGGATCGGGATGCAGAAGGCCAAGGAGATGGCGTTCTTCGGCGAGCGGCTGTCGGCCGCTGAAGCACTCGATCTCGGTCTGGTCAACAAGGTCGTCCCGGCGGACGAGCTCGACGACGAGGTGGCGGACTACGTCGGGCGGCTGTCCGGTGCACCGACCAGTGCGATCGGTTTGACGAAGCGTCTGTTCAACGAATCCCTCGACGGCGACCGAGCGAGTGCGTTCACCACGGAGGCGATGGCTCAAGAGATCCAATCGTACGCGGCCGACTCGCGCGAAGGCGTGCGCGCGTTCGTCGAGAAGCGGCCGGCCGAATTCGTGGGATGGTGACATGTCCGAGAACGATGTGAAAAAGCCGGCTAAGCCGCGCGCCGATCTTCCGACCGTCGAGCCGGGGACCGCACCGTACTGGGAAGCTGCCGCCCGCGGCGTCCTGCTGGTCGCCGAGTGCGGCGACTGCGGTGCGATCCACCATTACCCTCGACCGTTCTGTCCGTCGTGCTGGAGCGAGAACGTGTCCGCGATCGAGTGCTCGGGCCACGGAACGCTCTACACCTACTCCACCGTCTACATGAACGACCTGCACCCGTTCAAGGATCGGCTGCCCTACGTGGCGGCGATCATCGAGTTGGCGGAGGGGCCGCGTCTGATGACGAACATCGAAGGGTGCGAGCCGGCTGATCTCGAGGTCGGCATGGCCGTGAAGGCCGACTTCCGGCCGATCTCGGACGACTACACGGCCACGGTCTTCCGTCCCGCGTGAGGCGATTCGGCGGGGGCCGAGGCCCACACACAAACTAAGGAGAACTGCACATGAGCAAGCTGCTCGAGGGCAAGGTCGCCCTCGTCACCGGTTCCGGACACGGTATCGGGCGTGGACACGCACTGGAGTTGGCCAAGCACGGCGCCACCGTCATCGTGAACGACCTCGGCACGTCGGTCGAGGGAGAGGGGACCGGCAAGGTGGCCGACGACGTCGTCAAGATCATCACCGATCGTGGTGGCAAGGCGATCTCCGACTTCAGCGACATCAGCGACGAGCAGGCGGTGGAGCGGCTCGTCGAGCGCGCCTACTCCGAACTCAGTCGCCTCGACATCGTCGTCAACAATGCGGGCATCGTCCGGGATCGCGCGATCTGGAACATGAGCGTCGACGACTTCGACCTCGTCATGCGTGTGCATGTCCGCGGCAGCTGGCTGACCAGTCGTGCGGTCGCGCGGAAGTGGCGTGAGGAGTCGAAGGCGTCCGGCGGCAAGGTGTACGGGCGCATCATCAACACGACGTCCGGCGCAGGTCTGCACGGCCACTTCGGGCAGACCAACTACGGCGCGGCGAAGGCCGCGATCGCCGGACTCACGCAGGCGCTGAGCTTGGAACTCGCGTCGACTGGCGCCACCGTGAACGCCATCAGCCCGGGTGGTCGTACTCGGATGTCCGCGACGATGGCCGGCGCGGCGGCGCCGATCGAACCCGGCGAGCGCGACGACGACGACTTCGATCCGAAGGACCCGTCGCTGGGTTCCCCGGTGGTCGCATGGCTGGCGAGCCCGGAGGCGGGACATGTCAGCGGTCAGGTCATCAAGGCCCTGGGCGAGAACATTCAGTGGCTGAAAGCATGGTCGCCGGTCAGCACCGTCTCGAGCGGCGGTAAGCGGTGGGACGCGGAGAAGCTCGGTGCGGTGATGGGGACCGACGTGTTCGGCACCCGTGCTCCGGGTCTGCGTCTGGGCAGCTGAGGACCGCCCGACGGGCGAACTGCATCGGTGGGGCCCTCTCGACGTACGAATCGTCGAGAGGGCCCCACCGTCGTCAGGTCGGGGCGATTCATGGGGTGCTCCCTCCTCTTGTTCCTGCACGGCCTCATCTGACGAGTTTGTTCATATGCGGAAATGGCGTTCGGCGTCATTGTCGGCTGCGGCGAGACAAGGGTCTTCAGCGGCGCCGCGGAGTGGTGGCACCACCTCGGAGGAGTGTGCGGCCCGCACGGGGCGCCGCACCGGGGGCTGTCGGTCTCGGACGGGGCGGGACGATCGGTAATTTTAATGACGATAACGTCAGAACAGTGTTTGGGGTCCGCCTTGGAGGGTGGGCCGAAAAAACTGCTATGAACTGTTAATACGCGATTCCTATTGACACTTGTGACTGCTATCACTACAGTGAATGACTGTCAGATAACTCTCGTGCTTGGGTGTAGTTCGCCAGGGTGATGGGTATGAGAATCGCCTCGAGGAGGTTCCGTTGCCTGCGGGTGCGAGGTCCCTCGTCGGGTCGGCGGGTCCGTGCTCGGGTGCCCTGGACGCGAGGCGGACGACTGTCCGGAGCGCGTCAGGCGGGCAGGTCGCAACCGATCTCGTGGTCGACTTGATCGTGAGGGTCTATCTGACGGTGACGAACGATTCGGGTGTCGTCATGGGATCAGGTGTCGACCGGTCTCGCGACGATACCGGCGGATTCGTCTCCACTCACTGACATCCAAGAAGACCGTCGGGTCGGACGGCCCGTCGTCGCAGCAGTTCCCTTCATCAAGAAATGGCAGCTCTCAATGCAGCACTTGGTATTCCTCCTGTTAGGGCTGGGTAACGGCGCCGTGTTCGGCGCGCTCGCTCTGGCAGTCGTCCTGACTTATCGCAGCTCCGGGGTGGTGAACTTCGCCACCGGCGCCATCGCGCTGTACACGGCGTACACCTATGCCTACCTGCGGCAAGGAGAGTTCCTGATCCTCATTCCGGGACTTCCGAAGACCGTCGGCGTGGGTGGCCCGATGGGCATGTGGCCCGCGATGATCGCGTCGGTCGCGATCGCGGCGGTGCTCGGCCTGGTCCTCTACCTGCTGGTGTTCCGGCCTCTACGCCGCTCGCCGCTCGTCGCTCGCGCAGTCGCCGCGCTCGGCATCTCGCTGCTCGTCACCGCACTCGCCGCGCAGAAGTTGGGCACCGGCCAGATCGTCGTGGATCCGATCTTCCCGACCAAGGTATGGCAGGCGGGCGACTTCCAGCTGTCCTCTGACCGGTTCTACTTCGCGCTGACGATCCTCGTGGTCGCCATCGCTCTCGCCCTGGTCTTCCGATACACCAAGTTCGGAGTGGTCACACGTGCGGTGGCCGAGACCGAGCGCGGCGCCTACATCAGCGGCATCTCGCCTGATCGCGTGGCCGCATACAACTGGATGCTGAGCTCGGCGGTGGCCGGGCTCGCCGGCGTGCTGATCGCGCCGATCGTGCCGCTGGTCCCCGTCGCGTACACCCTCTTCATCGTCCCGGCGATGGCCGCGGCGATCGCCGCGCGTTTCAACCTCGTCGTCGTGGCCGTAATCGCGGGCATCGCGGTCGGCATGCTGCAGTCCGAGGCGCAGTACCTCGCATCGCTGTTCGACTGGCTGCCGGCCTCGGGTCTTCCCGAACTCGTTCCGCTGGTGCTGATTCTGGCGGTGCTGCTGATCCGTGCTCGACCGTTGCCCACTCGCGGTGCAGTGATCCTGCAGAACCTCGGTCGTGCGCCGCGTCCACTGCGGGTGATTCCGACGGCCGCGGTGATGACGATCGTCGGTGTCGTCGCACTGGTCGTCCTGGACGACCGGTTCCGCACCGGCCTGATCGTCAGTTTCATCATGGCGATCATCGCTCTCTCGTGTGTCGTCGTGACCGGGTACGCAGGCCAGGTGTCGCTCGCGCAGTTGACCATCGCAGGTGTCGCGGGCTTCCTGCTGGGGCCGATCGCGAACACTCTTCATCTGCCGTTCCCCATCGCGCCGCTCGTGGCCGCCGTGTGTGCGGCCGTCCTCGGAGTCCTCATCGGACTGCCTGCACTGCGCATCCGCGGACTCACACTGGCCGTCGTCACCCTAGCCATGGCGTTCGCCGTCGAAGCCATCTGGTTCCGCAACGGTGACATCGTGGGGTCCGAAGGCGTGGCCGCCCCCGAACTCAAGCTGTTCGGATGGGATCTGAGTATCGGCAGCGGCCTGGACTATCCGCGCGTGACGTTCGGCATCCTGGTGCTCGTCGTCCTCGTCGCCGTCGCGATCTTCGTGGCCTATCTGAGGCGTGGGCGGCTCGGCGCCGAGATGCTCGCAGTGCGGGCGAACGAGAAGTCCGCTGCGGCAGCCGGTGTCAGCGTGGTCCGGGTGAAGATCCTCGCGTTCGGCATCGGAGCGTTCATCGCAGGTATCGGCGGGTCGCTGCTCGCGTACCAACTGCAGACGGTGTCGTTCGAGTCCTTCTCGGCGATGACCGGAGTGGCACTCTTCGGCACCGTGTACCTGACCGGCATCACATCGATCTCCGGCGGAATCGTCGCGGGGATCTCGGCAGCGAACGCTCTGGTCTTCGTCATCGTCGACGACCTGTGGTCGGTCAGCGGCTGGTACCCGGTGATCACCAGCGTCCTGCTGATCTTCACAGTCATCCTCAACCCGGAGGGCATCGTCGGTCCGACCCACACCCTGCTGGCGTCGCGTCGATCGCGGGCCCTCACCGCTCGCCTCGAGGCGAAGGCCGCCGAGTCGCTCGACGCCGAAACGGCGCCGGAGTCGCCGAGCGTCTCCCCGCGGGTCATCGACCGTTCGGCGCCGCCCGAACTCGAACTCTCCGGAGTCACGGTCAAGTACAATAATGCGGTCGCGCTCCTCGACGTCACACTGTCGGTGCCGCGGGGCAGCATCGTCGGCTTGATCGGTCCCAACGGTGCCGGCAAGACCACACTGATGGACGCGATCACCGGGTTCGTCGACTACACCGGCGGCGTCTCGATCAGCGGTCAGTCGATGGCGGGCCTGGTTCCGCACAAGCGCATCCAGGCGGGGCTCGGGCGCACCTTCCAGGCTATCGAGCTGTATGACGACTTGAGCGTGGCCGAGAACGTCAAGGTGGGTCGGACTGCGGCGCTTCGTCGTCCGGCGTCGGAGGCCGAACACCGCGACTTCGGTGACTTGGACGAGGTGTTCGCACTCCTGGGCATCGCCGATCTCGCCGAGCGGGCGGCTGGCGAATTGTCCCAGGGACAACGGCAGCTCGTGTCGATCGCCCGAGCGCTGTCGGGCTCGCCCAACCTTCTGCTGCTCGACGAGCCGGCAGGCGGCCTCGACAGCAGCGAGAGCCTGTGGCTCGGTGAACGGTTGAAGAAGATCTGCGACTCAGGAGTCACAATCATCATGGTCGACCACGACATGGACCTGGTCATGAGCGCCTGCGACGAAGTACACGTCTTGAACTTCGGCGAACTGATCGCGTCGGGTACGCCCGCCGAGATCCGGGCCAACCGTGCCGTCGCCACCGCATACCTGGGAAGTGAGGCTCACGCTCATGGCTGATCTGGACTTGACCGACCCCGCCGTCGACACGGCTGCTCCGACGGGCGGCGAGGTACCCATCTTCGAGTGTCGGAACCTCTCGTGCGGTTATGGGCCGGTGACCGTGGTGCGCGACATCGACTTCTCGGCGAGCGCCGGCACTGTGCTCGCGGTTCTCGGCCCCAACGGAGCAGGCAAGTCGACGTTGCTCAACACGCTCGCCGGCCTGTTGCAACGCGTCGACGGGGAGGTCGTGATCGACGGCAGGAAGCTCCGAAGCGGCCGGGCAGGCGAGGCGAACCGTCACGGTGTCGTGCTGGTGCCCGACGACCGTGCTCTGTTCACCACATTGACCGTGCGCGAGAACCTGTCGATCGCACACCGGTCCGGCGGGCTGACGGTCGACGAAGCCGTGGACATGTTTCCGGCGTTGGGCAAGCGGATCAAGGTGAGTGCGGGTGCGCTCTCCGGTGGTGAACAACAGATGCTCGCGGTCGCACGTGCGCTCACTCAGAAGCCGCGCGCCCTCCTGATCGACGAGATGAGCATGGGTCTCGCGCCGGTGATCGTCGAAGAGCTGCTGCCCGTCGTCCGACGGATCGCAGACGAGACGAACGCGGTGGTCGTGCTGGTGGAACAGCACGTGAGACTCGCGCTCGAAGTCGCCGACGAGGCGATGGTGGTGGTGCACGGCGGCGTGCGGCACCGAGGCCCCGCGCAAGACCTCATCGGCAATCCGGGATTGCTGGAAGAGGCCTACCTGGGCGAGGGATAGTGCGGTCGGTGCAGGAATCGAACAGTCGTGAAGAGGGGACAGGGATGAGCGTGCACGACCTCACCGGTCGGCGAATCATCGTGACCGGCGGCGCGAGCGGCATGGGGGCGGGTCTGGTGCGCACGCTCCCCGGCCTCGGAGCACGCGTCGTCTCGCTGGATCGCGACGATGTCGCAGGACCGCGTATCGCCGAGGACGCCGATGCGTCGTTCGAGCACGTCGACGTCGCAGACCAGCAGTCCGTCGACCGGGCGGTCGACTCTGCGGTCGACACCCTGGGCGGTCTGGACGTGTTGATCCATGCGGCCGGAATCGCACCGTTCGCGCCCTCCGAGTCGACTCCGGCCGACCTGTGGAACACTGTGATGGCGGTCAATGCGACCGGCACGATGCTCACCAACCAGGCGGCGTTCCGGCACCTGAAGGCGGGCGGCGGGGCGGTGCTGAACTTCGCGTCCGCCGCGGGGCTGGACGGACTGCCTGGTAAGGCGGCGTATGCGGCGAGTAAGGGGGCGGTGCTCGCCTGGACGCGTACGGCGGCTGCGGAGTGGGGCAGGTACGAGATCACCGTCAACGCGGTGGCGCCCGCGATCTGGACGCCGATGTACGACAAGACGCGGTCGGAGATGTCGGATGCCGAGCTCGCCGCCCACGACGCGTTCATGGCTCAGCGCATTCCGATCGGCGGACGCCTCGGGGACATCGATCGAGACTTCGTCCCGGTGATCGCCTTTTACGCCTCCGCGGGGGCTCGATTCGTCACCGGACAGACCATCTCGATCGACGGCGGCACGTTGAAGGTCCGCTGACCTGCCGTCTGCGGAAACCGGCGACCGGAGTCGCCGAATCACAGGAGCGAGACAGTTGTGAAGATCGAACAGGGACAGGTGGCGGTGGTCACCGGCGGCGCGAGCGGAATCGGTTTCGCGCTCGCCGAGGAACTCGGCCGCCGCGGGTGCCGTCTGGTCATAGCCGACATCCGGTCCGACGCGCTCGCCCATGCAGGCGAGCAGCTGCGGGCGGCAGGCCACGATGTCGTCGATGTCATCACCGACGTGTCGGATCCGGCCTCGGTGCAAGCCCTCGCCGATACGACGATCGACCGTTACGGACGAGTCGACGTGGTCTGCAACAACGCAGGTGTCGTGGGGCCGATCGCGCCGATGTGGGAACAGAGTCTGCGGAGCTGGGAACGCCTCGTCGACATCAAACTGATGGGCGTCGTCCACGGTGTCCGTTCGTTTGCTCCGCTGCTCGTCGCCGCCGGTCGCGGACACATCCTCAACACTGCGTCGGCGGGCGGGCTGATCGTCCTGCCGGGAATGACTCCCTACAACGCGACGATGCACGCAGTCGTCGGTCTCACCGAGACACTTGACGTCGAACTTCGTAAGGCGGCTCCGGGGCTCGGCTCCACCGTTCTCTGCCCCGGCCGCGTGGCGACCGACCTGGAGAAGAACTCCATCGAACTGGACGACACGGATGCGCTGGCGTCGACCGCGAAGAGTAACGCGGCGGAGGGATTGTCGACCGACCCCGGCCTGGTGGTGTCTGCAGCCGACACCGCCTGCTGCGCTCTCGACGCGGTCGAGGCGGGCCGGGTTCACGCGATCCTCGGAAGACGACGCAGTGCGGGGATCCTCGACCGCGTGAACACGGTCGTCGCCGATCTCGTCGCGGGCGACTGACCCCCGCTGCCGCGGCGAGTCAGATTGCGGAAGCCCACCGTTGTGCGCGTTCGAAGAACTCCTGATTGTTGAGTGCGAGATTCATCGAGTGGCCGGCGGCGGGAAGCACGTAGGTGCTCAGGTCCGCCTCCGGGAAGAAGGGGCGCTCGGACCGATATAGTGTGCGAGCGTCGGTGCAGTCGGTCAGTGAGCCGCCGCCGCCCTGCGCGCAGAACACGTTGTCGGCCCTGCCGTTCGCGACGAGCACCGGAACGTCGATCTCGAACGTCGTAGGGATGAACACGGGAATGGTCGCGAGCACGCCGATGGTTCCGGCCACCCGGCTCGCCTCGTCGGCCGCTACGACGGCGGGGTCGGAATCGCGAGGGGCGTAGAACGCCCTCGCTCTCGCGCCGGGGACGCTGAGGTAGGTGTAGTCGCCGGCGGGCACCGATCTCGCAGTGCGCGGGTCGTGGAGCGCGGGGCGGACGGACGTCTGAATCTGCAGGATTCCACCCGGTCCGGGGGCATGCGATGCACCGCTGACCAGGAGCCCGTCGACGTCGTGATACGTACCGACCTCCTGCATCGCCGTCAGCGATCCGAAGGAGTGTCCGACCAGGACGATTTTGTCCCATCGATGGCCGAGCCGCCCGTTGCGCGCCGCGGTGATCACTTGGTGGAGGGTGCTCGCAGCGGTCGTCGCCGACACCTGCCAGCCCGGGGGCTTGGAGCTCTCGCCGACTCCGATCGGATCGATCGCCAAGGTGGCCGTTCCGGCGCGAGACGCATGTCGCACATAGGAGTACCGATCGCCGAAGCCGGGGAAGTCCCAATAGGAATGGTCGTAGGTGGCGCCCGGAACGAGGACCTGTAGGGCGGTGCCGGGGTCTGCGGTCGGTACGCAGTACCGGCCTGCGATGTGGGACGTGCGTGGACCGCCGTCCAGCGACACCGGGACTGAGATGTCGGTGCAGTTGTTCAGCGTCGCCGGTGCAGCGTCGGCGACCGGAGCGCCGAGGGTGATCGCCGCTGTGACGGCGGCGACAACGCAGGTCAGCGTGCGTGAGATACGAACGAGACTCATCGGACGGACGCCGCATTCCAGTAGTCGCGATTGCTCGTTATCCTGCCGTCGCGGATGGTGCCGACCGACGAACCGCGTAGACCCGCCGGCCGCATGATCCACTCGGTGGCGAATGCGTCATCGGTGACGGCGCTGTGCACGATCTCGTACGTGGTACCCGGTGTCATCGCGATCGCATGCTCGACGAACGCGCGCGCCTGCGCGACTCCGGTCGCGATGTGGCCGGTCGGTACGTCTTCCAAGACGATGTCGTCGGTGAACCACTGCATGATCTGGTCGGCGTCGGCCCGATCCCAGGCCGCGTAGTACTCGGTGACCCAACCGGTGCTGCTGGTGCTCATTCTGTGTCGTCTCCTCGTGTGTGGCGGGGGATGTGTCCGGTGAAGATGCAGCGCAGTCCGCTGATGAGCGGTTTCGCGTCGTCGTGCCCGGTCGCCGACATTCCGGCGGCCCGAAGCGAAGGATGGATGATGTTGTTCTCGGCCTGGCGACGGGTGGACAACCAGCCCACGTACAGGAGATAGGTGGCCGCGAAGATCTCGCCGGACTCGCGGTCGTCGAACCCTGCCGACCGCAGGATGTCCAGGGCCGTGTCCGTGAGCTCGGTCGCGGCGGGGGACTGTCCGCCGGAGGTGAGCGCCCTTGAACCGGTGCCGGGATAGCGGAGAAAGGCCCGGTCCATGGCCAGGACCAGGGCGATGTACCGGTCCTGCCACGATGCGGCGGAGTCGAAGCGCACAGTGATCTGTTGTGCCACCGCCTCGACCACGCGAGTGGCCAGGTCGACGTCTCCCCGCAGGTGGTAGTGGATCGCGGGCGGGGTGACGCCGCACTCGTCGGCGACGGCCTTGACGGTCAGCTCGTCCAGAGACGAACGCTCCACCACTCGCAGCGCGGCGTCCAGGATGTCCTGTGACGACAGCGGAGCCGACTGAGTTCCTCCACGTGGTCGCGGCATCGGCGGACCCCTTTCATTTATTCTGACTAAATGGTACTCATTTAGCCGTACTAAATCAACGGGTATCGGCTTCGGAAGGATCAGACATGGACACTGACATCGTCGTCATCGGTGGAGGCGTCGCGGGCAGCGCCTTCGCGGCTCGGATGGGCGCAGCGGGATTCGGTGTGATCGTCTTGGAACGAGAGGCGGCGTACCGCGACATGGTTCGCGGGGAGGCGATGGTGCCGTGGGGATTCCTAGAGGCGGTCGAGCTCGGTGTCGCGGACGCGATCATGGGAGCCGACGGCCGGTCGGTGATCACGCGCATGGTCCCGTACGGCGACTCTCTCACCGTCGACGCGGCGCAGCGGCGGGCGTCGGATCTGACCGAGGTGGTGCCCGGCGCCCCCGGCGTGATCGCCGTCGGCCATCCCGAGTTGCGGTCGGCGTTGGCCGACGCTGCGGAGTCGGCCGGCGCCACGGTGTTGCGCGGTGTCCGCAGATCGAGCGTCCAGGCCGGGTCGCACCCGACGGTGAGGTACCAGCGCGACGGACGGATCGGGGAACTGTCCTGCCGGCTCGTCGTCGCGGCGGACGGAAAGTTCTCCACGACGCGAGCCGCGCTCGGCGTCGACATGCATTCCACCGTCCCGCGGGTCAAACTCACCGGAATGCTCGTCGACGACGGGGGAGTGTGGGATCGACGGGTCACGTCGATCGCGGTCGACGGCAGGAATCAGTACATCGTGATTCCGCGCGCGGGTAACCGGCTGAGGCTGTATGTCGGTCGGCGCGTGGACGATCCTGAACCGCTGACCGGACCGCAGTCGATTCCCGACTTCCTGGATGCGTATCGGACGCCGATCTTTCCGGACTCGGATCGGCTCGCGGAGTCGACGCCTGCTGGACCGTGTGCGGCCTTCTCGATGTGTGACTCGTGGACCGACACGCCGGTCGTGGACGGGGCGGCGCTCATCGGCGACGCCGCCGGATGGAGCAATCCGCTGACGGCGCAGGGGCTGAGCATCGGTCTGCGTGACGCCCGGATGCTGGCTGAGGCGTTGTTGAACGACACGACCTGGAATCCGGAGACGCTGTCCAGTTATGCCCGCGAGCGGGCCGAGCGCATGCGACGCCTTCGGTTCAGCACCGCATTGACCGATCTGGTCAGTGGCTTCGGCATGGTCGACCGAACTGCGCGCCGCAGTCGGATCCTCGCCGCCCTGGCTGAGCGCCCGGAGCTCGGGAGCGCGTTGGCGGCGGTTCATTCCGGCCCGTGGAGCATTCCTGAGGACGCATTCGCATCCGACATCCTCATGACGTTGGCGCTGGCCTGAGTCGAGGCCGAAACCTCCAGGGGTCGTGCCCAGTGCGCGTCCGGTCGCCCGAAGCGGGTGCGCAGCTCGTTTCGAGCGATCTTCGCGAGACCGGTTCGAGGCAGTGACTCCACCACCTCGAGTCGTTCGGGGAGCTTCTGTTTCATCAGGTGTGCCCGAGTCAGGAAGTCGACGACCGCGGCGAGATCGGGCGCTTCGACAACGGACTCGGGCACCACGACCGCGCATACCATTTCGCCGCGTTCGTCGTCCGGGACGCTGATCATTGCGACTTCGGCGATCGCCGGGTGCGCACTGAGCAGCTCCTCGATCTCCAGCGGAGCGATGTTCTCTCCCTTGCGAATGACAACGTCCTTGATCCGCCCCACCACTTCGATCTGACCGCCTGGATGGATTCGCGCGAGGTCGCCGGTGCGGAACCGCCCGTCCGCGGTGAACGCCTTTTAGGTCTCGACCGGGTCGGTGCAGCCGTGGCAGATGCCGCGCCCCGATATCTGGACCTCTCCGATCTCTCCCCGGGCCACCGGCCGGTGGTCAGCGGCTATCAGACGGGTGGTGTTGCCCGGGATCGACCTGCCGTCGGTCGCGGCCAGAATCGACGGATCATCGAGCGGGTCGGCCACGGCGGCCATTGGCACCTCGGTCATGCCGTAGTCATGAGCGACTGTCGCACCCATGACGTTGCGGATCTGGTGGAACTGCTCCGGTGGACACGGGGCGCCGCCGCCCTTGAACAAACGCAGGCTCGGTACCAATGGGGCGGGAGCACACCGCGGTGAGCAGGAATTCGATGGCGCCGACATGCGCGACCGGGAATGCCGTCGCCACCACGTCGTCACCGTTCTCGCCGACCCGACCGTTTCCGGCGAATGCCCGGTCGGTGGTCAACAGGGGGACGTCGGTGTGCCGTGCGCCCTTCGGGAACCCGGTGCAACCGGAATTGAAGTACACCCAGGTGACCTCTTCGGCGTTCTGGGGCGCGCGCAGGGCCGGATCGGGATCGGCCTCCGGTGCCGTCGGACCGATCTCGACGACCGTCGGCGCAGCTTGGTCGCCGAGATCCAGGTCGCCGGCCAACGCGACGTAGTCGATGTTGTTCCATATTCCCGGCACCAGGACGAACTCGGCGTCGACAGCGGTCACCGCAGTGGAGACCTCGCGCTTCCCGCAGATAGGGGTGATCGGCGCTTGAAGCGCGCCCAGCCGCCGGAGCGCGAACATGACCAGCACCGTGCTGATCCGCGCCGGCAGTTGCCAGCAGACCCGCGAACCTCGCTCGATTCCGAGCGCCGCCAGTCCGGCGGCGACCCTGTCGACCGCCCCGTCGAACTACGCCCACGTCAAGGAGCGACCGAACTCGTCGGCCAATCCCGCGTCGTCTGGGCCCGCGCTGAGAGGTTGGCCGACTTGGTCGGCCTGTCCAGTACCCACAGCCAAGATGTGGTCGATTCAGGCCTTTCGGATCGTTGCGTGCGCCGCAGAACGATTCGATCGGTCGTGTCTCGAGCGACGCGTGAGGGCGAAGGCCGACATGAGGTGAGGTCGGCCCGCGGCTACTGCGCCTGTTTGGGAAGCCGGAAGGTGGCGCCGTCCCAGTAGTCGCGATTCGACGAGATCTTCCCGTCTACCAACGTGCCCACCGACGAGCCGCGCAGGCCCTGCGGCTGCATGATCCACTCGGCTGCGTACGCCGTCGGAGTACTGTGGCCGCTCACGACGTCGTAGGTCACGTTCGGGACGACCCGATTGGAGATCCGAACGAAATTGGCAACCTGGTGACGACCCCGGGAGATGTGTGCTGCGGTCACGTCCTCGTAGACGCAGTCCTCAGTGACGAAACTGGCCACCTTGTCCGGGTCCTCGGCGCTCCAGGCGTCGAAGTAGTCGAGAATCCATTGGTCGGTCATGTCCGTATCCTCCATCGTCTCAAGGTTACTAAGTGTCAGGTATATGGCTACATCGTCGATGTAGCGCTTGTCGTGGGGCATCTCGCATCATTTCAGAAAGTGCAGGTTAACATCCATAGGTTTCCTAAACTTCCTTGATCCTGCATGCGTAAAATTAAGTCCACGAGTGTCAGAAGAAGAACGATTTCGGCCTCGGGGAGTGTCGCACGCGACAGCACGCCGGCGGGCGGCCCGGAAGGGCCGCCCGCCGGCGTGCTGTGGTCGGTGCAGCCGCTGCGTCGTCAGTGTGCTGCGTAGAGCGACGGGTCGATGGTCACCTGGTGGAAGTCGGTGAGTGATCCGTCGTCGTTCGCCTTCGCGACGATGCCGTCCGCGCTGCAGATGTTCTTGGAGATGGGGATCTGCTTCCCGTTGCACTGGAACATGATCCCGTCGGTCAGCGGGTACTCGACCGGGGGTGCGGTCTGAATGCCCTTGGTTACTGTCTGCGGGGTCGGATCGGTGACCTTCGCGGCGTTGAGCGCCTTGATCAAGCCGAGCATCGGCGCGTAGCCGACCGACGAGATCTGACCGAACTCCGCTCCGTCTCCGTACTTGGCGAGCGCCGCCGAGTAGACCTTCGAATCCGGCGCCTCCGGGTCGAGGTTCAGCTGCGCCGCGACGTTGATGTCCCGGTAGCCGTTGGGGATGGCGCTGCCGCCGCCCGGTGTGATGCACCGGTCGATGGCGAAGATTGGAGCATCCGGCTTGACCGTCTTGATCGCCTTGAACGCGCTCGAGCAGAAGCTGTCGTTACCGATCACGAAGAAGTTGTCCGCGTCGGCTCCGCCCGCAGTGATCTGCGGAGTCATGTCGGCGGTCCCCGGCGGCATGCCGACGACGTTGAAGCCGAGGCCGGCGTTCTTCCAGATGATGCTGCCGAGCTGTCGGGTCGGCCCCTCTGCGCCGGGCACGCCGATTGAGACGCCGGTGGTGTGCTTGAGGCCCTGCTTCGCGGCTTCAGTCGCGGAGAGGCCGAAGTACGCGGTGCCGTTCGACAGGGAGAAGACGCCCGGCGTGGAGAGTGCCTTCGGCGTGGTCGCACTGTGGAAGGCGAACGGAATGCCGGCCGGGCTCAACACGTTGATGATGTTGTCGACTTCGCCAGGCGTCGGTCCGACGACCGCGACGGCGCCTGCCTGCACCATCTGGTTGGCGCAGTCCGTCGCAGCGGCGGGCTGCGTCAGCGTCTCGCAGCCCTTGACTTCGACGGGATGTCCACCGATGCCGCCGAGGTACTCGTTCGCGTAGGCCGCGGCGGCCTTCGCTCCACGGATTTCGTCGGAGACGTCGATGTCCTGGCCCTTGCCCTCGCTGATGAACCCGATGGTGACCGGGGAACCGGTCGCCTTGTTCGGAGTGCCGAGGGCTGCTTCGTTGGCCGCCGGGTCGCCCGTCGAGCTGCTGTCGTCGGAACCGCACGCGACCATCGCGCCGGTGAGAGTGATGGACAGCATGGTCGCTGCGAGCAACCGTCTGCCTGTCGTGAGTTTCTTCATGAATGCTCCTGGTGTCAGGGCGACCACACGGGCCTAGCGATGTCGGGATTCCAGATGGGGTCTCGTCGCCTATCTGATTTCGGCGACGTAGTGTCAGAAGACGACACTCGTCAAATGTGGGGTATGGCGGGAGTCACGTTCACAGTTTGCGCACAACGATATGTAATCGTTATCAACTATCTGAAAATCTGGATATTTGCGCTGCATATGGCCGATCCCGGTGGGGATTTAGGGCTTGTGTAGGCGACTGGAGTGGATGAAGTGGACCCTGAACAGCTTTCTTACAGGACTGCTCGTCACTGTCAGAACTGTTCGCCGACACGATTATTCCGGCCAGGGTTCGGGCCGCCGGCCGGGCGATGTGAGGCGTACCGGGGCCAATCCGCGCCTGCGGTACCGGCGACCCTCGGCATTCTGTCCCCGCGGCGGTGGGCGAACAGATGTGGTAGATCAGGCTCTTCTCGGCGATTGTATGACGTGCATGTCAGAACTATGTATCTGATCGGCCCCTCGGCGTCTCTGTACACAGCTTCGATGGTGGTGCCAGACCCGCTGCTCCTGTCGAAACGCTTGACCGACGTGATCTCCGACACTACAGTGACAGACTGTCAGATGATCGGGCCTAGTTGTCGGGTGAACCTCGGCGAATCGGTTCGCGTCAGGGCGCGATACGCAATAGGAGGCGCAGTGCCACTTCAGGATTACATGCAATTGATTTCAGTCGACGATCACTTGATCGAACCGCCGAGTGTGTGGACGGACCGTCTGCCCCGGAAGTTCCTCGAGGCCGGACCGCGCATCGTCGAGATGGACATGAGCGAGCAGCACGGCGACGAAGCGTTGTCGGCGATTCTCCTCGACGCCGCGCGCGGCGAGGGCGGACACGCCGCGAAGAAGAAGATGGCCGAGGTGTGGGTGTACGAGGGACGCGTGTACCCGAACATCGGTCTCAATGCCGTCGCCGGCAAGAAGCCGCAGGAGTACGGCATGGACCCGAGCCGGTACTCGGACATGCTGCCGGGCTGCTACGACTCGAAGGCGCGCGTGGCCGATATGGATATCGACGGTGTCCAGGCCGCGCTGTGCTTCCCGTCGTTCCCGCGGTTCGCCGGCACCGTCTTCCTCGAGGGCCAGGACAAGGAGCTCGCGCTGCTCTCTGTCAAGGCGTGGAACGACTTCCATCTCGACGAGTGGGCGGCCGTCGCGCCGGACCGGTTCATCCCGTTGATTATTCTCCCCCTGTGGGATCCGGAGGCCGCGGCAGCGGAGATCTACCGCTGCCACGCCAAGGGTGCGAAGGCGATCACCTTCCCGGAGAACACCGTCTCTCTGGGGCTACCGTCCTTCTACACCGACCACTGGGATCCGGTGTTCCGGGCGGCCGAGGAGACCAAGATGCCGTTGTGCATGCACTTCGGATCGTCCGGGCGCGCGCCGATGACGTCGCCCGAGGCGCCGATGGCCGTCATGATCTCGCTGTTCGGAACCAACTCGATGTACGCGACCGCCGACCTCCTGTTCTCGCCGGTCTTCTACAAGTTCCCGAACCTCAAGGTCGCGCTCTCCGAGGGCGGCATCGGCTGGATCCCCTACCTCCTCGAGCGCATCGATCTGACCTGGGAGAAGCATCGCTGGTACCAGAACGTCAACAAGGAGGTCCGGCCGTCGGACCTGTTCCACAAGAACATGTACGGCTGCTTCATCGACGACTTCGAGGGCGTCTCGCGTCGCCATCAGGTCGGCATCGAGAACATCACCTGGGAGTGCGACTACCCCCACTCGGACTCCAACTGGCCGAACAGCCGTCGCTTCGCGGAGAAGCTCCTCGCCGAGGTGCCGGACAAGGAGGCGCACCAGATCGTCGAGCTGAATTCGCGGGAGCTCTACAACTTCCCGCGCACCGACGCCGCCGCGATCTGAGGCGATGGAGTCGGTATGAGCGAGCCGAAGGACATCGACGCGGCCGACTGGGTCGATGAGGATCTCCTCACACGTAGTGAGGCAGGCGAACGCCTGGTCGAGGAGATCGAGAGTGAACGCAAGAAGCTGGCCGACCTCCAGAAGTCGGAGTCGTCGCCAGAAGTGATCGCTCGCGTGCGGCGGAGGCTGGACGCGATGGAGAGATTGGTGAAAGCACTGTGAGTTCGCAGAGCTCGAGGATGAGCGGCAAGATCGCGTTGGTCTCCGGGTCGACCAGGGGGATCGGCAGGTCGATCGCGCAGCAGTTCGCTGCGGAGGGGGCGAAGGTCGCCATCAGCGGTCGCACGGTAGAACGCGGCCAGAAGGTGGTGCAGTTCATCCGCGACGCGGGCGGCGAGGCTGAGTTCTTCCCGCTCGACGTGACGTCGGAAGACAGCGTGCAGGCCACCGTCGCTGCCGTCGCCGACCGGTTCGGCGGGTTGACCACGCTGGTCAACAACGCAGCTCCGACCGACGTCGTCGCATCGACGATCAAGCCGCTGCACGAGTACTCGACCGACGAGTGGGAGGCGGTGATGACCGGTGCGCTGAAGGGCAATGTGTTCTGGGCGTCGAAGTACGCGTGGCCTCACCTCGCGGAGGCCGAGGGCGCCTCGATCCTGAACATCTCGTCCGGGCAGGCGATCGCAGGCTTCAAGGGATTCGCGGCCTACGGTGCGGCCAAGTCGGCGATCAACAGCCTGACCAGGTCGCTTGCCGTCGAGGGCGCCGCCGACGGCATCCGCGCCAACTGCATCATGGTCGGACGCGTGGTGTCCGGTCGCGGCGACGCGGGGCACCACACCGGAGGCGGTCGGCTCACTCGGATCGGCAACCCGATGGACATCGCCTACGCGGCGACGTACCTGTCGTCCGACGAGGCCGAATTCGCGACGGGATCGATGCTAACCGTCGACGGAGGGTTCTCGATCAACGGTGATGCGGTCTCCGACGCGGAGGCGGCTGCGGGTGCGGCCGGCTGAGTCCGATCGCGATGAGCCCGCAGTGACAGACGGGGAGGCACGCCGTACGGCGTGCCTCCCCGTCGCTCTTCTTCACGCGGGCGCCGTCCGACTCGCTTCGACGTCGGGCACCCCCGAGCCCGACGCGGAGGTGGTGGTTGACCCCGATGACATGCGCAGTCGTCGGTATCGGACGTATAGTCTACTCGCGGAATTCAGGCCGCACGACACGCGCCATGGTCGTCGAGGCGTGTCGTGCAGCGATCGCCGACGCCGGCTTCTCGGTCGGCGACATCGACGGCATGTGCACCTACATGGCGAACGACTCCGAGCTGCCGACATCGGTGGGGCGGGCCCTCGGAATCGATGAGCTGTCGTGGGCCGATGCGATGCTCGGCGGCGGCAACCTGGTCGCCGATCAGGTCGTCACAGCCGCTGCGGTGATCGGGGCGGGGATCGCGAGCGCGGTGCTGGTGTACCGGTCGCTCCGGATATCGCTTCGGCCACATCGACGGACCGATGCAGGTCGCCGGGGACGCGCAGTTCGACGTCGCCGGCGGGTACCTGGTGCCGCCGCAGTGGTTCGCGATGTGGGCTCGCCGTCATCAGTACGAGTACGGCTCCACCACCGAGGATCTCGGCCGCATCACCATCACCGAGCGTGCGGTCGACGCCCGGCACGACCCGGTGTGGCTGGTCGGTTCGTCGAATTCGCAGAGTGGAGCCGAAATGACCGAGTGGGTCGACCCGACGGCCATGTATTCGCTGACCGCCGGACCTCGACTGTGGGACAGAGTCGGAATGACGGCGTCGGACATGGACCTCGCATGCATGTACGACGTGCTTCACGTACACCGTCATGGCCACCGTGGAGCGGATTCTGTGAGAAGGGAGCGGTGGGCGAGTACTTCGAGTCGGGCAGAGCGACCTACGGCGGGGACGTCGTCATAAACCTGCACGGCGGCCTCCTGTCCGAGGGATACATCCATGGTTTGAACCATCACTACGAAGCGGTGCTTCAGCTTCGCCGCGAGGCGGGCGTACGCCAGATGCTCGACGCAGAGCTCGCGCTCGTGACGGCAGCTGCGGGGCCGTTCGGTGGTACGAACGTCTACTCGAGGGAGAAGACGTGAGCGCCGAGCCGCAGGTCTGCGTCCCGGCGCCCGATCCGGACACCAGACCGTTTTGGGACGGGCTGACAGAGGAACGACTGTTGATCTGTCGATGTACCGACACGGCCAGATGGATCCATCAGCCGTTGGGAGGGAGCCGCTACACCGGCGGGCCCGTTCGATTCGACGAAATGAGCGGTGCCGGCACGGTCCTCAGTTTCATCGTCGTCCGACAGGCGTTGACTCAGGGCCGGACGCTGCCGTACGTGACGGCGCTGATCGAGCTGGACGAACAGCCCTGCCTGCGAAACAACGCGATCGTCGACGCCGACCCGGACACGGTCCGGATCGGACAGCGCGTGACCGTGCCGGTCGTCGAGCCCGTCGCGAGCGGGTTCCCGATCGCCGAGTTCGTCGTCGACGAGCCTGCGGCGAACTGAGACTGCACGGCCCGGAACGCGAGAAGGGCGACGACCCGACGGGTCGTCGCCCTTCTCGTCGGCAGTGCCTCGCTCTACAGGACGGCGCCGTTGATCTTGTACTCGATGATCTCGTCCATCGTCAGACCGATCTCCTCCAGCACCGCGTCCGTGTGCTCGCCGTGCATGGGAGCTCGGCTCAGCTCGCTCGGCGTCTCGTTGAACTGGACCGGTGCCGATACGAGTTTGAAGTCGACGCTGTTGGCGTCGGTCAGGTCGGCGATGTAGCCGTTGGCCACGACCTGCGGATCGCTGACGACCTCGCGCGGGGTCTGAACGACGCACCACGAGCCGTCGACGTCCGCGAACGCCTCCTTGATCTCGGCGAGCGTCCGGTTGCCGAACGCGTCGTCGAGGACCTTGATCACATCGAGACGGTGCTCGGATCGGGTCGCATGGCTGACGAACCGAGGATCGTTGACGGCCTCGGGAATGCCGAGGGCGGTGACCAGTCCCGGCCAGTAGCGATCGGATTCGAGCATCACGAGCGAGATGAAGCGGTCGTCGGCGGTCTTGTAGATGTTCACCAGCGGGTTTGCCGCGTTGCTCTGGACCGTCTTGGGGTATCGATCCATCGCGAAGGCGTGCGCACCGGCGATGGTGGCGCCCATCGACCAGGCTCCCATGGCCAGCAACGAGCTGTCGACGGTCAGGGCCTCGCCGGTGCGTTCGCGGTGCAGCAGGGCGGTGGAGATCGCTCCGGCGATCGTCAAGCCGCCGATCGAGTCCCCGAATGCCGGGCCCGGCATCGTGAGCGGGTGCGACGAGCTGTCCGGCGTCACGTTGTCCGCAGCACCGCTGCGGCTCCAGAACGAGGTCATGTCGTAGCCGCCGCGGTTGGCCTCGTCGCCGCGCTGACCGACCGACGAACCCCGGACGTAGATGATCTTGTCGTTGACGGCGCGGAGGTCGTCGACGTCGAGTCCCAGCTTCTTGCGGGCCTCCGGCCGGAAATTGGTGAGGAACACATCGGCCGTCGCGATGAGCTTCATCAGAAGGTCATGGCCGTCCTTCGACTTCAAGTCCAGCGCCACACTGCGCTTGCCGCGGTTCGGAAGCTCGAACATGTGATTGACGGCGCCTTCGGGGATCAGGCCGGACGTCACGAGACCGCGCTGCGGGTCGCCCGACTCGGGGTGCTCGATCTTCAGGACGTCGGCACCCCACTCCGCGAGAATCGCTCCCGCTACCGGTACATACGTCCATGCGGCTACTTCGACGACACGGATGCCATCCATCACATTGACCACAGCAGGTTCCTTTCGATCTGAGTTTCGCTTGGGAGTCCAGGCGACCGATGACTCCGCCCGTCGCGCAATCTGACTCCGTGTATACACCAAGGGATCCCCAAAGGGGAGGAAAATCTGACAGAAAGATACAGAAATTTTCCTTACTCGCATCTATAGTACTGGGCATTTCACGGTTACTTATTTGAGTCGACTACTTTATCTGACACCAGAGTCATATGGTGGTAGTGTCCCTCGATGTCATGGAAGTGTGTCGCTGGACACAACGATCGCATCGTTGGAATGTTCGACGATGTATGGAAGGGGAAGCTATGTCAGCAGATTCGGGCCGAGTGCTCCCGGAGGTGACAGCAGAGTCGCAGGCGTTCTGGACCGGCGGATTCGACGGCGAGCTCCGCATCACTCGATGCCAGGACTGTCGCGGATGGATTCATCCGCCGGTCGGCGCGTGCTGGCGCTGCCGCAGTCGGGACGTCGAGCCGGAAGTCGCCTCGGGTCGCGCGACGGTCGCGTCGTTCACCGTGAACCATCATCAGTGGCTCCCTGCGTTCCCTGCGCCGTACGTCATCGCGGTGGTCGAGCTCGACGAGCAGCCCGACGTCCGCCTGACCACCTACCTCACGGGCGTGGAGGTCGACGAGGTGACCGTCGGGATGTCGGTCGAGGTCGTGTTCGAAGAGCACGACGATGTGGCGCTGCCCTTCTTCAGGCCGGTGGCGGCATGACATTCGCAGACGGCAAAGCAGTCATCACCGGTGTCGGTCAGTCGCAGATCGGTCGGCGGATCGGCCGGTCGGGAATCGATCTCGCGTTGGAGGCGGCCGAGCGTGCCGTCCACCATGCCGGGCTGACCTTCGACGACATCGACGGTGTCGCCAGCTACCCCGGTCCGGTCGCGGCCGAGGCCGGATTCGTCGGAGCGACGACCCATGACGTGCGCGACGCTTTCGGCATGAAGACGCGGTGGCACGTCAGCGGCGTGGAGACCTCCGGACAGCTCGGCACTCTGATGGATGCCGCTGCGGCCGTCGCGACCGGGCGGGCGACGCATGTGCTCTGCTTCCGGTCGGTGTGGGAGGCCACCGCTCAGGCCTCGGGACGCGCAGCGGCGTTGACGGAGAAGGCGACTCGCGCATCGGGCCACACCGAGTTTCGGGTACCGTTCGGGGCCGTGTCCCCGGCCAACTGGATCGGAATGTACGCGCAGCGGTACATGCACGAGTTCGGCCTGACCCGCGAGCAGATCGGCAAACTCGTGGTCAACGCCCGTCGGAATGCGGGCCTCAACCCGAATGCGATCTACACCGCTGCGATGACGCTCGACGACTACCTGTCCGCTCGGATGATCTCCACGCCGCTGGGCTTGTACGACTGCGACGTGCCCTGCGACGGTGCGACGGCGATCATCGTCTCCAGGCGGGAGGAGGCTGCCGGTCTGGCCCACGATCCGATCGCGATCGAGTCGGTGGGCGCTGCGCTGTACGAGCGCCACTCCTGGGACCAGCGTGGGGACCTGACGACGATGGCGGCTCACGACGCGGCCGCGTCGATGTGGGACGGCACGGACCTCACTCCGGCGGACGTCGACTTCGCGACGCTGTACGACGGATTCAGCTACCTCTGCACGCAGTGGATCGAGGCGCTGGGGTTCACCGAGCACGGCCGTGTCGGCGAGTTCCTCGACAACGAGGAGAATTACGCGCTCGACGGCAAGCTGCCGATCAACCCGCACGGCGGTCAGCTCTCGGCCGGCCGTCTACACGGCTACGGGTTCCTCCACGAGGCGTGCACTCAGCTCTGGCGCGAGGCCGGAGACCGGCAGATCAAGAAGGACCTGTCGGTCGCCGCGATCGGCGTCGGCGGCGGCCCCGAGGCTGGATCGATGCTGCTGCGCCTCGGCGCTTAGGGATCTTTCTGTGTTTGTCGAGCGAGGGTGGCTGACGTCGCGGTGGTGTTGAGCATCCGGTAGATCTGGCGTGCAAGATAGAGCTTCAAACAGCGACGGATCTCCTTGGTCGTCCGACCTTCACCTCGTCGTTTCTCGACGTGGGCTCGGGTTTCTGCGTGGTGTGTCATCCGGGTGAGGACAGCGATACGCGGCGCCCGGTTCAGACGGCGATCGCCACCACGGTTGAGCCTGTGATGGACAGCGTTGCCCGAGGACGCTGGGATGGGGTCGACGCCGGCCAGAGCAACGAATGCCGCTTCCGAACGCACGCGACCGTGATGGGACCACGCGGTCAAGCAGATGGCCGCGGTCACCGTTCCGATGCCAGTCTTCTCTGGTAGTGCTGCCTGGCCGGATGGACGAGCTCGTCCATCCGCACGCTGTTGGACGCGATCTGCTCGTCGAGTTCGACGACCCGTTTGGCCAGCTGGATGGCCTCGGTCCTGGCGGTGCGGTGCCGAGGTCTTCGTTGCGAGATCGCCACCGGGCAACGGTCGCGATCTGAGCCCGGGTCAAGGGTCGGCGGGCATCGACGCCCAGGTCGAGAACGCGCACGGGCGCGATGAGCGCGTTCACGGTGGCGGTCCGCTCGGCAGCCATATGATCACGAGCCGCGATGAGGACCCGCAGAGCCGAGCGCGCTCCCTGCGCTGTACGTGGTTGACGCAGCTGGTCCGTGTCCAGCGGGAGGGCTGCGGCAGCTATGCGGTGAGCGTCCAGAAGATCCGATTTCCCCCCGTCCACGGTTGGCTCTCGCGTTCATCCGAGGAGCCTCGACGACGTCGTATCCGGCCCGGTCGACAGCAGCTGCGAGGCCGGCGCCGCAGGAGGCCACGCCTTCGATGACCCAGAGCGCGGCTAGATCGCCAGCGGTGCGACGACCGGCCCAGAAGATCGCCCGGACCATCCCAGCCGGCGTGGTGGGAATTGAGCAGTGTCGATAGCTTCGCCGTCGGCAGTCAGGACTGTGAGAACGTGATTGCGGGCGTGGGTGTCGACCCCGATGACGAAGGGGCGGACATGAGAGACGATCCCTAGTGTCGCGTGTCGTTAATGAGTTGATGGTTTGCGGCTTGCGATAATGGGATATGGCGAATTCTCCGGCCCCGGCGCTGCAATTGCGTGAGGGCGATGCTGCTGAACTGGACCGGCTGTTGCGGTCGACCTCGACGTCGGCGGGCCTGGTGCGGCGTGCGCGGATCGTGTCGCTGGCGGCTGCGGGTGTGGCGAACACGCGGATCAGCGAGGTGGTCGGGACGTCGGTGCCGACGGTCCTCAAATGGCGTGACCGCTATCTTCATGGCGGCCTGGACGGCCTCCTCGATGCTGACCGACCGGGCCGTCCGCGGCATCTCGATCATGCCGAGGTCGTTTCGGCTACGTTGATGCCACCGCCGAAGAAGTACGGCGTCACGCACTGGTCCTCACGCCTGTTGGCCGGCCATTTGGGGATCGGGAACGCCACCGTTGCCCGTGCCTGGCGCGAATACGGGGTTCAGCCGTGGCGGTCGGGAACCTTCAAGTTCTCCACCGATCCCGAACTGGTCGCCAAGGTCACCGACGTCGTCGGCCTGTACCTGGAGCCACCGGAGAACGCGATCGTACTGTGCGTGGACGAGAAATCCCAGATCCAGGCCCTGGATCGGACCGCACCGATGCTCCCGATGCAGCCGGGACAGATCGAACGCCGCACCCACGACTACAAACGACACGGCACCACCACACTGTTCGCCGCGTTGGAGATCGCGACCGGACAAGTCACCGCAGCCGTCAAGCCACGACATCGCCACCAGGAGTTCCTGGCGTTCCTGCGGCAGATCGACCGCGCCTACGGCAACCGGGAACTACACCTGGTGATGGACAACTACGCCACCCATAAAAAGGCTGAAGTCCGCGACTGGCTCGAGCAGCACCCGAACATTCACATCCACTTCACCCCGACCTCCGGCTCCTGGCTCAACCTCGTCGAAGTCTGGTTCGGCATCATCGACCGCCAAGCCATCCGCCGCGGCGTCTTCACCTCAGTCAAAGACCTCAACGCCAAAATCCGCGCCTTTATCAACGGCTGGAACGACCGCAAACACCCCTTCGTCTGGACCACGACCGCCGACGAAATCCTGAAGAAAGCACAACCATAAACTATCTAACGACACGCGACACTAGCGGGCCACTCGAAAGAGGGGCTGAGCGTGTATCGAGTCACGACCGGAGTGAAGCGGCCAACTCCTATCCTCGTCAGCCGGCACAGACCAGCCACCCCAAGACTCACAGCGTGTCTCTTAACTTTGCCTCGCTGGCGCGGGCAGGATTGACGAGTGTCATGAACCGAGATGCTCGATGATCAGATGTGGGAACGGATCGCTCTGTTGATACCGGTCGCGTGGACGAAGAGCGGTCGTCCCTACCGAGACCATCGACAAGTCCTCGAAGGCATCATCTGGCGGTATCGGGCGGGCTCGCCGTGGCGAAATCTGCCGACCGAGTTCGGTTCGTGGCGCACGGCGCGGACGCCAGGACCGGCTCAGTAAGGACGGCACGTGGGAGGCGATCGTGGCGACGCTTCTGGCTGATGCCGACGCGGCCGGGTTGATTGACTGGGATGTCAGTGTCGACTCGACGATCAACCGCGCCCATCAATACGGCACGAACCTTCCGCGTGACACAGGGGGATCTGGCGAATTGCAAGAATCTCGCGACGGAGCCTCCTGACCACGGGATCGGCAGGTCACGAGGTGCATTGTCGACGAAGACTCATCTCCTGAGTGATGGTCACGGACTGCCGTTGGTCGTGATCTGCGGTCCCGGACAAGCCGGTGACTCGCCGATGTCGTCCGAACTTCTCGACGCGGTGCGGGTCATGCGGGCCGGGTCCGGGCGTGCGCGGACGCGCCCCGATCGTGTGTTGACGGACAAGGCGTACTCGTCAGCAGCGATCCGTCGGTTGCTTCGAGGTCAGGGTATCGGTGCGGTGATTCCCGAGCGTGCCGACCAGATCCAGAACAGGAAGAACCGTGGCCGCTCTGGAGGACGACCGCCCGTGTTCGACGCGGTCAAGTATCGCGATCGTAATGTCGTTGAGCGCGGTTTCAACGCGTTCAAACAGTGGCGGGGTGTCGCGACGCGGTACGACAAACACAACGCGAACTACTGTGGCGGGGTGCTCGTGAGGGCGATCGTCCTCTGGCTCAAGAGGTTAAGAGACACACCCTAGAGGTGTCCAGCGCGCGGGTGAGGTGCGCCGCAGGCCGACCGTGGAGTCAGACGTCGATGACGACCTTGCCGATGGCACGTCGATCGGCGACCTGACGGAGCGCCTCCGCCGCGGCCGTCAACGGATACGTCTGCTGAACATGCGGCTGCACGGCGCCGCTCGCGAGCAGGTCCGCGAGCGCAGCCCTGCCGCGGGACTCGGCCGCCGGATCGTGCACCGGAAGCGTGCCGACATCGACACTGGTGATCGTGACGCCTTTGAGGAGTACGAGATTCAGCGGTATCGACGGAATCTCGCCGGAAGCGTAGCCGACCGTCACGAACACCCCTCTCCGGCGCAGAGCGCGGAGAGCCTGCTCGGACTGCTGCCCGCCGACCGGATCGATGATCGTGTGCGCACCGTCGCCGGTGATCTCGCGGATGCGCTGCTTCAGGTCTTCGGTGCGGGAGTCGATCACCCCGACGGCGCCCCGACTGCTGCACAGCGAGGTCTTCTCGGTGCCCGCTGCGACGGCGATCACGCGTGCACCCATCGACGTCGCGAGGTCGACGGTGGCGAGGCCGACACCGCCCGCGGCGCCCAGGACCACGATCCAGGTGTCGGCGACCGGCGCAGACGCCTGCGCCACCGCGTGGTAGGCGGTCGTATAGGCGACGCCGAAGCCTGCGGCGGTCTTGAAGTCGACGGCGGCCGGTATCCGCTGTACCCGTGTCGCGGGGAGACAGACGTACTCGGCGAACGCCCCGACTGGGACCGTGCCGTACACGCGGTCGCCCGGAACCAGCCCGACGTCCTCGCCGCCGCGGACGACGACGCCGGCGAACTCGCTGCCCGGGACGTACGGCAGCGCCGTGGACCGTTGGTACTCGTTCGCCATCACCAGGACATCGGGGAAGTTGACGGCGGCCGCGCGCACGGCGACGACGACGTCGTCGGGGCCGGGCTCGGGGTCCGGGTACTCGCCGATCACCAGGGTCTCGGGAGGTCCGTACGATCGGCAGACGGCTGCACGCACAGGAGGTCCTATCCCACGTTCAGGCCTCGCAGGCAGAACGAGATGAAGTAGTCGATGTCGTCGGAGGATGCGGGCTCGCCGAGCGACATCTGGCGCCGCATCATGGCCAGGGTCGTGGTCAGGACGACGTCGGCCGCGCGCTCGGGGGCGGCCATTCCCAGATCGGCGAGCGGGGCGAGGAGGAGATCGCGCAGCGGGTCGGTGAACTGGGAGTCGGCATTGCCCGGATGCTGGACGAGAGCGACCTGATGGGTCACTGCGCGGCTGGTGCTGGCCAACTCGGTGTCGCTGACCTGTGCGAGCATGCCCCGGATCCACCGGTCGACCCGGGCAGCCGGCATCGTCTCCTTGGCGAGTTGGTGCTCCAGATACGAGGCGACCAGGCCGACGCCTCGTTCCATCACGGCGAGGATCAGGTCGTCCTTGCCGGTGAAGTATCGATAGAACGTCTTGTTCGACGTCCCGGCCTCGGCAACGATGTCGGCCACTCGAGGTTCGAGCGGTGCGGTCCTCGACATCACCGCTGCGGCGGCGGCGAGGATCCGTTCGACGTCGGCCGTCGCCCGGCGCTGGCGCTCGTCCAGCGCCCGGTCGACGGCCGCCGCTGCACGCGAGTTCATTGCGCTTTGGACTCCTACCTCAGGCCTACGGCCCAACGTTATCGCAAGCACTCAACTGCGGATCGGCGGTCCGTCCGGAACGGACGGGACGGAGGCGACCTGATCTGCGTACTTGGCCCGGGCGGCGTCGAGCCGCCGGCCGAGGAACTGCGTGGGCCATTCGGGATCGTCGGGCTCGTAGTCCTTGAGGAGCCGGCGAGCCAGGTTCATCTTGTGGACGTCGGTGGGACCGTCCGCGAGGCCGAGCGCCAGACCCGTCATGAGCATGTCGACGAGGGGGAGCTGTTCGGTCGTTCCGAGGCCGCCGTGGATTTGGATCGCGCGGAGCGCGATCGACTGCAGAACCTTCGGTGTCAGAACCTTCAGCGCGGCGATGTCCGTCCGCGCCGCGTGTTCACCGTATTCGTCGATGAGCCAGGCGGCGTGGAGCACCGCGAGACGGAACGGCATGAGCTCGGTGTACGAGTCGGCGATCGCCGCCTGCACGAGCTGCTTGTCGGCGAGCGCCGATCCCTTCGTCTCGCGGCTGAGCGCCCGCTCGGCCATCATGTCGACCGCTTTCTGCGCGACGCCGATCGACCGCATGGCGTGGTGCAGACGTCCGCCGGCGAGACGGGACTGGGCGACCTCGAATCCACCGCCCTCCACACCGAGCAGTGCGTCGGCGCCGACGCGGACCGACTCGTAGCGGACGAGCGAGTGCCCGGGTTCGTGACGGTGCGCGCCGAACAGGTGATGACTCGCTTCGATGACGAGTCCCTCGGTCTCCGCGGGAACCAGGAATGTGCTCGCCCCGCGGTGGATCGGGACGTCCGGATCGGTCACCGCGACGACGATGAAGAACGATGCGACTGCGGCGTTCGACGACCAGTACTTGCGTCCGGTGATGATCCAGTCATCACCGTCACGCACGGCACGCGTGGTGAACACGCCGGGATCGGCGCCGCCCTGCGGTTCAGTCATCGAGAAGCATGAGAACACCTCGCCGGCGAGCAGCGGGGCGAGGTAGCGCTCGCGCTGCGCATCGGTTCCGAACCGGGCGAGGATCTCCGCGTTTCCGGTGTCCGGCGCCTGGGTCCCGAAGACGATCGGCCCCCAGTCCGTCCGGCCGAGGATCTCGTTGATGAGGGTCAGCTTGACTGCGCCGAATCCCTGCCCGCCGAGTTCGGGGCCGAGATGAGCGGCCCACAGTCCCTGATCTCGGACCCGCTGCTTGAGCGGGTCGACGATTGCTCGGCGCTCGTCGTCGAGTGGGAGGTACTCACATCCCGGGAACAGGACGTCGAGCGGCTCGACCTCCTCCTCGACGAACGTCTTGATCCAGTCGAGTTTCGCCTGGAACTCGGGATCGGTGGAGAAGTCCCACGTCATGATTCGGCCTCCTGGTAGGTCATGGGATTCCGCCGTCGACCCGAACAGTCGAGGCGCTGGTGTAGCTGGACGCGTCGGACATCAGATAGAGCGCGGCTCCGACGATCTCCTCGGGCTGGCCGGTCTTCTGTAGCGCGTGGGCGCGGCTCGCCTCGGCCGTCTTCTCCAGATCCCAGTGTTTGCTGACGTCGGTGAAGAACGGCCCGGGCATGAGCGTGTTGACCCGGACCTGCGGACCGAACGCTGCTGCCAGGGCCTCCGTCATCGCGTTGAGACCGGCCTTCGCTGCGGAATAGGGGAGAATCCAGGGCGACGGCCGGATCGATCCCGTCGAGCTGACGTTGATGATCGAGCCGCTGCCTGCCGCACGCATCCGCTCGCCGAACAGAACGGACAGCCGGAACGGGCCCTTGAGGTTCAGGTTGAGGACGGAGTCGAAGAGCTTCTCGCTGATGTCGCTCAGTGAGTCGAACACCGGTGACATCCCGGCGTTGTTGACCAGGACGTCGGCGCGTCCGAAGCGTTCGTAGACGGCGTCGGTGAATCCGTCGAGCTGGGCCCACCGGCCGATGTGCACGCCGTACGGCATCGCAGTGCGGCCGGTGAGTTCAGTGATCTCCGCGGCCGTGGCCTCGCACGACGCGAGGTCGCGGCTGGCGATGACCACGTCGGCGCCGCAGTGGGCGGCGGCGAGCGCCATCTGCCTGCCGAGGCCGCGGCTTCCACCGGTCACCACGACCACCTTGTCGGTGAGGTCGAAGATCTTGTCTGCATATCCCATGTCAGACCACGCTCTCCTGCGTCGTGAGGTCGGCGGCAGTGGCGAGCAGGTCGAGGATGAGCGGACCGAAGGTCTCGATCTTGTCGTCGTCGAGGTCGCCATTGTGCAGTGCCGCGTAGCTCTTCTCGAGAACGATGCCGAGCTTCCAGTTGGCGAGCACCAGGTAGTAGTGGATGTCCTCGGTCGAACGCCCGCTGACCTTCTCGTAGTGGGTGATCAGCTCCGATCGTGTCGGCATGCCTGCGAGGTCGACGTAGAAGTCAGTCTTCGGCGACTCGCCGTCCCAGCCCAGGAGCGCCCAGGCCAGATCGAGCAGCGGGTCGCCGATGGTCGTCATCTCCCAGTCGATGATCGCTGCGAGCTTCGCCGGCGCACCATGTTCGAACATGACATTGGCGAACTGGTAGTCGCCGTGCATGATACCGGGTGACCACGAGGTCGGACGATGCTCCCGGAGCCAGTCGGCGGCCGTGTCCACGCCCGGCAACTCCCGGAACCGGTAATTGTCCAGAAACGCGAGCCAGCGGTCCACCTGTCGATCGTGAAAGTTCTCCGGCCGACCGAAACCGGTGAGTCCTCGTGTCTGCCAGTCGACTTTGGCGAGTGTCGCGATGCCCTCGACGAGTTCGAATGCGAGTCTCCCGCGGGCTTCGAGGTCGGTGTCGAACGGCGCCTCCCACGATCCGGTCGGGCTCCAGCCGTCGACGGACTGCATGAGATAGAAGGGCGACCCCAGTACGTCGCCGGTGGGCTCGCCTGCGATGAGCTCGGCGTGCGGGACGTCGGTGCCCTTGAGTGCCTCGAGCAGGCGGAGCTCGCGGCGCAGTCCGTCCTGGCGTGCCGCGTCGGCCGACGCCGGCGGCATGCGGAGGACTCCGTCGAGTCCGTCGCGGCTGACCCGGAACAGTTCGTTCTGCGATCCGCCGGTCAATCGTTCGATACTCGGCGTCTCACCGTCACCCGGTGCGCCGACTGTGTCGAGCCACGTCGCCAAGGTGGCGTGGTCGGTGGCTGTGTCCACTTCAAACCTCCAGATCTATGTGTGTCACTAAATGGAGAATAGCAATTCTCAGAAAGGTATCACACGTATTTCTATAATTGAGATCACTTGTAACTGGAACGGCTCGTCGGAAGACGAACAGTGCCCGCGACGCCCGTACGAGCGTCGCGGGCACTGTTTCGTGCGGTTCTGTGCGCGAGTCAGCGGCCGGTCCACACCGGGACGCGCTTCTCGGCGAACGCCAACGCACCCTCCTTGGCGTCGTCGGAGGCGGCGATGGCACGCAGCTCCTCGGTGGTGCTCTGCCAACCGATCGCATCGATCGCGGTGCTCTGCTGCTGCGCGATCCGCTTGGAGGCCGTCACCGCGAGCGGTGCGTTCGCCGCGATCTTCTCGGCGAGCTCCAGAGCAGTCGTCAGGACGTCCGCGGCCGGGACGGCTCGGTTGACGAGGTGCAACTCGACCGCCTGCTGCGCGCTGATCGGCTCACCGGTCAGCAGCAGCTCCATCGCGACGACCGCCGGGAGACGGGACCCGATGCGGAATGCGCCGCCGGCGCCCGCGACCAGACCTCGAGTGACTTCGGGCAGTCCGAACACTGCGGTGTCGGCGGTGATCGCCAGGTCGCTGGCCAGGACAAGCTCGGTGCCTCCACCGAGCGCAGGTCCGTTCACGGCGGCGATGGTCGGCTTGCTGATCGGGTGACCGACGCAACCCGCCAGGCCCCAGTCCTCTCGTCCCTCGGGAATCACGGACTCGCCGCGGGCGAGTGCCTTGAGGTCGGCGCCTGCGCAGAACGCCTTGTCGCCCGCGCCGGTCAAGACGACGGCCCGGACCTCCGGGTCGGTTTCGGCCTCGCTCAGCGCGTCGCCGACGATGATGCACATCTCGGCGTTCACGGCGTTGCGGGCCTCCGGACGATTGAGCGTGATCACCATGACGTGGCCCAGTCGTTCGACGAGGGCTGCGGGATTGGCTGCATCACTCATGTGAGTTACTCCTTGATCGGTCGGGACGGGCGACGGCATCCGTGCGGTCGGCCCATGCGCTGGCGGGATTCGTCGGCTCGGTCGCCGGCGGTGCGGGGTTCGGTGCGGGCGTACGAGAGAACATCGGCGCAGGTGCGGGCTGGACGATTCCGTCCACTGTGGTGAACACGCCGCGCGCGATCATCTGCGGATCGGCCTCGGCTTCCGCGAGGGTCAGCACCGGTGTCACGCATGCGTCGCGGTCCCGGAAGACGTCGGTCCACTCTTGTCGCGTCCGGGACCCGATGCGGCGGGTGAAGAGTTCCCGCATGTGCGGGAAGTTCGACTCGTCGCGCTGAGGGCCGACCTCCTCGGGAGTCAGGCCGAGTCCGTCGAGGAGTTCGGCGAAGAACTGGGGCTCGAGTGCCGCCACCGCGATGAAGCCGCCGTCCGAGCAGGTGTACACGTCGTAGTATGGCGTCGACCCGTCGAACCTGTTTCTGCCGCGGTCGTCGGACCAGTTTCCGGCTGAGCGCATCGCCCAGACGAGGTGCCCGAGCGTCGCGGTGCCGTTGACGATCGCTGCGTCGACCACTTGGCCGGTTCCCGAACCGGCCCGCTCCACCAGGGCGGAGAGGACGCCGACCAGGAGGAACATCGATCCGCCGCCGAAGTCGCCGAAGAGGTTCAACGGGGGAACCGGGCGCTCGTCGGGACGACCGACCGCGTGAAGCAGACCGGTCGAGGCGATGTAGTTGAGGTCGTGCCCGGCCCGCAGCGCCTGCGGTCCGGTCTGGCCCCATCCGGTCATCCGACCGTAGACGATTCCGGGATTGATCCGGGCCGCCGCCTCTGGGCCGATACCGAGCCGTTCGGCGACACCGGGTCGGAATCCCTCGATCAGCACATCGGCCTCGGCGATGAGGTCGAGGACCGCGGCCAGGTCGTCCGCCGCCTTCAGATCGAGTTCGACGACCGTCCGGTTGCGATGGACGGGCGAGGGATCGGAGGTCCGGGCCAGCAGACCGGGCCGCTGCACGCGCACGACGTCGGCTCCGAGATCGCCGAGGATCATGGCGGCGTGCGGGCCGGGCCCGATGCCCGCCAGCTCGAGCACCCGGATTCCGGCGAGCGGCCCGCGCGCCTGGGCGTGCCCGGCGTCGAGCATGTCAGTCACTGGACGGCAGCGGCTTCGCGGACTTGATCTCGAGGAGGTCGTCGCTGACGGACAGGCTTCCGGCGCCGTTCTTGGTGACGAGGACTTCGAGGGTGTCCGCGGCGTCGACGTACCGCTTGCCCATGACGGTTCCGCCGTCGAAACCGGCCGCAGCGGCGAGGCCGTCCTGCCCGGTGGCGGTGACGTCGATCATCGGGTGTCCGCCGCAGCGGACCTCCACGTCGCCGTCACCGGCCTTGACGACGATGATCTGAGTAGTGCACGCCTGGCTCTTCAGGCGGGATCCGGCTGTCAACACAGTGGTCGCTCCTTTGTGATGTGACTGTTAACTGACGTGGGGAGGGGAGGGAGGAGGAGAGGGGCTCTCACACCGGCTGGCGCGGCTCGGCGAGGTCGGAGACGATCTGCCGCCGCAGGATCTTGCCGGTGGCGGTGGTGGGGAGATCGGGGACGAAGGCGATGCGGTCCGGGGTGCGTGACCCGCGCAGACGCGACCGGACGTACTCGCGGAGCTCGTCGGCGTCGGGTGCGGTGCCGGGTTCCGGGACGATCACCGCCACGATGGCCTGGCCCCAATGGTCGTCGGGCACCCCGACGACCACGGTGGACGCTACCTCCGGGTGGTGGATCAGGACGTCCTCGATCTCCGCAGGCGCGATGTTCTCGCCGCCGCGGATGATCGTGTCGTCGTTGCGTCCGACGATGAAGATGTACCCGTCGCCGTCGGTGAACGCGAGGTCCTTGGTCGGGAACCATCCGTCGGCGTCGAGGTGACTGCCGATCCCCATGTACTCGCCTGACACCTGCGCGCCGCGGACCCACAACTCGCCCTGTTCGCCCGGTCGGACCTCGTCTCCGTCGGGTCCTCGCAGGCTGACCTCGATGCCAGGCACCGGACGGCCGATCGATCCGAGCCGGCCACGCACGGCGGGGTCGTCGCTGCTCATCGACTCCCGGTGGTCATCCGGGGTGAGGAGCGCGATCGTGGAGCTGGTCTCGGTCAGGCCGTAGGCGTTGACGAAGCCGGTGTCGGGGAATGCTGCCAGCGCGGCTTCGAGGGTGGGCAGCGGCATCCGCGCGCCGCCGTACGACAGCGACGCCAACGACGGGACGTCGGCCGCCTTGCCGTCGAGTTTCCGGACGATGCGTTCGAGCATCGTCGGCACGACCATCGCCGATGTCGCCTTCTCGGAGCGTGCGACTGTCAGCCATGCTTCGGCGTCGAACTGGCGGAGATAGATCAGGCGCCGGCCCGCATAGATGTTCGTGAGAATGGTGCCCATACCGGCGATATGGTACGGCGGCACACTGATCAGTGCGCCGTCCGTCGCCGCGGCCGAGTCGAACTCGACCGTGCCCATCACGTAGCTCAGCAGATGGCTGTGGCGGAGGATGACGCCCTTCGGCTCGGAGGTGGTTCCGCTGGTGAACAGGACGATCGCGGGATCGTCGGGGAAGACGTCCGCAGCGGGCGCCGGATCGGCCGCCGCCGCGCGGGCCGCGAACGCCTCGGTCGTCATGAGCCGCAGGTCCGAGGGGAGGTCGGTGGTGTACCTCGGGTCGGCGATCACCAGGGGGTCGTCGGTGCGCGCCACGAGTCGTTCGAGCTGAGCGGGCGCGAGGCGGTAGTTGACCGGGACGAACGGAACGCCGGCGTGCGCACTGCCGAACAGTGCCGTGGCCAGCTCTATGCCGGAGTTGCCGATGAACACCACGCTCGCGGCGCCGCTCGCTGAGATCACCGAGCCAGCACCCGCGCAGAGCGAACTGAACTCGGAATAGGTCCACGATTCACCGTCCACGGTGATCGCGGTCTGGTCCGGGTGGCTGGACGCCGCCATGTCGAGAATCAGCGAGATAGTCATATGCCTGTTTCAAATCCCTCGTTCGCCCATATCGTGTTCCGAGTGGTCCCGGCCGGTGTGTCGGCACGCTCAGTGCTCGAATCGAATGGCCTAGATCACTTCTGTGGCAGATCATAGACTATGATCTGACGGAATGTCTATATTTCTCGGCGAAGTGGCAGATGAACTCGATGAGGGCCAATAATCTCCAGGTCAATGCCTGTTGGGTCGTGAGGTTTGCGCAAGTATCGTGCTCCTTCTAAGGGTTGCTGAAGTGACCATCTATCCTGTAAATCTGACATTAAAGGTCACACTGCTCGGTGGGTGTGGACCACCGGTCTTCAATTGAAAGGCAGCCTGATGGCACTGGCCATATCCCCTGAACACCTGTCGCTGGCCGAGGTGGCGAGCGGTCACCTCGCCCGGTACGACGTCCTGAAGGCGTCGCGCGAGTCGCTCGACGACGAGCCGGACATCGCGCGTTTCTGGGCGAGCACCGCTGAGCTGGGCTGGCTCGGTCTGCACCTGCCCGAGGAGTTCGGCGGATCGGGCTTCTCGCTGGAGGAGTCCATCGTGGTGCTCGAAGCACTCGGCCACGACGTCGCTCCCGGGCCGTTCCTGTCGACGATCGCGGCGTCGGCCGTCATCGCCGAATACGCGGACGCCGAGGTGAAGACGCGGCTGCTGCCGGCGCTCGCGGACGGATCGCAGTCGGCGGGCGTCGGCTACGGACCGGGGCTGACGGCGAACGCCGACGGGACGGTCTCCGGGCAGGTCCGGGCCGTGCTCGACGCGCCGTCGGCCGACGTGCTCGTCCTCGCGGTCGGCGCTGACGTGATCGTCGTCGACCCGACGGCCGAGGGTGTCGAGGTTGCGCGAGTGTCGTCGATGGACACCACACGCCCGCTCGGTTCGGTCACGCTCACCCGGCATCGGCCGGCCGACGGACTGGTGCTGCCCGGCGCCGAGCGCACCGGTCGGAGCCTGTTCCGCATCCTGGCGTCGGCGGAGGCCGTCGGCGGGTCGTTCGCCGCGCTCGAGATGGCCACGGAGTACGCCGCGACGCGTGAACAGTTCGGTCGGACG